>NZ_KB913037.1:2714648-3033657 GCF_000384295.1 Amycolatopsis balhimycina FH 1894 | reverse complement strand
GGCGGCGGTTTTGAGCCGGTAGGTCACGATCAGCCGCTGGCTCAGGGGTTCGGGATCGCCGGTCTCGATTGCGTGTGTCATCGCGTCGGTGTGCCCGTAGAGGTCCAGGGCTTGCCCGGCGTGCCCCGCCCGCAGGATCGCGCCGTATGTTTGGTAGATCTTGTGCCAGGTCGGCTCGTCGACGCCGTCGATGGTGCGCGCGACCCGGTCGAAGGCGAAGTACGCGGCGCAGCCGGCGTTGATGGCCAGTGCCTCGCCCACGACCTGGTGTGCGGTGGGTGCGCCGCGGCGCACCGTTGAGCCGTCCTCGATGTCGTCGACGATCTCCGATCCCACGTGGAGCAACTCGGCGGCGCTCATGATGGTGTGGAAGCGTTCCCCGTCGCCGCCGGCCAGATGCAGGGCGACCATGAACATGTACGGGCGCCAGCACTTGCCGCCGTGGTCGACCAGGTGCCGCACCGGCCGCACCAGCGCCGCGCCCAGGTCGTCGTAGGGCAGGTGGCTGAGCAGGACGGGGTCGGTGGAGCCGACGAGCCCGCCGGCCGTGGCCGCGTCGACGCGATCGGGATACAGCTCCCGGATCAGGCGCCGGACGTGCCGGGCGGGGCCGGCCAGCAGGTGTTCCATGGAGGCTCGGCGGCGGGCCGGCAGGACCTCGGCGAACCCCGTGCCGTGCACCGTCGAACCGGCCGCGGTGCCCGACACAGAGACCCGGCCTTTCCAGAAATCGCCCAGGGTGAAGGTGATGCACTCCTGTCGCGGTGAGACCGCGGTCAGGGTCAGGTCGAGTCCGGCTTGGACGCTGCGCAGTCGCCACACCGTCGGATACTCCGCGAAGGACTGCACGGAGATCCGTTCCTCGGTGCCCGCGCAGTCCAGGTCGTCCAGCGGGATGGACTCGCCGGTGGCGGCGATGGCGACCGCGAACCGGCATCGTTCCACGGCTCGGTCCTCATCCCGATTCCAGTCCAGCACCACGTACACAGTCAGGTCCCAGCCGTTGTCCAGGTGTACGCCCACCCACCACCAGCAGCGCTCCATCACCTCCACGGCATCGAGTGGCATGCGCAGGGAGCGGATCCGATCACCGAACTGGTGGTGGTACCACCCGATGCCCGAGCTGATCGGGCGCGCCTCACCTCCGGTCACGACCGCACCGGTCACCGTGCCGCGGGGGACGAAGTAGTGGAACATCGATCCGGCCGTATCTCCGCGGCTGCCGGGGATCACGCCGTCCACGCCGAACCGGATGGTGGGCTTGGTCGGCTCGAAAGCCACGTCGAATCCACAGCTTCCGTCGGCGGAGCGCGCCGGCACCCGGTAGGACCCGTCGTGCTGGCGTGTCAGCGAGGCTGCTTCGCCGTAGGTCAGCGCGAGATCGTCCCACCGAACCGACACCGGCTCGACGAGCAACCGTTCCGGCGGTATCGGGACGTCCCGGTCCAGCACTTCCAGCATGGCCCGGCGCAGGTTGGGCTCGACCACGTCGGTCTCGCGCAGCAGTTCCCGGCCGAACCGCAAGCCGTCCCGGTCCAACGCGGCGTCCCAGACGTACCGGTCCGCGGTGACGTCGTACAGACCCCACGAGACCACATGGCCCCGCTCGATCTCGCCCGCATCCGCGGTGTCGCGGTAGGCGGAGGCGACGAACACCACGAATCCCGAGAACTCCCGGCCTTCGGCATCGGTCGCGTGGAAGTGCAGCTGCCAGCACTCCACCCCGGCGGACAGGTGCGGCCGATCGTCCGGGGCGAGATCCACCACACCCTTGCCGTCCGGCCAATCCGACGGTCGCGCGGGCGCGGGTGCGGCAGAAATCGTCATACTCCGGACCTTCCAGCAGCCATCATCGACACCACAACACTGCGTACCGGACGTTCCCCCACGCGCAAACCGAGCACACCCGCGGACGACAAGCCCCAACCTTGAGTCCTATGTGGACCACTCACGGCTGGTGGCGGGGAGCGGGGATCAGGACAACGGTGAGAGGTAACTCCCCTGGATGGTCACGTGGGCGACCACCGTGTCGGTGGTGATGTCCGGGAAACCGAACGACCGCATCGACGTCGTGACCAGGTCCACCATCTCCCGCGTCATGCGCACGGGCAGGTTGGACATCTTCAAGGTCGCCGGCGCCCCCAGCACACCGGGAACGACAGACAGGACACCCTCTGCCGTGTGCCAAGTGAACATCGGCCGCACGCCGCTGTCGACGTTGTTGACCATGTAGCGAGCCGACATCTGCTCGTCCCGGACATCACCCGCCAGCCGGGTGACCCGCACCTCGGCGGCGGCTTCCCGCAGGACGAAGCCACCGTCCGCGGCAGCCGTGCCCTGGGCGTGGGCGGGGTTGGCGAGGGCGGGATCGCCTTGCGCCGAACGCAGGGGAAACCGCAGTCCTCGCCGGCCGTCGCGCTGGATCAGCTCAGCCGGGGCGATGGCCTCCACGGTCGTGCCACGCCGGTCGGTCTCGGTCTGGACCAGTGCAGTCCACAGGATCTCGAGCCACCCGTCCTGGGCCGTGCCCAGCACTTCGGCCGCGTCAGCAGAAGGGGACAAGGCCGTGGCCGCCAGCAACGGCGACGACAGCACGCCGCCCAAAACCGATCGTCGAGACACACCCATCGCCAGCTGCCTTCCTGACCGAACCCGCGGAACAGTCCACAGGGGATCTTCGCGCCCCGGCTGCCCGCCGTTCCCGAATCCAGCACAGCTACACCCCGACGAGGGACAACCACCACCTGTTCGCAGGAGCGTTCTTCACCCAGCCCAGCCCTGGACGGTTCAGGACGTGATCTCCGACGAGGTTGCCGCGGGCACGGGCGATTCGAGCAGCTGCCGGCAGCGGTCGCGCGCGCCGACGACGACCGCCTGAGCCATCCGGGTCGGTGCGTACAGCGGACGCCGGTCGAGGCGATCGTGGAGCGCAACGAGCTGATCGCCGAATACCGGGCCAGCCGTGATCCGCGGAAGGTCGAGGCGGTGAAGTGGCAGCGTCCGGTCGGTCCGGCGTCGCTGCGTCGAATCAAGGAGACGTTGCGTGCGATCTTGCGGCCGGCGGTGGACCAGGGCCTGCTGACGCACAACGTGGCGAAGCTGGTCGAGTTGCCGCCGGCGGTGCGGCCGAAGCCGAAGCTGTGGACTCCTCAGCGGACCAGCCCACGTCGTCACGGCGGTGGGAGGACGTCCGCGACGTCGGCGACCTGCTTGAGGAACGCGTCGGATGGGTGGCCTTTGATCGGGTCGGTTTCGGCGATGACGACCAGCTTCCCGTCCAGCCGCGACCGGTAGTGCTTTCCGGTGAAACGGAAGCCGCCTGCTTCGAGAATCTCCGTTGCGAACGGAGTCACGTCCCCGGATCCGTACGTGTCTTCCAGCCGGCCGAGCTGTGTGGCTGATTCGGCCGACGGCATCTTCACCCACGTGACCGAGCCGGCGATCGTGTTTCCGTTCTTGTCCTGCACGACGAACAGCAGCTGGTCGAGCTTGTCGCACGGATGACGCAGGAAGAACTGCTGAACCTGGCCGAACGACTGGACGGCGCACCGCAGGTCGTTCTTGATCTCCTTCCTGATCTCCTTGAGAGTCAGCCGTCGCCATGCCTCGGCGCGATCGCCGTTCCGTGCGGCTTTCTTGCTGTTGGCCGTGTCCGCGTCGGACACGCTCCGGGTCGTCGCAGCGTCGAGCCCGGCGCCGACCGAAGTGACAACGTCTCCGCCGCTCGCTGCCGCCACAACTGTCGCCAAGACGGCCGCGCCGAGAACGCTACCTTTCTTGATCCATTTGCCGTCCGGGCCTCTGGGCTGGTTCGGGTTGAAGGGCACGCGCTGCGCTCCTGAGTCGAGTCGGGGTGCGATTCGACTTTGCCGGAACGGGAGCTGGCGGAAAACTGCGAGCACGAGAATCACCTGATCGTCTCAATGTCCGCCGTTCCGCCGTGGCGTTCACTTACTCCGTCACGTAGATCTCCGATGGCACCGTGGCCCGGTACGCCGAATCTCGGGCGTGCACGTGCTCGACTTGACGTATTGCCGCCGTTGATCACACGACGGGAAGGTCTGCCGGTCAGAACCCGCGCTCGGTGACAAGCGTGGTAGCAGGCCGTTCGGCTGGCAGAAGGTGCTGCGGGACGGCCTCTGCTCTTCGACGCGTCACCGCGCCGATCGGGGAGAGCGCGGCTGGGGAGCAGGAGGCGCACCAGCGCCCGCGACGAACGCCTCCGACGAGCTGTGCCGCGTCAGCGACCGGACACTGAGGTCGCTCAGCGTCGCACCGGCCGTCGATCCGGCGAGGAGCTCTGGGTGGTGGAGGAGGGAGTCACCCTTCCAGCGTGGGCTCCGGCACCATTGGGCTGCCTCCGATGTTCCGCCGGGAACTACGGCTACCCCGCCAACCTCTCACCCATGGGAGCTGCGGGAGGACCGAGCCGACGAGCGATAGCGGCCGGGTGTCTGACCGACCAGCTCGGTGAAGGCGTCGATGAAGCTGCTGGGGTCCGACCAGCCCAGCCGGATCGCCGTGTCGGTGACCGAGGCACCGTCGCTGAGCTCGATCAGCGCCCGTTGGGTGCGCAGCAGGGCGCAGCGGCTCCTGTGCGGCGCGGGCGAGCTCGGCGAGTACGACGTCGATCAGCAGTCGCGCACGGGGGCTCTCCAGCGGCTCGCCCTCGCTCATCAGCGCCAGATAGGCCTCGCGCAGCAACGCGCTCGCCACGAAGACCGACGGCTCGGCCGGCAGCTGTCCGGTCAGCGTCACGGGCAGCGACAGCACCCGGATGTCCGTCTCGCCGTACGCCTTGCTGCTGTGCACCGCGAAGGGCGGCACCCACATGATCCGGCTGGCCGGCGCCACCCAGGTGCCCACCTGGGTGGCTGTGACCAGGGCCCCACGTGCGGCGTAGCGGAGCTGGCCGTGGTCGTGGAAGTGCGCGGCCACGTCGGCGCCATGGGCCAGCGGCGCCGACAACGGCGCATCGTCGGTGCAGAAGCTCGGCTCGCCGCTGGGGTCGGACACGCGATCGAGACTACCCGGCACTGGCGGGTTATCGGAAAAACCTGGCGCGATACCGGTGGTGCGCCTGGCGCCGCAGACGCATCGTGGAGACATGTCACGACAGATCAAGCTCGAGGACGCCGCGCCCGCGTCGTCCTCCCCCACCGCCACACAGACGATCGGCACGATCGCAGTCTTCGGCGCGACGGGGCAACAGGGCGGGGCGGTGGTCGACGCGCTGCTGGACCACCAGGCCCCGGTGCGGGCCCTGGTCCGCAACCCGCAGTCCGACCGGGCTCAGGCGCTGGCCGCCCGCGGTGTCGAGCTGGCGGCCATTCGGACCGACGACCCGGCGTCGTTGGCCGCCGCGCTGACGGCGGTCGAGGCGTTCTACTTCATGACCCCGGCGGCGGACAACCTCGAAGAGGTCGAGACGGAGATCCGCATCGGCACCGCGCTCGTCGACGCGGCGGTCGCGGCACGCGTCCCGCACGTCGTGTTCAACTCGGCCTTCGGCGCGGACCGGGAGTCGGGTGTGCCGCACCACGACTCGAAGCACTCGATCGAGGAGCACCTGAGGAAGTCCGGCCTCAGGGCCGCGATGGTTCGCCCGGCCCCCTTCATGGAGGTGATGGCACCGAGCCTGGAGCACGGAGAGATCGTGCTGAGGCTGCCGCTGCCGGAGGACGTCGCCGTGAAGATGATCTCGGTCAGGGACATCGGCCGGGTCGCCGCCGCGCTCCTGCTCGACACCGCGGAGGCACCTGGCGGAGCCGTTGAGCTCGTCGGCGACGAGCTGACGGGCCCTCAGATCGCCGCGGCGTTCGGCGCGCGCGCCGGGCTCCCGGCACGGTACGAGGCCCTCCCGTTGAGCGTGCTTCCCAGCGACCTCGACAGGGCGATGTTCCGCCAGTTCGCGAAGGCGGCGGAACACCCGTCGGATCTTGCGGTGGTGCGGGCGATCGAGCCGGCCACCCTCGACCTGGCCGAGTGGATCCGATCCACTGGCTGGACCGCGCCCGCAAACGTGGCTGGCTCCTGAGCCTCCGAGCCTGAACCAGCCGAAGTGCCGGTGCGGCCGCCGCCGGTCCCGGCCAAGTTGATCTTTCACTTGGAGCGACGAGCATTGGAGCAGGACATGAAGGCGATCACCTACACCGAGTTCGGCGGCCCGGAAGTCCTCCGCCTCGCAGAGGTCGACGAGCCGCACGCCGGACCCGGGCAGGTTCGGCTGAAGGTCGTGGCGGCAGGGGTCAACCCGCTCGACTCCAAGATCCGCAACGGGTGGAGGCCGCAGGTGACGCCGCCGTTCCCGGTGATCCCCGGCGTGGAGGCGGCCGGCGTCGTCGACGAGGTCGGCGAAGGCGTGACCGGCGTCGCGGTGGGTGACGAGGTCCTGGGCTGGACCGTCACCGGCGCGTACGCCGAGCACGCGCTGGCCGTCGACTTCGGCCCGAAGCCCGCGGACCTCGACTGGGACCTCGCCGCGGCGCTGCCCGTCGCCGTCGAGACCTCGGTCCGCGTGCTCGACGCCCTCGGCGTCGGGGAAGGCGACACGCTCCTGCTGCACGGAGCCGCGGGTGTGTCCGGCGCCGTCGGTGTTCAGCTCGCGGTCGCCCGCGGCGCCACGGTCATCGGCACCGCCTCCCCCGGCAACCACGACTACCTGCGCTCGCTGGGCGCGATCCCGGTCGCCTACGGCGCCGGCCTCGCCGACCGGGTCCGCGAGGCCGCACCGCAGGGCATCGACGCCGTGTACGACGCCGCGGGGGCGGGCGACCTGGAGGTGTCGATCGACCTGCGCGGCGGCACCGACCGGATCATCACCATCGCAGATACGAAGGCCGCCGAGCTGGGCGTCACCTTCTCCAGCCCCGGCGCCCTGTTCGGTTCCCGTCTCGGCGAGTACGCCCGCCTCGCAGCCGACGGCAAGCTCACGGTGCGCATCGCGCAGAGCCTTCCGCTGGAGGACGCTGCGAAGGCGCAGGAGCTGAGCGCGAGCGGTCACGCCGCCGGGAAGCTCGTCCTGCGGCCGTAGCTCAGCGCCCGGCCGGCTGGGGAGGCACGACGGCAGCGCGTCACGGTCCTGGCGAACCCGGCCGGCTCGTCCGCCTCCACCGGTCCTGCCTGCCGCAGGTGGCCGAGACCGCGGGCGAGCAGCAGTTCCGCCTGCTCCTCGCACCACGTCCGCCCGGCCCCGGCCCCGGCCGCCGCGGCCACGAGGCGAAGGCCGCGGCAGATCGCGGCGGTCGGCACGGCGCCCCGGGCCAGCCCGCCGTGAGAACCGCCACCACCCCGCTAGCGCCGCCGGCCGGCAGCCACATCGGCACAGACTCGAGGTCGCGGTGCCAGCCTGGGGCCCCGGTGCTGCGCCGGTACCGGTGGCGGAGGTGAGCGCGTCCGCGGGATGGGATGTCAACGGCAGGTGCCGCCACGGCGCGGACATCAGGGCGCCCTTGCACAGCTGCGGCACCGCGATCGGGAATTCCGGGATTCGGCCGCCGCGGCGCGCCGGTCCTAGCGCTCAGTAGCGTGTCTGGCGTTGGAACCACATTTCCGCGGAGGCGCACGAAGCGGTGCTGGCTGGCGACATCATGGTGTCGCACTCGATAGACGAGGAGCAGGTGGCCTCCTCGCTCACCTGGACCGCGAACCTGCTGGAGTGATCGAAAGCGAGTGTCCCTAAAATTAGAATCTGTGGCACATGATTTACAGTCGCCCTCGATGGCTTCATCTAGCGACTCCTAGACCACGCGTCCGATCGAGTGCAGTGGCGGGCCGATCTGCTACCGCTTGGGCAGCGTCCGCCTCGGGTCGCCGGCTCCTCGGCACAGCCGCTCGATCCACCGGAGATCGTCCGAGATCCACAACACCGCCATGCCGGAGCACCCCTGGCTATTTCCGGGATGTCCGGTCGGGCCACCCTGTGCAGCAACTGTCCGGCGCGCACAAGCGTCGACGCTCTCATCCGGCAGCGTAATGTCCTCCTCAGGAGGAGGGTGATGACCTTGACCGAATTGGTCAGATGTCAGACGGGCGGGGACTATCGGTGATCGCCCTTCGGCGCGTAGTCCCCGCAGCAGCCGTCAACACGACCGTGAACAACACGTAGGAGGCCAGCAGCCCATTGAAGCTGTCGGCCGAGCTGAGGGTGCCGCCGATCGCCCGTCCCAGCAACTGCCCGGTGCACTCGGCTGTGATGACCGCAGTGGCGAGTTCCACCGCCGTGAAGCCACTCGCGCCTGCGGTCGTCGCCCTTATGTACATGACCGGATACGCCAGCCCGATGCCGATTCCGCCGACAGCCCAAGCGGCGACCATCATTGTGAACGGTATGGCGACGACCAGCCCCACGGCCAGCACGGCCGTTCCGAGGGCGGCTAGACCCAGACCGATGGCGGGAAAGCGGTGCTTGCTGCGCTCCGACACGAACTGGGTGGCGAATAGGCTGGTCACGCCCCAGCCCAACGGGGCTGCGCTCAGGACGATCACGGCCTTTCCGAGGCTTATCCCGAGGCCGGACGTCAGCAGCACGGTGATCAGGCTGTCCGCGCCGAAGTAGCCGATTGCGAACAGGACCATCGTGCCGAGGGCGGCTGGGGTTTCCGGCCGGAAGCGCGCCGTTCCCTCGGGCAGGATCGTGATCATTCCCGCCAGTGCGATCACGGCGCCGATGATCGCGAGCGGCCACCACCCCATGCTCAGCACTACACTCGCGGCGCCCAACGGGATCAACAGTGTCCGCGCCAGCGGACGGTGTTCGGACTCGTCTGGAGGGTCGTCACGGACGGCACGCATCACGAGGAGTCGTCCCAGGAGGACGAACGGCACCGGGACGAGCAGAGTCCAACGCCAGCCCACGAGGTGCTCCAGCCCCAGGGTGGCGGCTGGACCGACCAGAGCGGGCAGGATCCACATCGCCGACGACGCCGCCACCACGCGCATGCGCAGTTGCTCGCTAAGGTGCCGGATCGCGGAACTGATGCCGAACACCGCCAGGAGCCCGCTGGCGAGCCCGTTTGCGAACTGTCCCACGGCAAAAATCCACGCGGTTTGCGCGGTGGCAGCAAGGACGAGCCCACCAATGTAGGCGAGGATTCCTGTCCCCAGGGTGCCGTTGGTGCCGAGCAGGCGGAGAACCCGGCTCGCCAGCGGTAGCGCCACGAACAACCCCAGCGTCGACCCCGCGATCAAAAGGGCAAGGCTATTGCGCGCACCCAGAGCAGTGGATACCACGGGTAGCAGCGTGGAGGCGACGAAATTGGTTACCGCAGCAGCAAACTCGAGCGAGACGATTCCCACGCCGAGAAGCGCTGTCCCGGTCCGCTGGTTCAACCGGGCGCCAGTCATACTGGCATTCTAGGCATGCGGCCCGACGACCACCACCACCTGACCGCTATTCCTTCCTGGTCAGCCCCTTGAACATGTCGAGCAGCGGATTTCGTGGAGCCTGGACCAGCTGGTTTTTAGATGCAGTGATCGGATGGGTTATCGGGTGGTAACTGGTCAGGTCGTTTCCGGGGTGTGTTTGCCCCCGTGAGATGATCTTGTTGTGCAGGCCGGGGATGGGCGTCCGTCGTATGACGAGCTTGCCGCCCTGGTGGTGCGGCAGGCGGCGGTGATCGAGGAGTTGCGGGTTGAGGTCGCTGCTTTGCGGGCCGAGAACGCTGAACTCCGGCGGCAGTTGGGGCAGAACAGCCGGAACTCGTCGAAGCCACCGTCATCGGATTCGCCGTTTGTGAAGCCGGCGCCGAAGTCGTTGCGGCGCAGGAGCGGCCGCAAGCCGGGCGGGCAGTCCGGGCATCCGGGGTCGACGCTGGCGCAGGTCACCGATCCGCATGAGCGAGTGCGGCATGAGCCCGGTCCTTGTTCCGGTTGTGGTGCGGATCTGGCCTTCGCGGCGGAGGTCGGGGTGGAGCGGCGGCAGGTGTTCGATCTGCCGCCGATCACGGTGCGGGTGACCGAGCACCAGCTCATCGCGCGCCGCTGTGAGTGTGGGACCACCACCTGCGGCGCAGCGCCGGCTGGGGTGACGGCGCCGGTGCAGTACGGGCCGCGGATCACCGCGATCGTCCTCTATCTGTATGTCGGGCAGTTCCTGTCGAAGAAACGCACCGCGACCGCGTTGGCTGAGCTGTTCGGTACCCCGATCTCGCAGGGCACGGTGGCAGCGATGACCGCACGCGCCGCCGACGGGTTGACCGACTTCCTGACCCGTCTGCGTGACCTGATTGCAGCGGCCGCAGTGGCCGGGTTCGACGAGACCGGGCTTCGCGTCGCCGGGACGCTGCACTGGGTGCACTGCGCCCGCACTGAGAAGTACACCCTGATCACGTGTCACCCCAAACGCGGCCGCGCGGGTATCGACGACGCCGGTGTGCTCGGTCGGTTCCGTGGGGTCGCCGTGCACGACGCGTGGGCACCGTATGACACCTACCTCGATGCCGACCATCAACTCTGCTGTGCCCACGCGCTGCGCGAATTGCAGGCCGTGACCGAAACCGTGCCGCCGGAGAGCCCATGGTGCTGGGCAACCCAGGTCGCTGACGCGCTCGTCGCGATGCAACACCTGGTGGCCGAGGCGATCGCCGCCGGTGCCGACGCGGTGGATGCCGACGCGCTGACCATCCAGATCCGCCGCTACCGTTCCGCCGCCCAGGTCGGGATCACCCAGACCGCCGATCGAGTGGATGCGCTGGCGTGCAAGCACAACGCACTCGCCCGCAGACTGATCAACCGGCAAGACGACTACCTCCGCTTCACCACCGACTGGCGGATCCCCGCCGACAACAACGGCTCCGAACGTGACATTCGCATGATCAAGCTGCGGCAGAAGATCTCCGGCTGCCTCCGTACCCTCGCCGGAGCCGGGCAGTTCTGCGCCATACGCAGCTACCTATCCACCGCAGCCAAACACGGCCACCACTTCTTCGACACCCTCGTCACACTCGCCGAGGGAAACCCCTGGCTGCCCGCAATTCCATGACCTGACCAGTTACATCGGGTGTAGCGCCATACTCGGCATGCGGGAAGCGTCCGAGCTCGCCGTCAAGGCACTGGCCGTCGTACTTGTCGATGTACTCCGCCGGCGCGACTTCCGGTTCGTCGATCCCGAGCCAAGGAGCCGCAGTTGCGGACACATTCGGCTTTGTGCAACCGTTTGAACGCCTCCGACCTTGCGTTGTCGTATCAGTCACCTTGGAGCCGCCCGAGGCAACATCACCTTCGTCCGCGAGCCGCTGGGTATAGCACAGCTCGGTAAGGCACTCCGCGGTCGACCAAGCCCGCCAGGCCGGCGCCGTTGGCTTGTCTCCGGCGACTTGGCAGCCCAGCCCACCACGGCCGCAATCGGCGGCGCGGCGCCCTATACCGGACGTCCCGGACCCTAGACGACACCGGCAACCGCAAGACACAGTCCGCTTCTCAGGCCCGTGCTTTGCTGGCCTTGGTGCGGCCGCATGATGTCGTGGGGCGGTCCCGCCGGCGGTGCAGCAGCGGGTTCAGCGGGTGGACTGGGCGTGTAGGCAGCAATGGGATACCCAGACCCGAGCCTTCATCCAAGGCGGAGAAGTGTGTGTTGCGCATCGAGTCCTTCTGGGGTGAAAGTGATGCCGGTGACGGCTTCGCCCAGCGCGAGCAGCCACGGAGTGGCGTTGCCCGCCGGTGCCGGGAGCGACGTGGTGTAGGAAGCCAGGGGTGCCGGGACGGCACCTTGGCCCGGCCGGATCACGACGACGTCGTGGCCAGGTTGGGCAAAGTAGGCCAGCTTGTTGCCGCGCGTCTCCCAGCCGACGTTGAGCACTGTGGTGTGCGGCCGAAGAGCCTCGACGATCTGGTGCGCGAACGGGCTGCGGTTGAACGCGATCGCGATTGTCCAGTCGTCCTCGCGTCGCAGTGCGACCTGTTCGGTGTCGGTGAGGGACACCGGTCCTGCACCGAACTCGATGCCGCCGAACGCCGCCGCGACGGTGTCGAGTGGGGTGCTGCGGGCGTAGGTGATGGAGGCTGCGAGGCCGAGCCAGTGCTCGGTGATCCACGCGTGGCGTTGCAGCGGGCCGCCGGTGCCGGCGCGGGCGCCGTCCGCGCCGGACGGTGCCGGTGGGTTTCCCAGTAGGTCCAGGAAACCGGCGAGCAGCGGTGCCGGATCGTGGCGGTCCAGTTGCTTGGCGAGTATCGCCGCGTAGATCGTCTTGAATGCGGCGGTGAGCGGGTTCGGTGCGGTGCGCAGCGTGCGTACGGCGTCCAGGGCGAGGAGCCGGAGGCGGTCGGCGTCCGGTGCGTAGCCGGCCTCGTAGCGGGCCATCCGGACCAGTTCGTCGAACTCGGTTCCGCTGTCGGGTACCTCGGTCAGCCCGGCGGAGGCGAGAACTTCGTCGACGGCGGCATGGGCGACTGTCAGCAGCGGCTCGTTGTCGGCACGGCGCAGCGCGGCGGCGAGTACCGGGTGCTGGTACTCCAGCGGCTCGAACCCGGGCGTCACCGGGTGCACGTCCTCGAGGTGTTCGGCGATCGGTGCGACGAGGGCGTCGCCGTCCAGCCAGTCTTCGGTGAACGGTTGCCCGGTCAGCCGCGCGGCGAGCAGGAGCAGCCCCGTCCGCCAATGGCTCGCCGCCCAGTCGATGTCCGCGGCCAGCGGCGTCAGGCAATCGGGGTCCTCGCCGTCCTTCCACGAGTCGGCGCCTGCTTCGAACGCCGTCTTGATGCGGCCGTCAACGGCGTAGCTGAACCTGGTCAGTGCCTCGATGTTCCAGAAGGCGCTCACCGTTTCCCCGAGCTGCGACACCCGGCGCAGGACCTCGGGTCGCGTGCCCTGGAAGCCGTTGGTTTCGATCGCGACGACGTACTCGCCCTGTCGGCACACGGCAACCGTGTACGCCTGGTCGAGGTCGTTCCCTGTCGCCGCGAACGGGACGGTCCGGGCCTCGCTTGTCACCCCGCCGAAGTCTCGCACCACGGCGTCCACGTCCGTCGTCTTCACCATGGTCACACAGGCGGCTTCACCCAGCGTGCTCGTCGACAGCCAGTCGAAATCATCCCCGGTCACCACTCCTTTGTAGCGGCCTGAACGCGGACCTGCGAGGTCACTGACTCCTCGATCTTGGCGATGACTCCCATCGGAGGCAGCCCTGAGTTACGTGTCGCACACGTTCCGACGGCTGATCGAGAAGGCTGATCTGCCACCGGTGCGGTTCCACGACCTGCGCCACGGCGCGGCGACGCTGTCCCTGGCCGCGGGCAACGATCTGAAGACCGTACAGGCACTGTTGGGTCACGCCAGCATCGTCCTGACGGCCGACACGTACACCAGCGTGCTCCCATCGCTGGCTCAGGCCTGCGCGGAGGCGACCGCGAGCTTGGTCCGCCGCGCCGGCTACGACCGGGGACGGAAGATCTGCAGGTCAGGCGCTAGGTCTACCCGGCAAGGGCGACGCCGAGCCGTCGGACATGGTCCGCGCTTCATCCGTGCCGGCGGGACTCTGGGTGGGACCCACAACGGCCCCAGCGCGGACCCACAGATCAACAAAGCCCACCGACAGCGACCCTGAAACTGCAGGGAAACCGTTGGTGGGGTTTGCTTTTCGACTGTGCGCCATCAGGGACTCGAACCCCGAACCCGCTGGTCAAGAGTTTGGCTGCCGTGCCTTCTGGTGCTCGAGCGGCGGTTGGCCCGGGACTGGGAGGTTGTGGTGACAGTAACGGCTGAGGGTGCGCTGTTGGTTATCGTCCGGGGGACGACCGGGCCGCGATGACGGTTCCGACGGTGGGTGCGATGCACGATGTTGCGGTTATCCCATTGCGTGAGCAGCAGGCTCGGACGGATGGGTCGTTGGTAGTGCGGGTGGTCTACGCGGACGGCGGGCATCGAGACGGTGCGGATTCCTTCGCGTTGCCCGCGGGCGAACGGCTACGCCGAGCGGTTTGTGCTCACAGCCAGAACCGAGCTCACCGATCGCATGTTGATCGTGAGCGAGCGGCATCTGCGCGCCGCGGTCGCCGAGTACGTCCGGTACTACAACGGTCGACGGCCGCATCGTTCCCGCGGGCTTCGCCCACCACGGCCGACCCCCGCCGTGGCAGACCTCAGCTCGCAGCGGATCAAACGACAGCAGGTACTCGGAGGCTTGATCAACGAATACGAACGGGCAGCGTAAAACTATTGGTCAGAACCGGCGACAGGGTTATGGAACCCCACACGCGGTGCACACCTACGGCTGGATGACCGACGCCCAGTTCCTCGACGCGGTGGTGCTCGGCCAGATCACCCCTGGCCCGGTCGTGCAGACGGTCGCCGTAGTCGGCCACGCCGCCGTGGGGCTGACCAGCCCGCTGCTGGCCGCACTGGTCGTCTTTGCCCCGTCCTTCGCCTTCGTGCTGATCGGCGGCCCCCATCTGGATCGCTTGCGGGGCAACCAGCGGGTGCAGGCGTTCCTCACGGGTGCCGGAGCCGCCGCGATCGGCGCTATCGCGGGCTCGACGGTCGCGTTGACCCGGGCACTGAGCCACCCCGGGCAGGGCGTGGTGCTGGCCCTTGCCCTGTGCTGGCTGCTCGTGTTCCGGCGCGGAGTGGTGACGGCGCTGGCCGGCGCCGGAATCCTGGGCGTGCTGCTGACGGTGATCGGCTGGGTCTGACCGCCTGCCTTGGGACCGCGCCTGGGGTACGCGGTCCCAAGGCTTTCGCGACCCTTGCCGGATCGCTGCCTTCGGGGCCGGATCAGTACGGGGAGGTCCAGGCATCGACCCAGTGGCGAAGCTTCCAGTCGTGATCGAGTCCGTACGCACTGGACGTGATCGGGTCCTTGTCGTAGACCATCGCGGTGTAGCACGACGTGTGCTCGTCCGCATCGACGAGATCGCACCGGTATTGCTTGAGGTCGGAATTACGGTGGATCAATGCGTAGCCGCCGGTGAAGTTGCCCGGGTCAGGACCGTAGGCGTTGCTCAGCCGAGCCCACGCCGTGTGGCATTTGAGGCTGTACCGCAGCTCCACATAGGCTTCGCTCCAGTCACCCCCGGAATTGAGGTGTGACAGCGCTTTCGTCGTGGCGTCGTTGGCGCATCCGGTCGCGATGGGGTCCTTGCCGTCGTAGGCGTAGTTCGTTGCTTCGGCCGGGACGGCCAGCGTCAACGGCAGCAGCCCGGCGGTGAGCAAACCGATGGCGGCCCGGGTGACCCCCGTGCGTACGGTCACATTCCCCTCGTTTCCCTAGGTGAGTGAGCCCGCGCCGAAGGACCCCGGCACGTGTTGCCCAGCCTGTCCGGTCGCGGCGGTGACGAACAGCGACAACCTCTACAGTTCGCCTGCACACTTGGCGGCGTTCCGCGCCAGTTCGAGGTCGGCGAGGACGGCGGTCTCGCGTTCGGCACCGCCGTGGTGGTGCAGCAGGGTGTGGGCATCGGCGAGGACCTTGGCGGCAGCGCAGGGCTCGCCCATGTCGAGGAGGGTGCGGCCGAGGGCGGCCAGTGCGATTCCTTCGTCGAGCCGGACTCCCGCCGCTCGCCAGAGCCGGGCGCTTTGCCTGAGGTTGGTGACGGCGGGCTCGTACCGTCCGGCTTCCTGATGCACGACGCCGATCCTCGACTGCGCGTAGGCCATGCCGCGGTCGTCGCCGGTTCTTCGCGCTACGTCGAGCGCTTCGGTGGCGTAGGCGAATTCTCGCTGCGGGTCGCCTTTCCGGCCGTAAAGCACGCCGAGGTTGACCAGCGTCATCGTTTCGGCCTGGGACATGCCCAGCTCGCGGTTGAGCGCGAGGCTCCGTTCACCGAAGTCGACGGCCTCGTCGAGGTCGTTCCCGAGACCGAAGACGAAACAGAGGTTGTTCAGGCACGCCGCCAGGTATCGGCGGTCGTCGAGCCGTGAACAGTCCGCGAGGCTCTGCCGCAGCTCGTCGTGGGCTCGCCGGTAGTCGTCGGAACCGGACGCGCGGGTCAGCTCGGCGGCGGCGATGCCCAGGTCGTTGCGCAGTGTGGCGACCGCGGCCCGGTCGGAGCCCGCCGAAACGAGGGCCAACGCCGCCTCGTTGACGCGGATCGCGTCCCGCCACCGGGCCCCGGCACGGTAGTACGCGAACAGCCCGAGCCCGACCGAGGCGACGACGTCACCTGGCACGCCGGGGATACCGATGGCCTGCTCGACGGCGGCGACGAGGGGCGGGTGGTGCGTGTCGAGCCAGCCGAACGCCTGGGCGGGTGTGTCCAGGGCTGGTGCCGCCGTTGCCTCGGCTCGGCCTGCTGCCCAGTCCAGCCGGTGCGAGGAAGCCGAGACCAGCGCCATGCCCCGCCACGCCACCGTGGCGTAGAGCTCGAGCACACGGGTGAGTGCTGCTGCGCGGTCCGGCACCGTGATCGCCGTCGCCAGCTCGCCGGCGTAACGGCGTAGGAGATCGTGCAGTCGGTACCGGCCTGGCGCCGGAGCCTCGAGCAGGTGCAGATCGGCCAGCCGCTCCAGCAGCCGTTCGGTCTCCTGCTCGGGCAGATCGAGCAGCCGGCAGACGACGCTCGTCGGCAGGTCCGGGACGTCGAGCAGGGACAGCAGGGGATAGACGCGTGCCGCCTGCCGGTCGAGCGGATGCGTGCCGAGCGCGAGCTGGTCGAACGACCACGCGAAGCTCGCCCGGACGCCGGTCGGGGTTGCTTCCAGCTCGTCGAGACACCGGTGCTCGTCGGCCAGCCGCTCGGCCAGGTGGGCGACCGGCCTGCCCGGCCGGGTCGCCAGCCGCGCACCGGCGAGGTGGATGGCGAGCGGGAGGCGGCCGCAGAGCCGGACCACCGCGGCGGCCGCGTCCGGTTCGGCGGCCACCCGGTCCGGACCGGCTGTCGCTGCCAGCAGCTCGACGGCCGCGCGCTCGGGCAGCACGTCCACGAAGACCTGATGCGCCTGCGCCAGCGTGGGCAAGACCGCCCGGCTCGTCACGATGGCCGCCGATCCGGCCGTGCCGGGGAGCAGTGGCGCCACGTGCTCCACGTCCGGTGCGTTGTCCAGGATCAGGAGCACGCGCTTCCCGGCGAGCAACGACCTGAAGTGCGCCGACGCGGCCTGCAGTGTCGCCAGCGTGCCCGGCTCGGTGTCGCCGAGCGCACGGAGCAGGGCATCGAGGGCGTCGATCGGCGCCGTCGGGCGTGCCGCGTGCCCGCGCAGGTCGAGATAGAGCTGACCGCCGGGGAACCGCGGTGCCAGCAAATGTCCGATGTGGACGGCGAGGGAGGTCTTGCCGACGCCGGCCATCCCGGAGATGGCGGCCACGACGGCGGTCTCGGGCTCCTCGAAGAGCCGGAGCAGGCGATCGACCTCCGCGTCCCGGCCGGCGAACACGGCGAGTTGCCCTGGCAGCTGGCGTGGTGGATCCTTCGCACCCGGCTCGGGACGGGACGCGCCGGGAGTGCCCCGGCGTGACGTCACGGCTGCGAAGGCCTGCTGTTGCTCGTCGGTGAGGTCCAGCGCGGCGGAAAGCCGATCGACCGTGGCGCGGTACGGGAACCGCCGGTCACCGCGCTCGAGCGCCCCGATCGCCTGGCCGCTGAGACGAGCTCGCTCGGCGAGCGCCTCCTGCGTCAACCCGGCCGCGAGCCGATAGCGGCGTAGCTGCGCCCCGAACGACTCCGTCACACGACCCCTCCGTGCCCGAGCGTCGCATGGAGGTATCAGTGTGTAAAGCCCGGTGTGGTCAGCTCACCGGGACTTCTTCTGCACCGAATCGGCGTTGACGGCCAGGAGCAGGTGGCCGCTGTCGTCGTCGACGACGTCGAGCCGTTCGATGTCCCCGGTGGCGATGGTGGTCGTCGCGTTGACCCGCATCGCGCCGGCATAGGTCACGTGCCACGACGACACGGTCTGGTCGCGCCGTCCTCGGCGTGGACGACGAGCCGGCACGCGGTGTCGAGCGGGAGGCCGGTGAGCGTCATGCCGATCCGGGCGCCGGCGGGCAGGGCGAGGAGGGGCGTCGAGACGTCCGCGGCTTCCTCGGAAGCTCCACCAGCGCCTGCGCTGAACCACGAATCCACCGAGATCGCCCAGCCGATCTGCCCGGCCGCGTCCGCGGTCATCAGCAGCTGTCGCAGCACGGATCTGGACCTGGCATCGCCGGATGGCCGGCGGCGGAACCTGGGACGCCCGCACCGATACCGGCACTGGCGCCGCCATCCTGCCCTGCGGGGCCGGATCGAGGGGCGCGGATCCGACCCCGCCGGTGGTTCACCGCTCGACGGGTGGCCGCGCGAGCCGGTATCCCGCGGCGAGCAGCGGCGCGAGCACGACGAAGACGGGGATGAGTTGGTTGAGCCTGACCCCGGCGACGACAGGGAGACGGTCCGCGAATTCGGGGTCGACCAAGGCGGCGCCGGGGAACAGGATCGCGGGGACCTGGGTCGCCGAGTAGAATCCGGCGAACAACGTCGCCCACCGCACCGCGGCCCGGGATCGAGCTCCCGGGCCCCACAGCTGCCACAGGCTCACCGCGGCGAGTTCGAAGCCAAGGGCGATCGTCTGACCGTTGTGGAACTTGGCGTGCGGTGACCACGTCGGGTTGAACACGTGGGTTTCGTTCCAGTCGGCCGCTATCGCGCCCGCGGGGCCGGCGATGGCCACGATGGAGATGAGCACCTTGCCGACCAGATGCTGGGCGGGGCCGTGAAATCGGGACACGAGACCGGTCCTTCCGCTGTGTTGGTGGTCGGTCACGATGCCGCCCCGCGGGTGCCGGTGAACGCGATTGCCATCATCGCGGCTTTCGCGGTGCCGGTCATCGTGTCGCCGTCGATCGCGGCTGTGCAGGTGATCTTCAGTTTGAAAGGTGTGGTGATCCGGGCGGTGAACTTGAGGTCGTCGCCGGTGCGCAGGAGGTTCTCGACCGGGATGCCGTCGAGGGTCCCCGTGGTGGTGTCGAACACGAGCGTGGACCGCTTTTCCCCGCCCGGTGTCCGGAACCGCAGTGTCCAGGCGGAGCCCGCGGCGAGGGGGTTGAGGCGCCGGTATTCGGTGGCTGCGACGATCGACTGGCGGTGTTCGGCGGCGGGGTCGGGGATGTCGGCGGGGTCGAAGTCCTTGGTGGCGAAGAATCTTTCCATGGCCTGGTTGGCGCCGACGGCGTACTCGCCGGCGCGGGGGAGCATGACCGTTTCGTAGCGCACGATGGCGTCGTCGACCGTGGGTTCCTCGGCCACGGCCCGGGCGAGTTCCGCGCCGTCGAGCATCGCGAGGTTCACTCCGAACCCGCCCCACGGTGACATGACGTGGGCGGCGTCGCCCAGCAGGGTCACCCCGGGCCGGTGCTCCCACTCCAGGGGGGCCGGCAGCACGTGGATCGGCCGGTTGACGAAGCCGCCGTCGCCGTCGGTGATGAACGGCATCAGGTCGTCGGACCAGCCGGCGAACTCCGTGCGCAGGAACCGCTGCGTGGCGGTGCGGTCCTCGAGGTCCAGCCCGGCCTGGTCGCACCAGTCCAGGTCGGTGCGCATGGCGACGTAGCCGCGGACGTGCCCGTTGCTGTTGCGCTGGCCGATGAGGGCCCGGCCGGCGTTGTCGGTGGCGAACATGTGCCCGGTGCCGACGAGCTTCGCGACGCGAGGGTGCCGGAGGTCGACGTCGTCGAAGCGGGCGTCGAGGAACGAGATACCGCTGTAGTGCGGGGTGGCGTCGGTCAGCAGGGGGCGCACGCGTGACCACGCCCCGTCGGCGCCGATGAGGAGGTCGGCCTCGCTGACGGTGCCGTTGGTGAACTCGAGGCGGTGCGTGCCGTCGGGGAGCGGGGTCGCGGTGTGCAGCTTGTGGCCCCAGCGCACGGTTCCGGCCGTGAGGTGTTCGGCGAGCAGGGCCCGCAGCTGTCCGCGGTCGATCTCGTTCGCGGCCTCGTCCTGTTCTTCCGGGACGAAGGCGGACAGCACTGTGCCGTGCTGGTCGAGGCTGGTTTTCGCCTGACCCTCGGGGCGGGCGAGGGTGCGGAACTGCGCAAGGAGGCCGGCGTCTTCGAGGGCGATCTGGCCCGAGTCGGCCTTCAGGTCGAGGGTGCCGCCGGCGTCGCGGGCGTGAACGCCGGAGTCCGTGTCGTAGACGGCGACCTCGAGGCCGTGTCGCTGCAGGACGCGGGCGCACAGCAGGCCGCCGGGGCCGGCTCCGACGATGGCGATACGTGGGGTGGTGGTCATCACGACTCCTAAGTTTTGGTGACTCAAAATTTATAGTAGCACGAAAAATTGAGTGGCTAGACTATGCTGAGGTGATGGAAGCGCGATCGGTGACCTGGACGACCACGCGTGCCCCGGAGGAGGGTGCGCCGGCTCGGGAGGGGTTGCGCGCGCGGAAGAAGCGGTTGATGCGTCAGCAGCTGTCCGACGCGGCGACCGAGATGTTCATGGAACGGGGCTTCGACGCTGTCCGGGTATCGGAGGTCGCCGAGGCGTGCGGCGTGTCCGAGCAGACCGTGTTCAACTACTTCCCGACCAAGGAGTCGCTGGTCCTGGACCGCTGGGACGCCACGGCCGCGTCACTGCGGTCGAGCTTGGCCGATGTCGGGACACCGCTCGTGACGGCCGTCCAGCGGATCGTGGCCGGCGAGCTCGGGGATTTGCTGTCCTGGCTCGGAGGGCAGGACGATCCGGTGCGGGCTCGTGCCACGATGCGGCGCTTCACCGAGCTGGTCGAGGACACGTCCGCACTGCGCGCGCATCAGCGCGACGCGCGGGATCAGGTGGTCGCCGTCGCGGCGGGGATCCTGGCCGAGCGGATCGGCCTGAGCCCGGACGCCCCGGAGCCGAGGATTGCCGCGACCGCGCTGGTGGGGCTGTGGGACGTGAAGGCCGATGCGGTGAAGAAGCACCTGTACGGCGACCTCGGCTTGGACGAGGTTCGCGAGCGTGTCCTGGAGGAGGTCCGCCGCGCCGCGCAAGTGATCGACGGCGGCCTTCGAGCGTGGATTGACGGGTGAGTTTCTTGAAGCACCCAAGGGTAGGGACGTGGACATCGACGTCGTGCCGGCGTGGATCGGCGAAGCCGTCTCCCAGTCTCTGCCCCAGGAGGCGCATTGGTGGCATGCGCGGAAGCTGGCTCAGCTGACCGTGAGTGAATCAAGGCCCCCGACGATGCCTCGCGCCGGATCTGTCCCGTGATCGGCGTTTCCGGCGTCGTTGATCAGTAGGTTCAGCTTTACTCGTCGAGGTCTGCTCGGTGGAGGTGTCTGGCTGATCGGGTTGCGGCGGCGCGGCCGGTGAGCGGACTATCCCCGGTAGTGGTCCGCGGCTGGACGAACGTGGCCATGGTTCGTGGTACTTCTCGCTGGAGCTGCCGGTGGGCCGCGATGGACAGCGGCATCGGGTGCGGCGTGGCGGTTTCTCTTCTGGTGTCGCCGCGGAACAAGCACGGGGGTACTTACTGGGCAACGATATCGATCCGGCTGCGGCCGTGGTGACGGTGGGGCAGTGGCTGGATATCTGGTTGGAGATGCGCCAGAATCTGAGCTTCTCCACTCGGCGGCTCTATATTCAGCACGTCCGTGACTACCTCAAGCCGTACCTGGGAAGTGTGCCGTTGCGGTCGTTGACGGTCGCGCGGGTGCAGGCGATGTTCGCAGCGTTGATCCGCACCAACTCGAGTCGCACCCGGCCCTTGTCTTACGCGACGCTGCAGCGCGTCCGAGGGGTTCTTCATGCCGCGCTCAACGGTGCGATCCGCCGGGGACTGCTCGACCGGAACCCGGCACATTGGATCGAACTTCCCTCCGGGCGCCGGCCGCGTGCTGTGGTGTGGACCGAAGGCCGAGAAGCTCACTGGCGCCAAACCGGCGAGCGCCCGGCCGTAGCAGTCTGGACTCCGACGCAGACAGCGGCGTTCCTGGAGAGCAGCTATGACCACCCGTTGCACGTGCTGTACCTGCTCGTCGCGCTGCTTGGCCTGCGCCGGGGTGAAGCGGCAGGCCTACGGTGGTGCGACATCGATAACGCGTGCGTGCTGCAGGTGTCGCACCAGGTGCAGGACCACAATGGCCGGACCGTGATCTGCCCGCTGAAAACCGAGAGCAGTGTCCGCGTCCTTGCATTGGACAGTATTTCTGTATCAGCACTGCGAGCCTTGCGCGCCGAGCGGAGGCGTCGGCTACTGGGCGATGCGGCGTTGACCGGGTTCTTGTTCGTTAACCCGGCCGGATCGACATTGACCGGTTCCGCAATATCGTCGCCCGCCGGCAGATACCGCGCTGCGACGACGGCCGTATCGTGCTGGGAATCGACGTCAGCAACTGGCTGCGTCCGGACGCGAACACCAGCCCGGAGCGGCTGTTCTGCCACACCTACGCACGCGGCAAGGGCCAAGCCCAGATGATCCCCGGGTGGCCCTACTCCTTCGTCGCGGCGCTGGAGCCGGGCCGCGCATCGTGGACGGCGATCCTGGACCCCCAGCGGCTGGGTCCCGACGAGGGCACCGCCGTCGCCGCCCCCCCAGCTGCGCACGGTCACCGAAGAGCTCATCGCGGCTGGGCACTGGCGCGAGGGCGATCCGGAGATCTGGATCGTCGGTGACACCGGCTACGACGGCCCGCGGCTGGCGTTCCTGCTGGCCGATCTGCCGGTCCGGGTGCTGGTGCGAGTGCGATCAGATCGTGTGATGGCCTACCCGGCGGCGCCGCGGCGCCCGGTGCGCGGCACGGAGCCGAGTTCAAGTTCAAGGACTCCCGCACATGGCCCGCGCCCGCCCACGCCACGACTACCCAGACCACGAGATACGGCACCGCGCAAGCTCGTTCGTGGGATCGACTGCATCCCAAGCTGACCCACCGCGGCACCTGGGCCGACCACGACGGTGACGTGCCGATCATCGAGGGCACGGTGATCCGGTTGCAGGTCGACCGGCTGCCCGGTGACGGCACACCGAAACCGTTGTGGCTATGGTTCTCCGGCACCGCGATCACCGCGGCCGGCATGGATCGGTTATGGCAGATGTTCCTGCGCCGCTTCGACCTCGAGCACACCTTCCGGTTCCTCAAGCAAACCCTGGGCTGGACGAAGCCTCGCGTTCGCACCCCCGGCGCGGCCGACCGCTGGACCTGGTTGATCATCGCCGCGCACACCCAACTCCGGCTCGCCCGCCACGTCACCGAAGACCTGTGCCGTCCCTGGGAAAAGACGCCCGCCACCCCCGGCCGACTGACCCCCGCCCGCGTCCGCCGGGGGTTTCGCAACATCCGACCGGCAACCACCCTGCCCGCCAGCGCACCGAAACCAACACGACCAGGCCCAGGCCGCCCATCCGGATCAAGGAACAACACCCGCGCCCTCGTATGCCACGTCGGCAAGACCACCAAAAGGGACACAGCGACCACAGCCACAACGCAGCAACCACGTTAAGAACAAGCTAAGAGCTCGCCGTCTTCGACTTCTGCGGGATCGGCGCCGCGGCATTTGGACCTGGCGGAGTCGTC
Organism: Amycolatopsis balhimycina FH 1894; assembly: GCF_000384295.1. NCBI lineage: Bacteria > Bacillati > Actinomycetota > Actinomycetes > Pseudonocardiales > Pseudonocardiaceae > Amycolatopsis > Amycolatopsis balhimycina. The sequence goes on along the minus strand of NZ_KB913037.1, from coordinate 3,010,261 downwards.
GCCAGCGGCGGCTTCCGCTGAGTGGAGTATGAGGTGCAGCGCCACCTCCTCGGCTGGGCACCGGGGTTGGGGCCAGTGGCCAGCGGTGAGGTCGTCGAAGGAGCGTGCGGCTTGCCGGCGCCAGACGGCGTTCTGTCGCCAGGTGATCCGTGGGAACTCGTCGAACACGGCCCCGGCACCAGTGTCGTCCACCGGCTTGTCACCGTGTTCGAGGACTTCGTCGTAAGCTTGATCGGCCAGAACTCCGGCTGCGGTCCACAGGGCTGCCAACGTTCTTCGCCGACGCCTTTCCCGTGCGCATGCGGTACATGGCTTCCCCGGCAGCGGTCATCGCGTCCTGGCGCCGGGCCGAACTGGCAGTAGTCGATCACGGCGTTGGGCAGGCAGTCCTGGCCATGGACAACCGCTGTGCCCCGGTTTCTCCTCCGTCGCGGCTGGGCTACGTTGGAAAGCATGACAAAGCTCGGCACCACGGAACTGGATATCTTCGGACTCAACCTCGGCGGCGCCGTCTTCGGTCGCACCGCAGACGAATCCATGTCGTTCGCCGTGCTTGACGCCTACACCGGGGCCGGCGGCAACTTCTTGGACACGGCGAACGCATACGGCGGTGGCGGCGGCTCGGAGACGATCATCGGCAAGTGGCTCACCGCACGCGGCCGGCGGGACGACATGGTGATCGCAACCAAGGTCGGCGCCGGGGACCAGCGGCCGGGTCTGTCGGCGGCGAACATCGCCGTGGCCGTCGAGGAATCCCTGCGCCGCCTGCAAACCGACCACATCGACCTCTACTACGCACACCGGGACGATCTCGACGCCCCGCAAGAGGAAACGCTAGCCGCGTTCGACGGGCTCGTCCGCGCGGGCAAAGTACGGCACATCGCGGCGTCGAACTTTGAACCCGACCGGCTCGCCTCTGCACTGTCCATCTCGGACCGTGAAGGTTTCGCAAAATACGTCGCCCTGCAACCGCATTACAATCTCGTGAAACGCGACTACGAGAAGAAACTGGCGCCCCTGGTCGCCCGTGAGAACCTCGTCACCCTGCCATATTCCGGTCTGGCACAGGGATTCCTCACCGGCAAATACCGCTCGAAGGACCAGCAGTCGGGCGACCCGTCACGCGCCGCGCGAGCGTTGGAATATCTGGACGCGCGCGGCGAGCGAGTGCTCGACGTACTCGAAGAAGTGGCTGTCGCAAATGCGGTTTCGGTCACCAGTGTCGCACTGGCCTGGTTGCGCGTGCAGCCGACGGTCGCCGCGCCGATCGCGAGCGCACGCACCCCGGAACAGTTGCCCGATCTGCTCGAGTCGGTTTCGCTCGAGCTCACCGACGGCGAGCTCGCCGCACTGAGTCAGGTCTCGAGCTGATTCCTGCCGAGCACAGACTTAAAGGTCAGTTCAGAATGAGTCGGCGTGTCGGCTTTGCTGGGACTGCAGGACTTTCCAAAATCTTGGTATGCGTGAGGAGGTTCTGACCGACCAGCTGTGGGAGCGGCTGGAGCCGCTACTTCCGGTGCATCCACGGCGTTTCCGCTAGCCAGGCCGCAAGCGGGCCGACGACCGCGCGGCACGGGAAGGCATCCTGTACGTTCCCGGCCCCGGTGACCACGACTCAGGTGCGGATCGTCGTCGCAGCCGGGCAAAACAGCTTTTCGCGGATTGCGGAGGTGGCGCCGTGCCACGGCGTGGAGCCGCTACTCGACGGAAGGCGATTTCGTCGGATGCAGTGTGGCCAGGATTCGGTCTGCCGGGCTGCCGGGGTCGGCCCGGAACAGCACCAGCCGCTGCCCTTGCGCCCGGCCGGGGAGTACGGCGCAGCTCAGTTCGAGCTTCGCGCGCGGATGCAGGACCAGCTTGGGGCCTGGCTTCAGCAGGCCGGCCTGGTGGCGTTCCCACAGTTCGGTGAAGGAGGCGCTGCCAGCCCGGAGTCGGCGAACAAACCGGACCGAATCGTGGTCTCCGGCCCGCAGGCCGACGGCCAAGCGCAGGTCCGCCACGTAGGCCCGGCTGGTCTGTTCCTGTTCCTCGGGCCGGGCGATGGAGTCGCGCCAGGCCCGATCGGCGAACCATCGCCAGATGATGTTCCGGTCGATGCCGGTCCGGCCGGCGAACGGGGCGTAGACCTCGGCACTGAGAGCGTTCTGGGCCAGCACGGCGCCGAGGTCGTCGGTGATCAGGCCGATCGTGGTGGGCCCGAGCGAGCCGAGCGCGGTGAGCAGGCTGGGATCCGTCGCCGAGTGCGGGGCGGGCGGCCGCGGCGGCGGGGCATGCCCGGCCAGCGTGTACAGGTACCCGGTTTCGTCGCTGGTCAGGCGCAACGTGCGAGCGAGAGCTCCGAGCACCGACACGGACGGCTGAGGGCCGCGGGCCTGCTCGAGCCGCTCGTAGTAGTTGGCCGACATCGCCGTCAGCATGGCCACTTCCTCCCGGCGCAGCTCCGGGGTGCGGCGCCGGGTGCCGGGTGGCAGGCCGAGGTCCGCCGGGGTCAGGGCTTCCCGGCGCCGACGCAGGAAGTCACCGAGCGCCGCACGGTCCATCCGCACGCTCGGGGACAGGGCTCGACGCGGTGTGCGGGACTTCCGTGGTTGCGGCGTCACGCCCCCAAGGTAGCGGCGGGCGCCGTAGCCTCGGATCGGCAGACCGTGGATGAGCTTTCACGACGCTGCCATGCTCGGCGGGTGTCGAAACGAATACTGATATCGGGTGGCAGCGTGGCGGGGCCCGCCCTCGCTTACTGGCTCGGGTGCGCCGGCTGGGAGACCACGGTCGTGGAAGCCGCTCCCGCGCTGCGCCGCGGCGGCTACGCTGTCGACTTCCGTGGACCCCGGCGCAGGTACCGGCGCCGCAGCTCGGCCTGCTTGACGTCGTCCTCCGCGACCAGCACGAACGCGCACATCCCAGCCTCCCGCACGGCCAATGGTCGGCGATCCCAGGGCAGGGCATCCCGCCGCCGCTGCCGCACCCGGTCAGGCGGTCGGCGGGGTCCAGGTGGCGGGCAGGCCGGACTGGGCCAGCAGGGTGGCGAGGCTGTAGTAGTCCCGGTCGCTGACGATCAGGCCCTGCCGCAGTTCGAGGATCGTCGTGGCGGGCACCGCGAACGGTGCCGGCGCGCCGTGGATCTGTCCTGAGTAGACTGTCTCGATCGCGATGTGGTCGCCGCCGCGGAACGACTCCTTGACCGTGACGTGCACGTTCGCGATCAACAGGTCGGTGCGCTGCTTCCAGGAGGCGACCCCGTCCCGGCCCGTCGAGACCACGTTGACGCCGAAGTCGGTGTAGGTGGCGTCGGCGGTGAACAGCTTCGCCAGCGCCTGCGGGTCGGTGCCGCTCCACGCCGACGCCCAGGCCGCCACGATGCCGGGACGCCCGTGCCCGGGTTGGCGGTGGTCGGCGGACGCGCTGCCGCTCAGGGCGGTGACACCGGCAACGGCGGCGGCGAGAACGGCCAGGACGCGCTTCACTGCGGAGATCTTCATGGTGGTTTCCTCACTGTGGTGAAAGGGAGTGGTGAACGGGACCGGACACCGGGGTAGCGCACCGTGCCGGCGCGACGGCTAGCTCCTCGACCTCGGTGATGGTTTATCGCTATGTTAGTGGCCATAACTAAGCATTGGCATGTCGTACTGAGTCAACCCATAACGTGAAATGAGGTTCTCGTGATGACCGAGCAACAGCTGACCCGACGTGACCGGTACCGGCGCCGGACCGTGGCCGGCGATCCCCCATCAGGGAGTCAAAGGACGACGTCCGCCAAGCGGCTGATCTCGTCGAGGTCGTCGCTCGTCGGGTTCAAGAAGACTTCTTCGGCGCCGAGAGCCTCGTACTCCTTGACGGCCGCGGCGATCTCCTCCGTCGTCGTGCACACTCCCCCCACGACGATATCGAGGAACTCACCGGACCCGGCGTAGTAATCCGCCACGTTCGCGCGGCCCTTGTCGACGTCACCGAGGGCGAAGTAGGCGATACCGATCAGACGCGGCTCGCCGTCACGTCCGGCTTCGCGCCAAGCGGCTCGCGCGTTGTCGAACAACATACCCGCCATGGACGCGGGGACGGATGGGCCGACATAGCCTTCGCCGTGTTCGGCCATCCGCCTCATAGCACGCGCATTGCCGGCACCGAAGATGAGCGGAATCTGCCGCGTACCCGCAGGAACTGCCGGGTTCGGACCGCCGCCGAACGACTCACCGTTCCAGACCGACCGGTAGATCTGAAGGTCACGGTCCATCCGGCGTCCGCGATCGCCGGTGCCGAAACCGTCCACCACGAAGTCATCGGGTCGTAGCCCGACGCCGACGCCGAGGGTCAACCGGCCGCCGGACACGCCGTCGATGCCGGCGATCTCCTTCGCGAAAAGCGCGGCGGGCCAGGACGGGGCCAGCATGATGTTGCTGAACAGGCCGACCCTCTTGGTGGCACCGGCCGCGGCAGCCAGGGCCACGGTGTCCATCACGCCCGGGTACGCGAGCCTGCCAACTGTGCTCACGCTCCCGAAGCCGGCCTGCTCCGCGCGACTGGCCCACTCCGGGATCACGCTCGCATCAACGTCGCGTACCTGGTTCGGGAGTCCGATTCCGAGTTTCATCTTTTGTCCTCGTGCGTTTGGCGGATAAACTATGCGAGAGGGGAAATCAGGGTCCTGTTGGCCTTGAGGAATGAGGTGGCCAGTGCGGCGAATTCGTCCTGCCGCTCGATCTGCACCCAATGACCGCATTCGCCGAACACGTGCAGCTGTGACGGCCTGATGAGGTGATGGAGGCGCAGAGACGTCTCGAGCGGGATGACCTGGTCGTCGCGTCCGTGCAGGATCAGGGTGGGGCAGGTCAGCGAGGCGATGTTCTGTTCGGCGACGGCGAGGGCTTGGAGCCGTGCCTGGCGAGGGGCCGGGAACATGGCCGCGAAGGCGTCCTGCACTCCCGGCTGGGTCGCCGCGGCGAGCCGGAGTTCGGCGAGGTCATCGGTGACACGCGTGCGGTCGTGGGCGAACAAGTCGAGCAGGTCCCGCATGTTCTTCAGCGACGGGGTGAATCCCCAGACCCGTTCCAGTCCCGGCGTGATCGGGAAGTCGATCCCGACGCTGCCCATGAGAACGAGGCGGTCGATCCGCTCCGGGTGGCGAGTGGCCAGCTTCAGCGCGAGGGCGCCGCCGAAACTGTTGCCCACCAGTGACATTCCGGCCAAGCCGAGTGCGTCGGCGAAGTCCGTCAGGTGGGTCGTCCACGTGTCCAGGTCGTACCTGGCGCCCTCCGGCGCGGTGGTGTTCCCGAAGCCGAGCAGGTCCGGGGCGATGACCCGGAAGTTTTTCGCCAGCAACGGAATCACCGCGCGCCAGTTGGCGTGCGCGGTCACTCCGGGGCCGGAGCCGTGCAGAAGCAGCACCGGCGGGCCGGAGCCGATGTCGTGGTAGTAGGTCTTGATGCCGCCGGCCGAGATGCTCCGCCCGATCTCCGAGGTGCCGGCACCGATGGTCGCCCGGCCGGTCATGTCAGTGCGCCGACGGTTCGCCCGGTCACCATTCCGGCCTGCTCGGCGGTGGGCGGCGTGCCGTAGATCATGAACTCCGGAGGCATGGTCGTGCCGCCGATCGCGAGCCCGGCGCCCGTGGCGAACTCCTTCAGATCCCACACGCGGGTCTCGTAGTCCGGCTCGAACTGGAGGATGCCGGTGTTGCCGAAGAGCTCGATGCGGTTGCCCCCGGGTTCGAAGACGTAGAGGAACGCGCCCTGGGTGACGCCGTGCACGTCGGGACCCGCTTCGATGCGGACTCCGTACTCGCGGCAGATCTCGGCGAAGTCGGTGTTGTGCTGCGGGATGCCGTACCAGAAAGCGAGGTGGTGCAGCCGTCCCCGGCTCCCGGTCGCGTCCTTCATGATGGCGAGTTCGTGTCCCAGCGCGTTGACGCTCATCCACGCGCCCATCTCGGCCGGTCCGTCCACGACCGTCTCCCTGGTGCCGAAACCGAGGGTCTGCTCGAAGAGCGTTTTCTGCTCGGTCACGTCGGACGCCATCAGGTTGACGTGGTCCAGGCGCCGCGGCGGAATGCCTTGCAGGGGACGCTTCGAAGGCCGGGTCAGGATCGGCGAGCGCAGCGATTCCGGTGCCCGGTACTTCTCCACGTCCCAGACGAGTTCCATCGGGTGCCCGTCCGGTGAGGTGAAGCCGAAGGTCGGACCGACCCCGAGGTCACCGTCGGTGGGGCCGGTACCCAAGCCGGCCTTGTCGAGTGCCACCGCCCGTCGGTCGAATGCGTCCCGTGACGCGGTCCGCCAGCCGAGCATGCCCAGCCCCGGCTGGTCCGCGGCGGTGAGTTTGAGGCTGTGGTGGTAGGGGTCCTCATAGCAGCGGAGGTACACCGAGTCGCCCTGGCGACCGGTCTCCCGCATGCCGAGCAAGGTCTGAAAGAACCAGAGTGACCCGCCGAGGTCTGCCGTGAAGAGCTCGGCGTGGGCGAGGTGGGCGATCTCATTGCGAACGAGAGGTGAAACGGACATCGTCGTCTCCGGGTGGTCGCGTAGGTTGATTGCTGACCAGTTGATAGCTGACGCATCAGCGATCTAAGACTCCGCCTTGATCCCTGTCTTGTCAACTACTGACTGTTCAGCAATAGTGGAGGCATGCCTGCCTCCGACCCGCTGCTGGACGACGAGCGCCTGACTGCCATCGGGCTCTTCGTCGAGGCGAAAAGCGCGCTCGTGCGCCGGCTCGACGAAGAGCTGCGCCGGGATGTCGGCATGTCGCTGAGCAGCTACGAAGCGTTGATCCGGCTCGGCCGGTCTCCCGGACGCCGGCTGCGTCAGGTCGAACTCAGCCGGCAGCTCTCCCTCACCACGGGCGGCATGACGCGCATGATCGACCGCCTGGCCGCCGACGGACTGGTGCGGCGCACGCCGTGCGCCGACGACCGACGCGTGTCCTACGCCGAACTGACCGAAGAGGGTCTTCGTGCCGTGGAGCGGGCCACCGAGGTGCATCTCGTGAGCTTGCAGAAGCATTTCGTCGAGCCACTCGGAGAAGACGGCGTCGCGACTCTCGCCGCCGCCGCGCGTCGTCTACGCGACGCACTCGTCCCCCAGGTCGACGTTCGGTAGAAGCCGTTGCCTCTCACCGGGCACCACGTCGACGGTCGTCCGCGCAACCTGCAGTTCCCTTGTAGATTCGGGAAAGGCTCCCTCAGTTGATGTCGGCTCTGCTCACCGCGCCAAGGGTCGCCGGCTTGGCGTTGAGCTGCGACGGGCTCCGGCTGCTGGCGACGGTCGAGGTGCCGAACGCGGCAAAGTCGAGATCTGTCCAGCAGTTGTGGGAGATACCGCTGACCGGCGGCGCGGCCCTGTGGGGTTCCAGAAGTCTACTCATGCATTCTGACCTGCGGCAATGGCTCGTTCGGCGGTAGGGCATGATCGCCGGCCATGTCGCTGCGTCTGCTCTACCTGATCTTCCTCCGGCTGGTGGGCCTGCTGGTGTTGCTCGGCCGTTCGTCAGCGTCCAAGAACATCGAGTTGCTGGTGCTGCGCCACGAGGTCGCCGTACTGCGCAGAGGCAACCCGAAACCTTGTCTGGATTGGGCTGACCGGGCTGTGTTCGCGGGGCTGGCTCGGCTGCTGCCCAAGGCGCTGCGATCACACCGGCTGGTTACCCCGGGCACGATTCTGCGCTGGCACCGTCGGCTGGTAGCCGCGAAGTGGACCTATCCACACCGGCATGGGCGTCCGCCCGTTGATGAGGCGATCGTCGGGCTGATCGAACGGATGGCCGGAGAGAACCACGGCTGGGGGTACAAGAGGATCCAGGGTGAGCTGATCAAGCTTGGCCACCGGGTCGGGTCCTCGACGATCCGGCGGATCCTGAAGCGGGCGCGCATACCTCCAGCGCCGGACCGACGTACCGACACGACCTGGCGGCAGTTTCTGCGTACACAGGCCTCGACGATGCTGGCGTGCGATTCTTCCACGTCGACTGTGCGCTCACGCTCAAGCGGATCTACGTGTTCTTCGTTCTGGAGGTCGGCAGCCGCTACGTCCACGTCCTGGGCACGACCACGAACCCGGACGGTAGATGGACCACCCAGCAAATCCGCAACCTCGTGGTGGAGCTCGGCGATCGAGTCGACGAGTTCAGATTTCTCATCCGCGACCGGGCCGGCCAGTTCGCGGCGTCCTTCGATCCCGTCCTGGCCGACGTGGGCATCGAAACGATAAGGATTCCGCCACGCTGCCCACGGGCGAACGGCTACGCCGAGCGATTCGTGCTGACAGCCAGAACCGAACTCACCGATCGTATGTTGATGCTCAACGAGCGGCATCTGCGGGCCGCGCTCGCCGAGTACGTCCGGCACTACAACGGTCAACGGCCGCACCGTTCTCGCCAGCTTCGCCCACCCCGTCCCACCTACCCCGTGGCAGACCTCAACACTCAGCGGTTCAAGCGGCAGCGGCTTCTTGGAGGCCTGATCAACGAATACGAACGAGCCGCGTAAAGCCGCTGGTGAGCGCCGGTGAGCGCCGGTGAGCGACTTTTGGAACCCCACAGGTTCCCACGCGGGATCATCGGCCGGCGACCCCGTCGAAGAACTACCGGTACTGCACCAACGCGCAGGTCGCGATCGATGCCGGGACCAGGTTGGTGATCGCCACCGGTGACCCGCAGCCGGGCAGCTGCAACGACTGCACCGTCTACCGCGACTCCGGTATCGCCGAGGCACTCGCCGACCGGCCGGTCATGGCCGACGGCGGTAATCGGACGCGGCACATCGCAGAGCCCACCAAAAGCCGATATTCGCGGATACGTTGCGTGTTCGTCTGTGTAATCGATGCTTCCCGAGCGCAGCAGCTTGTCAAGATTGTCCGCGCGGAGTCTCGAGCGCGGGGCAGGGCGAGGGCTCGAGGGAGACGGGGTAGTCACCGCGCCTCACTGCGGACGCGACTCGAACGCTCGTGCCGATGCCACTGGGCGACGGTTCGCTTTGGTCCTCTATCGCCCGGCTACCGCGGGCAATGCCAGAGCCAAAGCCAAGGTGTCGTCGAGGAACACGAGTCCGCGTTCGTGGAACTGCTCCAGCGCCTGGTGGACGGCTGTAACCGACATGTCCAGCTGGAGCGCGTCACGCACAGCGGACGCGGTCGTTGGGCGTTCGCTGCACGCGAGGTAGATGTCGGCGAGCGTGTCGTGGAAAGTGTAGGTTCCTTCGCGGCCCTTGTGCCTGCTGTCGTAGATCTGCAGAAAGCCGGGGCTCGACCAGTAGGTGAGCACTGGTGGGTCGGCTGCTTTCCACGCTTGGGACCAGTTGGCGACGGCCTGACGCAGCCCTTCGTACGCACTGTCGGGTAGAACGTCGTCCAGTTCGTACTCGAAGAAGTAGGCGGTTCGTGCGAGGTCGACGGTTTCCGGGTACACATATCGGTAGCTGCTTTCCGGTGTCCGGTGCCGCAGGCGGAACCGGTCCGGTTGGCTGTACAGCGGGCTGAATCGTTCCAACCATATCCGGTCCGCGTTCGACGGGGGACGCAGGTGGGTCAAATGGGGCACGACAGCAGCTTGTTCGGCGTAGTCGCGTGCGGTCTCGCCCGGGAATCCCCACAAGATGTTCCACGCCACGTGGATGCCGTAGTACTGCGCCCAGCGGAGCAGGTTGATGTTCTGCGCCGCCCGCACTCCCTTGTCCATGAGGCGTAGCACGTTGGAGCTGAGCGACTCCAGGCCGGGCTGGAGGACGGTCACACCGCCGCGCGCCAGGAGTCCGAGCTGCGCTCTGGTGAGGTTGGCCTTGGCTTCGTAAAAGATCTCGTAGTCCATGCCGTTTTCGGCGATTGTGGGAAACAGCGTCGTCAGGTAACTCAGGTCGAGGATGTTGTCGACGGCCTGGAAGCGGAAGCTGCGATAGCGCCTGGCCTGTCGCGCGAACTCGTCGAGCACCCGTTGCGGCGACTTGGCACGGAACCGCATCGCCGTCCCGTTGAGTCCACAGAATGTGCAGTGGTGTTTGGCGCCCCACCAGCAGCCCCGAGCACTTTCGAACGGAATCCAGACGTTGCGGTGCCCGGACCGGGGCAGCAGACCCAGGCCTTCCGCCTGTTCGAAGTATTCGTCGTAGTCCGGTGCCGGCAGGTCATCGAGGTTGGCCGGCGGCGGCGCCGGAGGTGTTGCGACCACTCGATCACCGACCCGGAGCGCGACCCCGGGAACGTCGGCGGGGTCGGATCCCGACGCCAGTGCGGACAGCAGGCCGGGAAACGCCCGGTCGCCCTCGCCGATGACAGCCAAGTCGATGCACTCGACCGACCGCACCCACTCGAGACCCATCTCATCGTCGAAATTCGCCCCGCCGAATACCGTCACAATATCCGGGTATCGCGCCTTGATGCGGCGCGCCATGGCAAACGAGGCAGTGTTCTGTTGAAATGTCGAACTGAAACCCACTATTCGCACTTCATGCCACGGAAAAGCGGACATGAGGTTGTCGAGAAAAAGGGGTACATCATGGTCGCGGGTGCGCAGGAGCTGACTCCGTGCCGCCTCGGGCGATCCGGCCAGGCAGGTGAGCTCGTCGGCGAACTCCGCTGTGAACTGCGCGTCGTGATCGGGCGCGGAGTCGCCGAAGGCTTCGACGGAGAACAGCCAGTCGCCGAGGAGGCGGCCTCGGTGCTCGGCGAGGACATGGTAGTAGCCGGCACCGATCTGGGCGGCGAGATCCAGGTTTGCGTACAACGTGCGCACCGGGAAGCCGTGCACTTCCCCGATCGCCTTGAGTAGTCCCAACTGGATCGACGGCCGGTCGACGTCCATGAACGGCATCGACACGATGACCGTTGGCCATGCGGCATGCCGCTCCGCGTCGGACATGTCGCACTAGTCGGTTCCGGTGACGCCGATATGACTCGGGAAATGGGCGACAAGGATATTCGCGCCATCCTCTGTGAACGCGGCGGCGAACTGCTCGCAGAATGGTGGTGGATCTTTTAACTTGTCTACCTTGATGACCCTCGCGGCCGTACCGACGATAGCCGACAGCAAGAGCATTTCCTCAGGCGTCAGTTCGAGACTGTCGAGCTTCCGAGCGAGCGAGTCGATGTCGGCCTGCTTGATATCGATCAAACCTTTGGTGCTGTCCGAGCTGGTTGGCGTCTCGGCCATTGCGGACCTCCGAACGGAGCCATCTGACGAGCACGACGGAGTGAGGGTCCATCGTACAGTGACCGCACTGACATGACCAGTCACTCGTGGCTCCGGAGCGCCCCGCCACCCGGGCCTTCGCCCGTGCTGGTGGGGCTGATCGCGGGATCTTCGACCGGTTCTGTCGATTTCAGCTTGGTGCGGACATCGTCGGCGTCGGTGTGGCCGAGTTGATCAAGGACGTCCAGGGCATACCTCCAGGCGGTGCGTGCCGCTTCCGTGTCGCCGGCGGCGTGGTGGGCGTCGCCGAGGGACGCCCACACGTCGGCTTCGTTGTAGCGGTAGCCGATCTGGCGGTACATCTCGGCGGCGGCCCGGTAGCACTCGACGGCACGCGCGTGGCGGTCGAGATGGCTGTGGGTGTAGCCAAGGCTGTCCCATGTCTCGGCCTGGCCGAGCCGGTCGCCAAGCTCCTGCTGAAGGTCTAGAGCCTCCTGGCAGAAGCCGAGCGCATCCTCATAGTGACCGAGCAGAGCATGGAACCAGCCGATCGCGTTGAGGGACCTGGCCTGCCCGGACCGGACACCGGCGGCTCGGAACAGGTCGAGGGCCCGCAGAGCGGAGGAAGTCGCCTCTTGATAGCGGCCCTGTCGCTCGAGCAACCAGGAATAATAACGATGAGCATTGGCCTCGCCGGCGTTGTCGCTCGCTCCTCGGTACAGGTCCAGCGCGTTCTGTAGATGGGTGCGAGCGTCGTCGTAACGATCGAAGCGGATGTAGGTACCACCCAGGAAACAATGGGCGAAGGCCTGTTTCCGCGGGTCGGCCAGGCGCTGCGCGGCGTGTAGCGCGATGCTGAGCACGTCGAGCGAATCGTGCCAGTGCCCCTGATAGTCGAAGAAACGTCGTAGCGCCCACGCCAACCGCCAGACATCGGCGTCGAACCCGGACACTTCATGGAGTACCGCGAGCAGCACCCGGTGCTCGGCGCCGAACCAGGCAAGAGCTTGCCCGTGGTCGGCTGTCTGCTCCGGTGTCACCCCGGGGACGACCGAGGGCAGCGGCGGTGGATCTTCCCGGTGCGGGTTGAGGAGCCGGTCGGCCGGGTCGGCGCTGTGCACGTAGTGACTGAGCGTTCTTCGCATCGCGGCGTCACGCTCGGCATCGCTGTCGAGAATGTCGGCCTGTTCCTTGGCGTAGACCCGCAGCAGGTCATGAAAGGTGAACCGATCGGCGAGGTGCTCGGCGATCAGGTGCGCCTGAGCCAGCTCAGCCAGCAGAGGCCGCACCACGCGGGCCGAGAGACCGGCCAGACTCGCTGCGGCGGGTGTCGCGACGTCCGGGCCGGGGTGCAGCCCGAGCAGCCTGAACAACCGCGCCGCGCCAGGGCTGAGTTGCCGGTACGACCACGAGAACACCGCCCGCGCATCGGTCGCCGGGTCTGAGCCGGCGAACGTGTCCAAGCTGCCACGGGCCGCGCGCAGGTCGGTGCCCAGCACGTCGAGGCCGAAACGGGGATGAGTGACGGCACGAGCGGCCATGATGGCCAGCGCGAGAGGAAGTCGAGCGCACAGGGTGATGATCTCGGCGACCGCGCTCGGTTCGGCAGCTACCCGGTCCCGACCGAGGCGGCGAGCCAGAAACTCGTGTGACTCCTCGGCGGTGAGCAGGTCCAGCGTAAGCGGATGAGCGCCTTCGGTGACAAGTCCGGCGAGTTGGTTGCGGCTGGTCACCAGTGCCTGGCATCCGGGTTCGCCAGGCAGTAGCGGCCGGACCTGTTCGGCGTCGCGCGCGTTGTCGAGCACCACGAGGATTCGCCGGCCGGACAGGAGACTGCGGTACAGGCCGACCTGCGCCGCGAAACCGGCGGGGATCCGCTGAGCCGGCACCTCGAGCGCGTCCAGGAAACGGCGCACCACCTCGGCCGGCGGAACCGGCGATCCGGTCGGGTCGAAACCCCGCAGGTTCACGTACAGCTGTCCATCGGGGAACTTGCCGCGAACGAGGTGTGCCCAATGCACCGCCAGGGCCGTCTTGCCGATTCCCGCAGTACCCGAGACCGCGATGATCACCACTGCCAGAGCACGATCGTAAGCTTTCGCGGTGAGGTCGTCCAAGAGGCGCAGCTCGTGGTCGCGTCCAGTGAACCCGGGAAAGTCCGGTGGTAGCTGCGCGGGCGGGGCATTGGGCCTGCCGGTCGAGGCTACCGGCTCCGGCGGGGGCTCCCCACGCAGGATCGCCCGATGCAGGTCGCGGAGCTCGGCGCTGGGGTCCGTGCCGAGGTCCTCGGCCAATCGCCGCCGGATGATGGAGTACCGGTCGATGGCTTCCGCGTCGCGGCCGGCCGCCCACAGCGCCCGCATGAGGAGGCCCTCGAGGGGCTCCACCAGCGGATACTCAGGGACAAGGTCGTGTAGGACGGCGACCACCGGAGCCGGATGCCCGAGCCGGAGTTCGACCTGCGCCCACCGGACCACCGCGTCCACCCGGAGCCGGGACCACCGGTCGCGAACCTGCTCTACCCATGATCCGGACAGGGCCGCCAGCGGCGGCCCCCGCCACAGTCCCAAGGCCTCGGCGAGCACGCCGGCGCAGTCGGCGTCTCCTCGCCGTGAGTCGTTGCCTTTTTCGACCAGACGGGAAAACCGGTATAGATCCACCATGTCCGGGTCGATATCCAGTACGTAGCCGGTGTGCCGGCGCCCGATCCGTGGTCCCGTCCCGCCGGTGCGGAGGGCTGCCTGTCCGAGCAGCCGGCGGATCCGGCTCACATGTGAATACAGCACATTTCGTGCTTCGACGGGCGGCCCGTCATCCCAGATTCGATCGATCAGCGTCTCGACGGCAACCGGTCGTCCCGCATCCACGACCAACGCCGCCAATACCGCCTGCTGCCTCGGCGTCCCCACGTCGAGCAACCGACCCGCCGCCCGCAGCTCCACCTCGCCGAACAGGCGGATTTCCACATGTGCCCCCTCGGTGATCGTCTTGTCACCAGCGGCCTCCATGCGGTCATGCTGACCTTTCCGCAGGATCGCCGCAAGGTCCGTGGCCAGGGCGCGGGAGCACTGTCATGAAGCTCAATCAATCCAGTCTGCGGGAGATAAATTGAAAACTCGAATTTTCATGTCCGCGTCCATCGCTGCCGCGGCTATGGGGATGGCTTCCTTCGCCACGCCCGCGCAGGCCGAACCGGTACAGCACATGGAAAAGGATCGTCACTGTGTCGTGAACCTGTCGGACGCGGGCGCCCCGATGGCCTGCTACGACACCTTCACCGAGGCCGTCGCGACGGCGACGGGCGGCCGGATCGCCGACGCTCCGGACAATGCAGCGAAAGCACTCGGCGACGCTCGCTTCGCGGCACGACTGAACGCGGCCGGCGTCAAGAAGGACGACACGGGCTCCACGCTCGCCGCCTCGTCGCCGGTCAGCATCATGTTCGACGACGCCGACTTCGGAGGCGATTCGCTGACCTATACAGCGGACCATGACTGCACCGGCCCGACAAACGACGTCGACTTTCGCGTGCACCTGGTGCAAGCGAACTGGAACGACAGATTCGGCTCGTACAAGGCGTTTCGGAATTGCTTCTTGAGCTTGTTCGAGGACCTCGACTGGACCGGAGCTTCGATCGGCTTCGCCGGCACCCGAACCGACCTGGGCATCTTGGACGACGAGACCAGTTCGATCCGGTGGTCCTGAGCCACCCAGCCGTCGGCCGGTGGCGCGATACGCGTCACCGGCCGGCCCGAGGTCGGTGTCCTGAAGCAGGCGCGCCGCCGTCGTCAGGCGCCACCAAGTCAGGTACGCGATCGAGGGCCGGCCCGTCAGCGCCGTGAACCGGCTGACCAGGGTGACCCGGGAAAGGCCCACGTGGACGGCCAGGTCCTCGATCCAGCTCGTCGGCCGACTCGGCACGGGGCCAGGTCGTGACCGTGCCGCCCGGCGGCTCGGCATCTCAGCCGGGCGCGTCAAGGTGGGGCTGAGTCTTGCCGGGGCCCCAAGAGTCTCCAACATTCGAGGGTCCGGTCCGGTGACCTGCAGGAAGTCTCATTCGCCCACGGGCGGGAGCGTCAACTTGAGTTGACGGCTGGCCGGGCCTGGGGCACGGCAGGGGAGTGTCCCGGGATCCGCCTGGTAGGCGCTGGCGCGGGGAAGTGGTGGCGAGTACGGGCCGCTCGTGGTGAGGGGAGCTGGACGTACGTTGCCTGGCGCGATGATGATCGCGGAACCGGATCACCACCAGGCAATGATCCCCCACTAAGTGTGTAACGCCCTATACGGCGGGCAACTATGAAATTTATATCACCGGTGACGGCTACAACGACATCATGAGCCTCAGCACCGGCGGTTCGCTCTACCTCGCCCAGCACAGCGGCACTGTGAATGGTGCCGCCACCTTCCGGCCCGAGAAAAACATCGCCAACGGGTGGCAGAGCGCTTCGCTGATCCTCGTCACGGATTTCCTGGGTAAAGACCGGAACAATCCCACGGAACTCGACGGCCTGGCCGACATCCTCTTCCGCGTGCCGACCGACAACGAGATCTACCTCTACGTCAACCAGGGGCTCGACAGCAACGGCAACCTCACCTTCTTCAGCTGGGGCAAGCTGCTCAACGACACGCAGGCCGTCACCAGCATGGCCGCCGCCGACGTGACAGCAGACGGCTTCCCCGATCTCTACACGACCTTCACCGACGGAAGTGCCCGGCTCCTCGACTTCTTCGCGGAGCAGGACTCCAGCGGCAACTGGATCCCCAAGTGGTACACGATCACGGCCACGGGCGCCGACGTCTACGACACGCGCCTGCTGACCGACGTCAACGACGTCGGCTTCCCCGACCTGCTCACCCGCACCAAGGCGACGGGTGAGCTGGACGTGGCTCTGCACGCGAGGAACTGGAATCCGGCCGCCATCGGCCGTCTTCGACACCGCGAACCGGAAAATACTCGCCACGGGCTGGGAGGATCACCGTTGGGTGATCTGGCTCATGACGGCGGATCCGGCGGCGGAAACGGCTCAGCCGCGGGAACTGCGTGGTTACCCGGTGTGCTTCCGGCGTGGGCCCGTGCGGTGGATGAGAGACGGTGTTGACGAGAGGTAGCCGGCGGCTCGTTCTGGTGGCGTGTCTCCTGGCCGGTGCTCTTTGCGGCTGCGAGGCCCGTGGCATCGATCCGGCCGTCCCGGCGCGTCCGATGCAGCTGCTGGGTTCGAAAGCCGGGTTCGCCGTTGATCCGTCGAGCCCGGCGGCCGCGTGGGTGCTGAACAACCCCGGATCACCGGCCGCGGCCACGATCAAACAGCGCATCGCCCGAGTTCCCGCCGCTCATCGGGTGGCGGTTCCGGAAAAAGAGGTGGCGGACGACATCCGGCCCTACCTCGACGCGGCGGTCGGCAGCCGCGCTCAGGCGCTGCTGTTCGCCGACGCCGATCGCGGGGCCGGTTGTCCGGCGTCGTCCGGCTCCTATCGCAGCTGGAGCAGTGCGCTCGCGGCCGCGGTGGGGGAGCAGGATGTGATCATCGTGCTCCGCGTATCCGCATCCGAACCGGGCGGCCGGGAATGCTCAACCGATCCAAGGCCGCAGGTGACCGAGAACGTCGTCGCGAGCTTGCATGCCAGTACCCGGCACGCCCGGGTCATCCTGGATGTCAGTGACCTGGCCGCGCAGTCCGTGCCGGCGGTGCAGCAATTCCTGGACAGCCTGCCGCTCACCGGTCTCACGGGTATCGCCGTCAACGTCGGTGGGACCGCTCCTGACGCCCAGATCGCCGATACCGTGTCGAAGCTACGCCGCGGTGACCTCCTCGTCGTCCAGGACTCGAGCAGAAGTGGTGGCGACGGGCCGCCAGGATGCAACTCACCGCAAGCCCGGCTCGGTCCGCAGCTGTCGCTGAGCCCCGATGCCGGATGGGTTCAGAAGATCTGGATCACTACCCCCGGCGTCTCCGACGGCCCGTGCGGCGCCGCCCCGGGCAGTAAAGCGGGCGAGTTCGTGCCTGAGCTTGCTGTCGCACTGACCCGGTAGTTCTACGCTGGTGTGAGCTGGTGATCAGGAACGTCTGACCGCTTGTTCGTAGGTGTGGCTGGGCAACGTTGATGGACTGATCTCCACGGCCACTGACGTCGGTGCGGAATGCTCACGGGCGAGCAGACCCTTGCCGAGCGCGGCGAGCGTGGCGAGGAAGGCGACGTTGAACGCCGTGCCCCAGTCGAACTTCGTGATGTCGAACACCCCGGCCATCGCCGATCCTGGAACAGTTCCTGTTGTTTCAGGCGCAGCAGGCACGCGCCACCGAACCGGAGGCGGACACCGGCATGACCGACCCCCGCGCGGAAGAACTGGCCGCGTGCCGGCGCGACACGACCGATGTCGACGCCGTTCGCCGGCTGCTCTGGCACCTCGGTCAGTCGTTGCCGTCGCCGAGTTTCGTCGACCTGGCGCGCGATCTTGAGGACTGCGCCGACGCACTCGCCCGGTCGATCGATGCGTCATCGGCTCGACGCCGAGACTGCCGGCGACCGATGGCCGGCGGTGATGTCAGGTGTCCGTGCGGGGTAGCCGGAACCATACGGTGAGGCCGCCGCGCGGATTGCTCTGTGCGGCCACATCCCCGCCGTGGGTGCGGATCACTTCCGCCACGATGGCCAGGCCCAGCCCGCTGCCGCCGCTGGCGCTGCGGCCGGGGTCGCCCCGGTAGAACCGGTCGAACATCCGATCCCGTGCCGGGGGTTCCAGGCCCGGACCGCTGTCGGCGACTTCGACCCGTGCCTCGTCCAGTCTGTTGTGGAGAGTGACGGTCGAAGGAGCGTCGATCGGTGTGTGGGCCCGGACATTGGCCAGGAGATTGGCCATCACCTGGCGGAGGCTGTCCTCGTCGCCGGTGACGATGCAGGGGTCCGGCACGTCGAGACTGATCCTCCGGTGGGGTTCGACGGCGATGGCGTCGGCCACCGAGTCCCGCACCACTGCCGTCAGGTCGACCGACTGGCTGCGCAGTGCCGGCTCCGCGTCCAGTCTGGCCAGGTACAGCAGGTCATCCACGATCGCACCCATTCGGGCGGTCTCGTCATCGAGCCGCCGCAACACGTCCGGCCGATCCCGTTCGGTGACCACCCCGGCCGCCAGCAGGTGGAGATAACCTCGGACCGAGGTGAGCGGTGTACGCAGCTCGTGTGAAGCGTCCGCCACGAAGCGCTGCAACCGCTCCTCCGACCGGGCCCGCGCGAAGAGGGCGGCCTGGATCCGGGCAAGCATTCCGTTCACCGCGCTGGTCAGCCGGCCCACCTCGGTGCGCGCTGCCCGTTCACCGGCCACCGTGGTGATCCGGCGATCGAACTCGCCGGCGGAAATCGCCGTCGCGGTTGTCGTGATGTCCTCGAGCGGCCGCAGCCGCCGTACGACAAGCAGCCGCGCCAGCACCGCGAGGACGGTCAGCAGGACAATGGCCGAGAGCGCCTCGATCAGGACCAGCTGCCGGATCGTCTCCTCGACCGGAGCCAACGGGAGTCCGACCAGCACCGTGGCGCCGGCCACCTGCACCACGACGACCCGGAACCGGCCTGACCCCGACTCCACGGTCACCGGGTCGACTGTCGCCGCGCGCACCTGGCCGAGCAGCGGCACGGTGGGGGTCGACCGCGCGCCGGACAGCAGGGTGATGGCGCCGGCCGGATCACGGACCTCGACCACGTAGTCCGTCGGGGCCATCACCGCGCGCAGCTCTTGGCCGGGCCCGGTGCCGTCGAAGAGATGTCGGCCCCGGGCCAGCAGCAGGCCGGCCGCTCCGCGAAGCTGGTGGTCGATGCGGCCCGAGAGATCGGCGTGCAGGGCAGCAGCGCTCACGACGGCGGCGGCGGTCAGCACGGCGGCGGTGAGCCCGAGGATGCCCAGCAGCAACGAGGTCCGCAGAGGTAGCTGTGACCATCGGCCCGGCGTGCTCATCCGATGTCCGCGTCCGATGTCCGCAGCGCATACCCGAACCCTCGGTGGGTCATGATCAGCGGGCCGCCGAGCGCCTCGAGTTTGCGGCGCAGGTAGCCGATGTAGGTGTCGACCACCTTCGATCCACCGCCGAAGTCGTAGCTCCACACCGCGTCGAGGATCTGCGACCGGGACAGCACCCGCTCCGGGTTGAGCAACAGGTAGCGCAGCAGCTTGAACTCGGTGGGAGACAGCTCGACCGGACAGCCTCCCCGGCGCACCAGCATGGTGTTCTCGTCCAGTTCGACGTCGCCGTAGCGCAGCATGGCCTCGGGTGGGTCCGGACGAAAGGACACCGCGGTCCGGCGGAGAACCGCGCGGACCCGCGCGATCAGCTCGTCGACCGCGAACGGCTTGGTCACGTAGTCGTCCCCGCCATAGGTCAATCCTGCCACCGTGTCGTGACGCGTGTCCCGCGCTGTCAGGAACACGATGCCCACGGGATGGCCGTCCGCGCGCAGCCGCCGGCACACCTCGAAGCCATCGCCGTCCGGCAGCATCACGTCCAAGATGACCAGGTCAGGGCGATCCCGGTCGGCCGCGTGCAGCGCCTCGGCGACCGTGCCTGCCGTGCTCACCGCGAAGCCGTGGAACTTCAGCACCGTGGCCAGCATGTCCACGATGTTGGGGTGGTCGTCGACCACGAGGATGCGCGCCGTGTCAGACATCGCGCACAGCACAGCACAGCCAGGTGTGAATTCGGTGAGAACTGTGGATCACACCGGACTCACACCTTGTTCTTGCTGGACTCACGCCGCGCCGTAGCCGGGCTCACATCCGACGCTGGTGGACTTCTCCGGTACGCATCCAGAACACCCGAGGGGAAGAAAAGGAATGAAGAAACTCACTCGCATGTCGATGTTCGCCGGGGTCACCTCGGCAGTGGTGTCGACGACCTTGCTGGCGTTGGCGTTGCCTGCCGCCGCCGCGGACGCGACTGCCGCCTACTCGCACGATTCCACCACCGGCGCGACGAACCAGGGTTGGATGGGGTGGCTGCCCGACAGCGCGCCGCTCAGTGAACTGACCCTGCCCGGCACGCACGACAGCGGCGCTTCCCGGTCCGGCGGCGACATCGCCCTCACCCAGTCCATGACCTTGGGCGAGCAGTTGAACGCGGGGATCCGGGCCTGGGATATCCGATTGGGCGAGGCCGACGGCAGACTGAAGGTCTATCACGGCGTGGTCAGCCAGGGACAGGACTTCGAGAACGACGTGCTCGCCACGGCCAGTAATTACCTCGCGGCGAGCCCCACCGAGGCGATCGTGATGCGCGTCAAACACGAAATCGGACCGGAGGACGGTTTCGACACCATGGTCAAAGCCGACCTGGACAAGTACTCGCGGGTCTACACGGGCACCAGCGACAATCCGGCACTGGGGGACATCCGTGGCAAGATCGTCGTGCTGCAGGACTTCTCGTCCAGCACCCGGATGGGATTGCCCTGGGGCAGCCTGGCGATCCAGGACAACTACAGCATGAACACCAACTGGGACCTCGCCGGGAAGTGGCGCGCGATCAAGGGCCAGCTGGACACGGCGCAATTCGGACCGCGGGACACCACGTACGTCAACTTCCTGAGCGCGTCGGGCGGGTCGTTTCCGTATTTCGTCGCCAGCGGCAACTCCAGCCCCGGGACCGGCGCACCCAACCTGCTCACCGGGATGACCCGAGGCGTCATCGACACCTGCAGCGGAAACTCGCAGTGCATTTCCGAGTTCCCCAGTGAGAACTGCGCATTGGGCACCTGCTCGGTGGCCTTCGAAGGCATGGACATCCTGACGAAGAACGAGATCAACCGCCGCGGCTGGCCCAACCGGTACGGCATCGTCATGGCCGACTTCCCGGGCGCGAGCCTGATTCACTCCCTGATCGAATCCAACAACTACAGCAACTACCGCTCCGCGCTCAAGGTCCAGGAGTCCGGCCGGTGCCTCGACGTCCCAGCCGCCAGCCAGCAGAACAGCACCGTCGTCACGGTGTGGGACTGCCACGGCGGCCCCAACCAGGTCTGGACGAGAACGCCCTACGGCCAGCTGACGGTCTACGGCTCGAAGTGCCTGGACGTCCGCAAGAACGCCACCGCCGACGGAACCCCGGTGCAGATCTACGACTGCAACGACACCGGCGCCCAGCGGTGGAGCTTCACGCCGGACGGCCTGATCGTCAACCCGGACTCCGGCAAGTGCCTGGACGCGACCGACCACGGCGTCAACGGGGCAACGCTCGTCATCTGGACCTGCCACGGCGGCGTCAACCAGCGATGGACACGCGCCTGATCATTGAACGACGTTGAACAATGGGTGCCGCACTCCACTACCACGGAGGCGGCACCCATTGGTCATCCTGGACAGATGCCCGTGCTCGTGGGGTGAGC
Organism: Amycolatopsis balhimycina FH 1894; assembly: GCF_000384295.1. Classification (NCBI taxonomy): domain Bacteria; kingdom Bacillati; phylum Actinomycetota; class Actinomycetes; order Pseudonocardiales; family Pseudonocardiaceae; genus Amycolatopsis; species Amycolatopsis balhimycina. The sequence goes on along the minus strand of NZ_KB913037.1, from coordinate 2,988,787 downwards.
GGGTGGCAAGTCGGGCTGACGTAGGAGGTCCCGGTCAAAGTGACGCCGGCGAGGCGGACTTCGCCGAGCTCGATCCAGGCGTGTGGAGCGCCACCGCGGTCCGGACCTGCAGCGTCTGCGATGGGCAGGCGCAGGTCCTTGGCCATGGCGGCCAGGTGGTCGTTGTGGGTGGAGTCCAGTGGCGCGCGGTGGCCGATCAGGCTCCACCGCGACGTGGTCGCGTTTGAACCGGTCCGCCAGCAGCGCGAGTTCCTCGGCGGCCGCGGCCGCCGAGGGCCGGCGGTCGGCGCCCCTTGCAGTTCTCGCGAACGAAACCAAAGGCCCCAAGGCCAAAGCGTCGAGTTGGGATCACGCTGGATCGAGGTACCAGCAGCGGTCGCATGACTGCGGGCTGGGAAGGCTTCGCCCAATCAGCGCAGCCGGCCGGGCACTGGCCGACGCGGGTGTGGACGTCTTGGCCGGCACCGATGCTTCCATGGCCGAGACGTTCTTCGGCGGCCTGGCGCACGGAGCCAGCCTGCACCAAGAACTGCAGTACCTCGTGGCGGCCGGACTGACTCCCGCGCAGGCGCTGCGCGCCGCGACCGCGACCACGGCCCGCCGCTTCGGGCTCGTCGACCGGGGCCGGATCGCCGGAGGGCTCCGCGCCGACCTCCTGCTCGTCGACGGCGACCCGACGACGAACATCGGCGACACGCTCAACACGCGCGCGATCTGGCGGCGGGGCACCCGGTTCAAAGAATCGTGATCCGAGGGTGCGGGGCAATCTCGCCGAGCCGGTAACGGTGCCGAGCCAAGCCGTGCCGGCGAACCCCGCCCGGGGCCGGCCATCGAACTCGTGGATCTCGATGGCCGGCCCGCGTCCGCAGAATTCATCCTGGTGCGAGCGAGCGACCGGCTGCACCGGTGCTGTCTCTGGTCGGGCTGCCGATGCTGGTGTGGGGGCGGCAGGTGACCGGGCTCGCCGAGCTCGCGGAACTCTGCGGCGCTCCCGAGGCTGGGCCGGTCCGCGTCACCGGAATTCCGAACGCCCGGTTCGCCAGTGAGGTCGAGGCCGCCGCGGCGGCCGGGGTGATCCCGGAGCCCGCCGCCGGGGGCCCGGCGACCGATCCGCAGGAACTGCGGGAGTGGGCGGCAGGACTCGGCTGGGAGGTCGTGCCGACCTGGTCCGCCGACGACGTCGAATGCTTCGACGTCGTCGTCCTCCCCGGCGGGCGGGTCCAGGGGCGGGTGCTCTCAGGTGTGTTCGTCCCCACCGGCCGGCCGGGGCGGACACTCGTCAACCACCCGGCAGGCGCCCGGGAAATCGGCGCGCTGGTCGTCGCATTGCGCGGCTACCTGCAGGAGCGGCTGCCGGAGTACATGATGCCCTCGGCCGTTGTCGCCATCGGCGAGGTGCCCCAGACCCCGAGCGGGAAGCTGGACCGGCGGGCGCTGCCGGTGCCCGACTACGCCGTGGCGTCGACCGGCCGCGCGCCGCGGAACCCACAGGAACAGCTGCTCTGCACGTTGTTCGCCGAGGTGCTCGGCGTGGACCGGGTCGGCATCGACGACGACTTCTTCGCCATGGGCGGGCATTCCCTACTGGCCACCCGGCTGGTCAGCCGGATCCGCGCGGCCTTGGGCGCCGAAGTGCCGATCCGCGCGGTGTTCGACGCTCCCACGATCGTCGGACTCGTCGAGCACCTCGCGCTGGCCGCGTCGGCACGCCCGCAGCTGCGACGAACGCTGCGGAGGCCGGACCGCGCACCCCTGTCGTTCGCCCAGCGCCGGTTGTGGTTCGTCGGCCGTTTCGAAGGGCCGTCGGCGACCTACAACCTGCCGTTCGTCCTGCTGCTGGCCGGTCCGCTCGACGTGCTCGCGCTGGAATCCGCGGTCGCCGACATCCTCGCCCGGCACGAAAGCCTGCGGACGGTGATCGGCGAGGACACCGAAGGTGTGCCGTACCAGGAGGTGCTGCCCGCCGACCGGGCACGGCCGACTGTGCCGGTCGTCGACGTCGTCCGAGCGGACCTGTCCGTGGCGCTCGCGGATGCCGCCGCACGTCCCTTCGACCTTTCGGCCGAGATCCCGCTCCGAGCCGGGTTGTTCCGGACCGGTGTCGAGGAACACGTCCTGTTGCTGCTGATCCACCACATTGCCGGCGACGGCGAGTCCATGGCTCCGCTGGCTCGGGACCTGGCGGCGGCGTACGCGGCCCGGTCGAACGGCGTGGCGCCCGAATGGGCCGAGCTGCCGGTGCAGTACGTGGATTACACGCTGTGGCAACGACGGCTGCTCGGGGACGAGAACGATCCCGCGAGTGTGCTGAACCAGCAGGTCGCCTACTGGCGTTCCGAACTCGCCGGGATGCCCCAGCCGCTGCAGCTGCCGACCGATCACCCGCGGCCGTCGGTGGCCGGTCACCGCGGCGATTTCGTGGAGTTCACCTTCGATCCCGACCTGGTCGAGGCGGTCGGAAGGCTGGCGAAGGCGCACGGGGCAACGGTGTCCATGGCGTTGCAGACCGCGCTCGCGGTGTTGCTCCACCAGCTGGGCGCGGGCGACGACATTCCGCTCGGCAGCCCGATCGCCGGTCGCACCGACAAAGATCTCGCCGACCTGGTGGGCTTCTTCGTCAACACCTGGGTGCTGCGTGCCGATCTGTCCGGGAATCCGTCGTTCGAGCAGTTGCTGAAGCGGGTCCGGGACAAGGCTCTGGCGGCCTACGACCATCAGGACGCCCCGTTCGAGCGGCTGGTGGAGTGCTCAATCCGGAGCGCTCGACCGCCTACCAACCGCTGTTCCAGGTGATGTTCGCCTGGCAGAACATCGTCCGTCAGGATTTCGCGCTGCACGGCCTGCGGGTGACGTTGGAACCGGCGTCCACCGGCACCGCGAAGTTCGACTTGTTCTTCAACATGGCGGATTTGCCCGGGCGCGGCGTGGTCGGGCACCTGGAGTACGCGACCGAACTGTTCGAACGGGGCACCGTGGAGGCGCTCGCGGAGCGATTCGTGCGGGTCGTGCGGCAGATGGTCACCGAGCCCGGCAAATCCGTCGACCTGGTGGACGCCTTGGTCCCGGGGGAACGGGATCTGTTGCTGGCCGAGCTCAACGACACCGCTCGCGAGGTTCCCGAGCTGTCGCTGCCCGAGTTGTTCGAACGCCAAGCCGCCGCGACACCCGCTGCGATCGCCGTGGTCTTCGGTGACGAGATGCCGACCTACCGGGAACTGGACGAACGGGCGAACCGGCTGGCCCGGGAATTGCGCCGGCGGGGAGCGGGGCCGGAGTCCCTGGTCGGGCTCGCGCTGCCTCGATCCGCCGATCTTGTGGTGGCCCTGCTCGGGATCTTGAAGTCCGGCGCCGGGTACCTCCCGATCGATCCGCGCTATCCGAGCGGGCGGCTGGAGTTCATCCTCTCCGAAGCGCGGCCGCACGTGGTGCTCACCGACGCGGAGGCGGCCGGCGTGCTGCCGGACGTCGGCGTCCCGAGGCTGTTCCTCGGCGATACCGGCATTTCCGAGGCCGCCGAAACTGATGCGCCCCGGGTTCTGTGCAGGCTCTGATCTCAGGGAGGATGCAGAGCATGCCGGCACCGAAGAAGTACAGCGACGAGCTGCGTGAGCGGGCGACGCGGATGGCGTTGGACGCAATCGCGGCCGAGGGTCAGTGGATGGCGGCGATCCGCCGGGTGGCGGGCCAGTTGGACGTGCATCCGGAGGCGTTGCGGACGTGGGTCAAGCGGGCCGAGATCGACGGCGGCACGGCGCCCGGCCGCACGAGCGATGATGCCGCACGGATCGCCGAGCTGGAACGCGAGGTGCGTGAGTTGCGGCGGGCGAATGAGATCCTGAAGACGGCCTCGGCGTTTTTCGCCGCCGCGGAGCTCGACCGCAAAATCAAGTAACTTCTGACGGTTCCACGCCTCGGCGGGAGGTTCCGCTCGCGGTGGTCGTCGACTATATCGACGACCACCGCGAGCGAGTTGTCGAGGGGAAGAAGCTCGGGGTCGAGTCGATCTGCGCAGTCTTGAACGATGCGGATGCGCGGATCGCCCCGAGAACTTTCTGGGCAGCGAAGAAGCGCACGCCGTCGGAACGCGCCGTGCGGGACGCGGAACTGCTCACCGAGATCGGGCGCGTGTTCCGCGAGAATTACGGCGTTTACGGAGCTCGGAAGGTCCATGCGCAACTCAGCCGTGAGGGAATCCGGGTGGCTCGCTGCACGGTCGAGCGGCTGATGCGTCAGAAGGGCCTGCGGGGCCTACGGCGAGGCAGGTGGCCCAGGACCACCATCGCTGCTGCTTCGCCTTCGCCGGCGGACCTGGTCGACCGCTGCTTCACTGCTGACCGGCCGAACCAGCTCTGGGTAGCGGACATCACTTATCCGGACGTTTTCGGGATGGGTGTATGCCGCGTTCGTCATCGAGGTGTTCTCGAGAATGGTTGTGGGCTGGCAGGTGTCGACCTCGTTGCACACGAATCTCGCCCTGGACGCGCTGGAGATGGGGATCTGGGCCAGGCAGCGAGCCGGACAAGACGTGACCGGGCTTGTCCATCATTCCGACCGCGGAGTTCGATATCGAGCCATTCGTTATAGTGATCGTTTGGCGGAATCGGCAGTGGTCGCCTCGGTCGGTTCGCGCGGAGATTCCTACGATAACGCGATGGCTGAGGCATTCAATTCGTTGTTCAAGGGAGAGTTGGTCCATAACTCTGTTGTCTGTGGCCGCGGTTGGCAATCAGTTCGTGATGTCGAGATCGCCGTCGCCGAATACGTCGATTGGTACAACCATCGCCGCGTCCACGGCAAGCTCGGCCAGCGCACTCCAGCCCAGGTCGAAGACGGCCACCAAGCGTCACGTTACGATCAGTTCTTCGAGCCTGCCCGGGCTCGGTGACAGACAACGAGACCTGCACCAGACCCGGGGCGCATCAGTCTCCCTTGTCCGGCGATCATAGGTTGAACCGATCACATGTTCACGACGCGGAACGGTCAAGCACCCGTTCCTTGGCGATCTTCCTTCGTGTCCAGCGCGGAAAGACCTCGTCCCGCGATCGACCGGCTGACCCCGTACGTTCCCGCCGTTAGGCCGGCCCCCGCGCCCAGCATCGTCAACGTGGGCACGAAGTTGCCTGTGTCGATCGAGTGCCAGGCCAGAATGGCGATGACCACCATGTTGACGATGCTCAGGCCAAGGGTGATCAGCTGCGTGATCCAAATCCGCGTGGAGAGCACCCGCTGGTGACGGGCGTGGTCCAGTTCGAGCTGCCGCTGGTGGCAAGCCTGCTCTCGGGCGAGTGCCATGACCTCGTCGGCGATGTGCGGAGCCTTGGCGTGCCATTCGGCGGCCTTCTCCCACGGCGCCAGCGTCTCCCAGGCCGTCCCTTTCGGAGATCCCGGAGCGGCAGTCACGAGACCCCCTGAGGAACGGGAACCGGTGATTCCGCCGCTTGCGCCAGCGGCTCCGGGGGTGGTCCGAGCCGGTTGAGCACGGTGTTCAAGGCATCGGTCGCGGTCTCGATTCCCACGGCTTCGCCGCCGGAATTCCAGCGTTCGCGCACCTTGGGGCGCTTTGCCAGGAAGGAACGCAGTCGGCGAAGCGCTGGCTTCGCCGCTGAATCCGGGCTTCCGCCTTCGACGTCTGCGGTATCGGGCGCCGGCGGCTGAAGACCAGTCAGCGAAGCAAGGAATTCCCGGGAAACCCCTGGCGGAGCCGAGTCCCGCATCGCCTCGCGCGCCCGGAGAACCGCCGCCAGCTCGGCCGCACACGCCGGGCAGTGCGCGATGTGGGCTTCCGCGCGTTCTGTTGCCGAAGGTGAGAGCTCACCGACGGCGTAAGCTTGCGTGGTTTCCCCCAGCAGGTGGGCCTCCGGAAGTCCCCAGCCCCGGATGGCCTTCGATCGGCCTTTTCTCCCGGCATCACCTGGCAGCCTTACGGTTTCGCCGACCACTGCCAAGATGCCGGCCTCAACAAACGCGCGGTCGAGGTTGTTGAGCGCGGAAATCTGGTGCACCAAGTCTCCGAGAGTGTGGGACCGGTCGAGGACTCCCGAAGGCACGATGGAGAAGATCGAAGAGAGCGCATCGTAGAAGGTTTCCGGGTTCGACCGGAGTTGCTCATTGACCCACTGCTCCTGAGTCTCGTCCATGCCGCGCCCCTCTTTGGCAACCAGAGCCGAGTGTAGTCGAGGTGACCGTCGACGACCCAGGCTCCAATTCCTGACGGCCCCGCCGCGGCAACCGTTGAGACGGCCCGCGAACGCAAGGGCGCCGACTTGGTCACTGCACGATTCGCTGCCCGGTTCAATCAACTTGACCCTCCGAGCCGCCGCGAGACGGCTGACGACACGGCTTACTTCCGCTCAGCTCAGGAGCGCCGCGGCGTTTGAGGTCCATCGCGAGGAAGGCGACGTCGTCGAGGACGTCGACATGCCGGAGGTGGTCGTCGATTCGAGGCAGCCAGTACGCGGGGGGCCGTCGTCCAGCAGGTCGCCGTGGCCGTCGTCGACGTGTCACTCGGAGATCTGCGGTCGAAGAGCGGTTCGCGCACCACGAGGAAGTCCTCGGCCAGTGCTTCGATCTCGATCGCCGTGGCCGGGTCCAGCACTTCGCCATGGAAGGGGTGGGCCTTCTCGAAACTCGCGCGCCTGTGGTTCCGGACCGTGTCGCGCCGGCCTACGACGGTCGGCAGCGTTGTGCTGACCTAACGCGAGCGTCGCCGGGCAGGGTTGTCAGCACGCTCCCACCGACGAGCATTCACCGGTGCTCCCGCGAGGGTTCAGGGCTTTAGCCTCGGCTCAGCTGCGGCTCGATATGGTTCTGGCGCGGTCAACCGGCGGCGCCACGATAAGCCCCTTGAGGGCGGTAGAAGCCCACGGCCGATCGGATCAGCTTCCGGTACCCAGTTGCGTGGCGCTCGAGGTGACCTGCTGATTGATCAGCTCTGCATCCGCGGCGTGGGACAGGTCAGCACGCGAGGCGATCTGGCGATGGCTGCCGCCGAGTGCCTTGGCCTGCGCCACGAGGCGGTCTCGTTCGCTCAGCCAGCCTGCGGCTTGCTCGGCGGCATGCTCGATGTCCTGCAGCACCTGCGCCAGTTGCGCGGTGTTGTCTTCGCTCGGGTTCGACACCGGCAGATGGTAACCGGCTCGCACATTGCGGGCCCGGGTTGAACGGGTGTGAGCCTTCTGGCGTCTGGAGAGCGCAGCAACGCCAGTGGCTTCGGCCAGTTTATTCTTGCTGTGGTCAGCTTGCTGATCATTGTTGGTGGTTGGATATCACGAGGGCTCGCTGTGTCGCAAGTGGTGGACTTAAGCTCCTGGGAATCGGGATTCTGCCGCACGATTGCGAACGCGGCCCACCTGGGGCTGTGAATTTCGCACCGCCGATGGGGCCGGTGCGCCAGGAACGTTCCCTTGGACGGTGAGGACGTGCAATCCCTTGACTCCGGCTGCGACGGAGGCTAGAAGATAGAGCGCCCTTGCGGACCGCGCCGATCGTTGATTTGCCACGTTCGACATTCCGCGCGGCCGATTCCTGACGCCAAAAACATTTTCATGGTTCCGAAGGAGTGACTGTGCAATCGTTCAAGATGCGTCTGGCCGGTGTTGTCGCGTTGGCCGCCCTGGCTCTCACCGCGTGCAGCGGCCCGGGGGCGGAGCAGCGCACGACCGCCGACGTGCCGGGTCCGAGCGGTGGGAAGCTGAAGGTCGCGGTCGTCACGCACGGCAGCCTGGGGGATGCGTTCTGGAACGTGGTGCAGAACGGCGCCTTGCAGGCAGGGAAGGACCTGGACGTCAGCGTGACCTACTACTCCGACGGCGACCCCATCTCCCAGGCCAAGCTGATCGACAACGCCGTCGCCCAGAGGGTCGGCGGGCTGGTGGTCTCGATGGCGAATCCGCAGGCACTGCAGACGTCGGTGCAGAATGCGGTCAAGGCGGGCATCCCGGTCGTCACGATCAACTCGGGCGAGGACTCCAGCGTGGCGTTCGGCGCCATCGCGCACGTCGGGCAGAGCGAAGGACTCGCCGGGCACGGCGCGGGACAGCGGCTGAAGGACGCGGGCAAGGCGCACCTGCTGTGCGTGATCCATGAAGCCGGGAACATCGGCCAGAACCAGCGCTGCGACGGTGCGAAGCAGAGCTTCAGCCACGCGACCACGCTGCAGGTCGACATCAACAACCCGAACGACGTCCAGGCGCGCATCCGCGGCGCGCTCCAGGCGAACCCGTCGATCGACGCGGTCCTCGCCCTGAACTCGCAGATCGCGGTGCGCGCGTACAGTGCAGCGAAGGAGGCGAGCTCGAAGGTCCAGGTCGCCACGTTCGACCTCAACAACGAGGTGGTGTCGGGCATCAAGAGCGGGGACATCCTCTTCGCCGTCGACCAGCAGCAGTACGAGCAGGGCTACCTGCCGATCGTGATCCTCAAGCTGTACACGCAGAACGGGAACACCCTCGGCGGCGGCAAGCCGGTGCAGACCGGCCCCGGCTTCGTGGACAAGTCGAATGTCGACGCGATCACGCCGTACATCCAGGGCGGGACCCGTTGACGGGTCATCGGCTCCGCGCCCGCCAGCCGGGTACGGGGTTCCGCTACGGTGCCCGCATGAGTTCCGCACCGCGAGACCAGTTGGGCTCGTTCAGCCGATCAGGTCAACAAGATGGTGGAGATGTACGGCGGTGCTGTGTGCTCGTTGCGGTGTGCGCGGTTGACTGCCGCGGTGTGCCCGCACTACACGACTGCCGGCTCACCGATCGCTGGCTACGCCGTGCCGCGGCACGATCGTGTCGACTTGGTCGGCTGCGACCTGGACAACGATGACGAGTACGACGTCGCTGGTCTTGACCCAATATGCGTGCTGTTGGTCGCCCACACCCCATGACTCACGGGGGAAATGGGCCTGTCGCCGGTGGGTTGGTCCTGCGTCTGAAGCTGGCGTCGCGCGCGGAGGCCACCGGGCATCCCGACGATGACGGGGCTCGGCGTGCAGATCGAGCGGCGGTGCACGCCTTGAGGTGATCTGCAACATCGTGGTCGGCCTCAGCGACGTAGATGAGCATGACCGACGACGTCTCGCCACCGCCCTCGAGTCCGGGCGTTCCGCTTCGCCGCCGCCCGCCGTGTCGGCTCACCGGCCGCGGTTGCGGGAGCTGTCGCCGAAGACGATGTGGCTGACTGCAGCCGTGATCGCGGTGCTGACCGCGGGTGCGGTGGTGGTGCTGTGGTGGCCGGCGACTGCTGGGCTCAACGGTGCCGAGCTGGTGTCTGCGCGGCTGGATGCGTTGAAGGTGGGGTTGAGCGTCGCGGTCGGCAGCGGCGGCGTGGTCGCGCTGTACCTATCCTGGCGGCGGCAGCACTCCACGGAGGCCGACCTCGACAACCGGGAACGCGCTCTGGCTCACCAGCAGGAGGTCCACGCGGCCACGATGGCCCACCTGGACCGGGTCGCCCGCGCCACCGAGCACGATGCCGCCGAGCGGCGGCTGAGCGAGCAGCCCCGCCAGCCTGCCAGTGGCGGTGCCATCGATAGGCGGATTTGGTGCTGACGCGCAGGGCTGCGGCGTGTGGGGTTCCAGAAGTCGGCCCACCCATCTGACCTGCGGCGACAGGCGCGTTCGACGGGCGGGGCATGATCGGCGGCCATGGCGCTGCGTCTGCTCTATCTGATCTTCCTCCGGCTGGTGGGCCTGGTGGTGTTGTTCGGCCGCTCGTCGGAATCGAAGGACATCGAGCTGCTCGTGCTACGTCACGAGGTTGCTGTGCTGCGCAGAGGCGACTCGAAACCTCGCCTGGACTGGGCCGACCGGGCTGTTCTCGCCGCGCTGGTCCGGCTGTTGCCCAAGAGGCTGCGGGCACACCGGCTGGTCACCCCGGGCACGATCCTGCGTTGGCATCGGCGCCTGGTAGCCGCGAAGTGGACCTATTCACACCGGGTCGGGCGTCCACCCGTTGGCGAGGCGATCGCTGGGTTGATCGAGCGGATGGCCAGGGAGAACCACAGCTGGGGGTACCAAAGGATTCAGGGTGAGCTGCTCAAGCTCGGACATCGGGTCGGTGCGTCGACGATCCGGCGGATCCTGAAGCGGGCGCGCATACCTCCCGCGCCGTGCCGGCAAACCGACGCGAGATGGCGGCAGTTCCTCCGCACGCAGGCGGCGACGATGCTGGCGTGCGACTTCTTCCACATCGACTGTGCGTTCACCCTCAAGCGGATTTACGTGTTCTTCGTGGTGGAGGTCGGCAGCCGCTACGTGCACATCCTGGGCACGACAACGAATCCGGACGGCGAGTGGACTACGCAGCAGATCGCAATCTGATGGTGGATCTCGGTGATCGAGTCGACGACTTCAGGCTTCTCATCCGCGACCGGGCTGGCCAGTTCGCGGCTTCGTTCGACGCCGTCCTGGCCGACGTGGGCATTGAGACGGTTAAGATCCCTCCGCGCTGCCCGCGCGCGAACTGCTACGCGGAACGGTTTGTACTCACGGTCAGGACCGAGCTCACCGATCGTATGTTGATCGTGGGCGAGCGGCATCTGCGGGCCGCGCTTGCCGAGTACATCCGGCACTACAACGGTCGACGGACCCTGTCGCTGGCGGCAGGGAATGAGTTGCGGGTGGTGCAGGCCCTGCTCGGGCATTCCAGCATCGTGCTGACCGCGGATACCTACACCAGTGTTCTGCCCTGCCTGGCGCAGCAGGCGGCGGATGCGACGGCGGCGTTGGTCCGGCGCGCGGGGTACCAGCGCGGGGCCAAGATCCACAAGGTGGTGGTGCCCCGGCAGCGCAGCGGGTCACCGCGAGCACGGATGGTGACGGCAAGTCACTGAACCGGGGCGACACGTCGGCTGCACCCGGGCTGCACACACGAGCAAAGCCCACCAGCAGCGACCCTGAAATTCAGGGAATCTGTTGGTGGGCTTTGCTTTCCAACTGTGCGCCATCAGGGACTCGAACCCCGAACCCGCTGGTTAAGAGCCAGCTGCTCTGCCAATTGAGCTAATGGCGCTGGTGTCTGCCCGGGTTTCCCCTGGCGACGTGGAAAAGATTAGCACCCCGTTCAGGGCTCGTTTCAGGGGGGTCCCCTTGACCGGTTCCGGCGTTGCCGCCCCGGTGTCCCGGCTGGTCGGGCACACTGTAGCCGGACATCGACGGCGAAACGGGCGGGTGGGTATGAGGGGTTCGACCGGCTTGGGGGCGCTGGTGGTCGCCGGCGTGATCGGCCTCACGGTGGCAGGCTGCAGCAGCAGTCCGGCGGGTGAGCCGCCGAAGCCGAGGGCGTCCTCGAGTGCGTCCAAGCCCGCGCCCGCGTCCGCTCCGGCGCCCGCCGTGCTCGCGTTGAGTCCTGCGAAGGATGCCAAGGACGTTGCGCCCGGTGAACCGGTGAGCGTCACCGTCAAGGACGGGAAGGTCGGCGAAGTGAAGCTGACCGGGGCCGACGGCAAGGTCGTCGGCGGGACGGCGCGGGCCGATGGCTCCGGCTGGGACTCCGCCGAGCCGCTCGGCTACCACAAGATCTACACGCTGACCGCGAGCGCGACCGGTGCCGACGGCAAGCCCGTCACTGCGGAGTCGACCTTCACCACCGTCAAGCCCGCGCGGCAGCTCGACGTCTCGGTGAACCTCGTCGACGGCGATACCGTCGGGGTCGGGATGCCGCTGATCTTCACCTTCGCCGGCAACGTCGCCGACAAGGCAGCGGCCGAGAAGGCGCTGAAGGTCACCGCCGAGCCGGCCACCGAGGGGGCCTTTCGCTGGTCCGGTGACAAGCAGGTGACCTGGCGGCCGAAGGAGTACTGGAAGAGCGGTACCAAGATCAAGGTCGACGCCGCCGTCTACGGCAAGCCGCTCGGCAACGGCAGCTACGGGCGGGAGGACAAGCGCGCCGGCGTGACCGTCGGCGACAAGCTCGTCGCCGTCGCCGATGGGGGGACGCACCAGATGACGGTCTCGATCAACGACAAGGAGGTCAAGACCATGCCGACCTCCATGGGCAAGCCGGGCCACAACACCCCCGCCGGCACCTACACCGTCATGAGCGAGCACACCGGCTACACGATGAACTCCGCCACCTACGGCGTGCCCGAAGACGCTCCCGGCGGCTACAGCACCTTCGTGCAGTACGCGGTGCGCCTGTCCTACAGCGGCATCTTCTTCCACTCCGCGCCCTGGTCGGTGCGGCAGCAGGGCCGCAGCAACGTCAGCCACGGCTGCCTGAACCTGTCCACCGAGAACGCGAAGTGGCTGATGGACACCGCCAAGAAGGGCGACGTCGTCACCGTACAGAACAGCGGCGGCCCGAAGCTCGAGCCGACCGACGGCTGGAGCGTCTGGCAGCTGTCCTGGGACGAGTGGCGTACCGGCGGGAACTAAGCCGAGTCGCGAACCAGCTCCCGCGCCTCCGCCTCGGTCGACACCGCGGGGCCCGACCCCCACAGCGGCTTGTTCGCGGTCTCGCGGCTGAAGAACACCGCGACCGCGCCGATCGCGCCGGCCGCCATCAGGTACCAGGCCGGCCAGAAGTCGTGGCCGGTCGCTGAGATCAGAGCCTGCATCACCAGCGGTGTCGTGCCGCCGAAGAGCGACACCGAGATGTTGAACGCGATCGACAGCGCGCCGTAGCGGATCGCCGTCGGGAACAACGCGGGCAGCGCCGACGGCATCGACACCTCGAAGCAGAGCAGCAGCAGGCCGAGCCCCATCAGGCCGAGGAACGTGACGACGAGGCCGCCGTCGTGCACCAGCAGCATCAGCGGCCAGGACAGCACGAGGAACCCGAGGCAGCCCGCCATCATCACCGGCTTGCGGCCGACGTGGTCGGTGATCCGGCCGCCGACCATGATGATGAGCATCATCACGACCATGACGACGATGATCAGCAGCAGCCCGTGGGCGGCGTCGAGGTGCAGCTGCTCCGACAGGTATGTCGGCATGTACGACAGCAGCATGTAGTCGGTGACGTTGAACACGAGCACCAGGCCGATGCAGATGAGCAGCGCGGGCCAGTACTCGGTGAACATCTTCCAGAACGGCTCGCCGGAGCGGCCGCGCTTCTCGGCCTCCTCGGCGTGCTTCCGGAACGCCGGCGTTTCCTCGAGCTTGAGGCGCATGTAGAGGCCGATGATGCCGAGTGGCCCGGCGATGAGGAACGGGACGCGCCAGCCCCAGTCGAGCAGCGTCTCGTGCGGCACCCAGGCCTTCATGCCGGTGACGACGGACGCGCCGAGCACGTACCCGGACAGCGTGCCGAACTCGAGCCAGGAACCCATGAAGCCGCGGCGTTTGTCGGGGGAGTACTCGGCGATGAACGTCGTCGCGCCGCCGTATTCGCCGCCGGTCGAGAAGCCCTGCACCATGCGGGCGAGGACGAGCAGGATCGGTGACCAGACGCCGATGGTGGCGTACGACGGGATCAGTCCGATGCAGAGCGTGCCGATCGCCATCATGATCATCGTGACGGCGAGGACCTTCTGTCGTCCGATGCGGTCGCCGAGCGGCCCGAAGACGAGGCCGCCGAGCGGGCGCATGAGGAAGGCGGCGGTGAAGGCGCCGAACGTCCCGATGAGCCGCACGCCGGGTGACACGCTGGCGGGGAAGAACACCTCGGAGATGGTGTCGGCGATGTAGGCGTAGACGCCGAAGTCGAACCACTCCATGGCGTTGCCCAGCGCCGCGGCTCCGACCGCGCGCTTGAGCAGGGACTGGTCGACGACGGTGATGTCCTCGTAGCGCAGTTTCTTCCGCTTTCGTATCTTCGGCAGTGAACGTTCCACCACTCCACGGTGCATCGGCATCCGGGTCCTCGCACGATGAGCCATCCGGTCGTGAGCGTTACCACGTTTGGGCTAAGGCCAATTAGGACATTTCAAGCTGCCTACACTTCCGGCGCGTATCGAGGGGGAAGCTCATGACGACGGTCGCGGTTTCGGAAGCACCGGTCGGGCGGAAGTTGCCCGCGCCGCTGTGGTGGATGGTGCTGTCCGGGGCGCTGCTGCTGGTGATCTTCGCGGGGTACACCGTGTGGGCCGGCGTCTGGACGACGGCGGGCGTCTATCTCGAGGACTTCAAGTCCTATGTGGCGACCGGCCGGGCGGTGCGTGCCGGGATGTCCCTGTACGAACCGGGGGTCTCGGTCCTGCCGACGATCGGCGGTACGTTCAAGTACACGCCGTTCGCGGCCGGTGTGTTCGTGCCGTTGACGGTGGTGCCGAAGCTGCTGCTTCCGCTGCTGGCCGTGCTGGTGAACCTGTTCGCCCTGCTGGTGGTCGTCTGGGTGTCGCTGGGGCAGCAGGGGTACGCGCCGGACCAGGGGCGGATCGCGGCGACGGCGGCGCTGACGGCGCTGGCGCTGCCGATGCAGCCGGTGCTGATGAACTTCACCTCGGGCCAGGTGAACCTGGTGCTGCTGTGCCTGGTCCTGGTCGACCTGACCGGCCGGAACCGCTGGTGGACGGGCGCCGGCGTCGGATTGGCGGCGGGCATCAAGCTGACCCCGGCGATCTTCGTGGTGTATCTGCTGGTGACACGCAGGTTCCGCGCGGCGGCAGTAGCCACGGGCACGTTCGCCCTGACGGTCCTGGCCGGCTTCGTGGCACTGCCCCGAGACTCGGCGGCATTCTGGTCGGCCAACCTGGCAGACCCATCCCGAATCACCGGCGACAGCGACGCAACATCCCCGGAGAACCAGTCAATCCGAGGCGCACTGGCCCGCCTGCTGGACATCCCGGACGTCCCAGGCAAGATCTGGATCCCAGCAGCAGCGGTAGTAGCCATAGCCGCACTCTGGATCGCCATCCGAGCCCACCGCGAAGGCCGCGAACTGCTGGCAGTGAGCGTGACGGGCGCCCTGATGGTCCTGGTAACCCCCTGGACGTGGTCCCACTACTGGGTCTGGTTCATCCCATTCTTCGTAATGGCATCGTGCGCAGCGCTGCGCGCCCGCACCTGGCTCCCAGCCGCAGCCCTGACGCTGACCTACCTCCTGCTCTTCCCCTGGAAGGTAGGAGACGGCCGAGGCAACGTCCCGGTAGTAGGCCTGGCGGTCCTCCCAGACAACTACGCCCCCTTGACCCAAGCACTGGCTCACGCCCTGTACGTAGCGCTGGCCCTAGCCCTCCTGGCCCTGGCAGTAATCCGCCCAGCAGCCCTGAACCCCACCCCAACCCCAGCAACCTCAGAGGCCACGTCAAACCCCCGAACGTAACCACACGGATGGGGGTCCGGGGGCGTGCCCCCGGCGGGGGTGTGGGGGTTCGACCCCCACAAAAAGGCGAAACCCCGACAACGGAAAAGGGCCGCAAGGCCCTGACCATGCCGGGGTGATGGGGTGAGCGACGGGTTTCGAACCCGCGACCTCCTGGACCACAACCAGGTGCTCTACCAGCTGAGCTACGCCCACCATCAGCGAGGGAACCGCTTGCGATCACCTCGTTGGCTGTAATCGTAGCGGGTGCCCTCGCGGGGTTCGCAGGGGGTTACCTCTGGTGCTGTTCCTGCACTTCAGCGGCGGCGGCCTTGGCTTCTTCGCTGGTGGGGCCGGGCTGGGGGACGAAGGCGACGCGCCGGTAGTAGTCGAGTTCGCCGATGGATTCCTTGATGTCGGCGAGGGCGCGGTGGGCGAGGCCTTTCTCCGGCTTCGCGTAGTAGATGCGCGGGTACCAGCGGCGGACGAGTTCCTTGACGGAGGAGACGTCGACCATGCGGTAGTGGAGGTGGGCGTCGAGGGCCGGCATGTCGCGGGCGATGAAGCCGCGGTCGGTGGCGATGGAGTTGCCGGCGAGGGGGGCGGTGCCGGATTCGGGGACGTGCTCGCGGATGTAGCCGAGGACGCGGCGTTCGGCTTCTTCGAGGGTCACGGTGGAGCGGCGGACCTCTTCGGTGAGGCCGGAGTGGGCGTGCATCTCGCGGACGACGTCCGGCATCCCGGCGAGTTTTTCCTCGTCGGCGTGGATGACGATGTCGACGCCGTCGCCGAGCACGTTCAGCTCGGCGTCGGTGACGAGGGCGGCGATTTCGATCAACGCTTCCTTGCCGAGGTCGAGCCCCGTCATCTCGCAGTCGATCCAGACTAGGCGGTCGGTCACCTGGTGACCCTAACCCGACACGGGGATATGAGGGGCGTTACCTGCGCGTACGGCGCGTTACGCTCGCGAAGCCGGGTTCGGTGTGGCGCAGGACACAGATCGGGAGCGGGACAGTGACGGTGCAGGGATCGCCGGCGAGTGAGATCGCCGCTGGTTATGCGAGTGAGGGTGCCGCGCTGGAGCTGGGTGCGGTGGTGCTCGACGGGCAGGTGGACGCGGCGGCCGCCGTTCGCCTGCCGTTGGCGACGCTGAACCGGCACGGCTTGGTCGCGGGCGCGACCGGGACGGGCAAGACGAAGACTTTGCAGCTGATCGCGGAGCAGTTGTCGGCCGCCGGGGTGCCGGTGGTGCTCGCGGATGTGAAGGGCGACCTGTCCGGCCTCGCGGCCGCGGGGGAGGCGAACGACAAGGTCACGCGGCGTTCGCGGGAGCTCGGTGACGACTGGGCGGGCTCCGCGTTCCCGGTGCAGTTCCTGTCGCTCGGGACGGGCGGGAAGGGGTCGCCGATCCGGGCGACGGTCACGAGCTTCGGGCCGGTGCTGCTGGCCAAGGTGCTGGGGCTGAACGAGACGCAGGAGTCGACGCTCGGGCTGATCTTCCACTGGGCGGACCGGCGTGGCCTCGCCCTGCTGGACACGAAGGATCTCCGTTCGGTGATCACGCACCTGACCGGCGACGAAGGCAAGGAGGACCTCAAGGGCATCGGCGGGGTCTCGGCGGCGACGGCCGGGGTGATCCTGCGGGCGCTGTCCAATCTGGAGGCACAGGGCGGCGAGGACTTCTTCGGCGAACCCGAGCTGGACGTCCACGACCTGATGCGCCAGGCGGACGGCAAGGGCGTCGTCACGCTGCTGGAGCTGGACAACCTGCAGGCGAAGCCGGCGCTGTTCTCGACGTTCCTGATGTGGCTGCTGGCGGAGCTGTTCGAGGAACTGCCCGAGGAAGGCGACCTCGACAAGCCGAAGCTGGTGTTCTTCTTCGACGAGGCGCACCTGCTGTTCAACGACGCGTCGAAGGCGTTCCTGGAGCGCATCGAGCAGACCGTGAAGCTGATCCGGTCGAAGGGCGTCGGGGTGTTCTTCTGCACGCAGCTGCCGACGGACATCCCGAACGCCGTGCTTTCGCAGCTCGGCGCCCGGATCCAGCACGCGCTGCGCGCGTTCACCCCGGACGACCAGGCGGCGCTGGCCAAGACGGTCAAGACCTACCCGAAGACGAAGTTCTACGAGCTCGACACGGCGTTGACCTCGCTGGGCATCGGTGAGGCGATCGTCACGGTGCTGTCGGAGCGGGGCGCGCCGACGCCGGTGGCGTGGACGCGGCTGCGCGCGCCGCGGTCGAAGCTGGGCTCGATCGGGCCGGAGGCCGTCGCCGCGGCCGTGACGGCGTCCGACCTGCACGCCAAGTACGCCGAGACGATCGACCGGGAGTCGGCCTACGAGAAGCTGGCCGCGAAGGTCGCCGCCGCTCCCGCCCCCGAGGCTCCGGCGCCCGAGGCACCCGCGCCGGCGCCCGGGAAGGACGAGCCGGGGTTCCTCGAGTCGGCGATGAAGAACCCCGCCGTGAAGTCGTTCATGCGGTCGGCGGCGAGTGCGCTGGGCCGGGAGATCACGCGGGGGCTGTTCGGCAACCGGAGGCGGTGACGAATACCTGACCCGATCTGTCAGGTATGGCTGCGAAGCTGGCGCTTCCCTCCGAAAGGAAACCAGTCATGACCAGCACCGCCACCGCGTCGTTCGTCGTCGGCAAGTGGGAACCGCAGGCGACCGACGAGGCCGGAGGCACCGAGTTCGCCCGGGTGGCGATCGCCAAGACGTTCACCGGGGCCGTCGAAGGGACCAGCAGCGTCGAACTGCTCTCGGCGTCCAACGCGACTTCGCGCGCGTACGTCGCCTTCGAACGTCTCGAGGTCTCCGTCGACGGCCGCAAGGGCGGCTTCGTCCTGCACCACTCGGCCGACGACACCGGCCTGACGCTGAAGATCCTCACCGGCTCGGGCTTCGGCGAACTGGCCGGGATCTCCGGCACGGCGAGCATCGAGATCGACGCGGACAACAACCACGCCTTCACCCTGACCTACGCCTTGTGAGCAGCACGAAGGCCGTTTCGAGAGCCCCCGATTGACTCTCGAAACGGCCTTCGCGGTGTACCCCGCTCCGCTCCCCGAAGCGGGGGACGGGCCGCCCCGATCGCGGCTCGTCCGTGGCTAGCTGTTCACGATCTGGTCGACGATCTTCTTGGCGTCGTTGATCGGGATGGCGAAGCCGATCCCGACGCTGCCCGCCGCGCCGTTGGCCGACGCCGACGGGCTGTAGAGCGCCGAGTTGATGCCGATCACCTTGCCCTGGCCGTCGACCAGCGCACCGCCGGAGTTGCCCTGGTTGATCGCGGCGTCGGTCTGGATCGCGGTGTAGCTCGGCGAGTTGCTGCTCTGCTCCGACGTCCGGCTGAACGGCGAGCGCTGCTGCTGCTGGCCCTGCCCGATGTCGGAGAGGTTGCGGTTCAGGGCGCTGACGATGCCGGTGGTGACGGTGTTCTGCAGCCCGCCCGGCGACCCGATCGCGACCACTTCCTGGCCGACGACCAGCTTGCTCGAGTCGCCCAGCGTCGCCGCCGTCAAGCCGCCGGCGTTCTGCGCCTGCACCACCGCGATGTCCGCCTTGGTGTCCGCGCCGACCACGCCGGCCTGGTACTTCTTGCCGTCGGCTGTGGTGATGACGACGTTCTGGGCGCCGTCGACGACGTGCGCGTTGGTCAGGATCCGGCCGTTCGAGGTGAGGATGACGCCGGAACCGATGGCCTCGCCCTGAGCGGTGGTGACGTTGATCTGGACGACGCTGGGCGTCACCTTCGCGGCGACGGCGCTGACGTCGCCGGTGGCGGCGGAGTTCGAGACCGTCTGCCCGTTCACGGCCGGCGTGCTCACCGACGTCGTCGTGCCGTCCGCCGAGTTCGTGGTGAGCCCGACGATCGCGGCGCCGCCGACGCCGCCGACCAGCGCGGCGCCGAGGGCGGTCGCGCTGACGATCATCGCGACGCGGCCGCCCTTGCGCGGCTTGGCCTTGAGCGCCGCGGGGGCCTGCCCCTGCTGCGGCGGCGTGAAGAGCGGATTCGGCGCGGCCTGCTGCTGGTAGGCGTACTGCGCGTACGGCCCGTACTGCTGGGTGCTCTGGTGCGGCTGGTGCCCACCGGGTGAGGCGGGGCCGGGCCGACTCTCGTTCTCGGTCATGGGACAAGATTCGCGCCCGTGCTTGTGAAGAGCCTGTGGAAATACCTCAGGCTTTGCTGAGAAGAATCAGCTGAGAAAACTCAGGTAATCCTCAGGCGTCAGGCGAAGAACGACGGGACGTCCAGTGCTCCTCCCGCCGCCTCGAACTCGTCGTGCACGGCCTTCCGCAGCGCGGCGTCGCCGAGATAGTCGGCGGCGGTCAGGGCCAGCCCCAGCGCGCCGTCCCGGACTCCGGCGTCGCCCGTCTCCGAACCGGCCGCGGCGGCGAACTCCTTGGTGTGCAAGGCGACCGTCGGTCCCGAGACCGCCAGCATCGGGTGCAGCGCGGGCATCCGGTACGACAGGTTGCCGAGGTCGGTCGAGCCGGTGAGCGACTCCGGCACGATGCCGGGCGGGAGCGGCTTGCGGCCGGTGCTCACCTGGTTGGCCGACCAGCGCCCGGCGAGCGCGGTGTTGAACCGGATCGGCAGGTAGGCCGCCTGGGCGTCCCAGACCAGCTCGACGCCGCAGCCGGTCATCGCCGCGGCGCCTTCGGCGATCGACGTCATGCGGGCGGCGAGGTCGCGCAGGGTCGCCGGGGTTTGAGAGCGCAGGTAGAACAGCAGCGCGGCACGCGCCGGGATGACGTTGGGCCGGGCGCCGCCGTCGGTGAACACGCCGTGGACGCGGTCGCTCTGCGGGAGCTGCTGGCGCAGCGCCGAGACGCCCTGGTACGCGGCGACGGCGGCGTCGAGCGCGTTGCGGCCCATGAACGGCTGGGCGCTCGCGTGGGCGCCGACGCCGTGGAAGACCATCTCCAGCTGACGGCGGCCGAGGAACGGGTGCAGCGCGATGTCGTGGCTGAACGGGTGCAGCATGATCACCGCGTCGACGTCGTCGAACACGCCGGCGCGGGCGAGGATCTCCTTGCCGCCCCCGCCTTCCTCGGCCGGTGTGCCGATGAGGCTGACGCGGCCGCCGAGCCGTTCGGCGACCGCGGCCGCGCCGAGGAAGCCGCCCGCGGCGGTGGTGCAGATGATGTTGTGACCGCACGCGTGGCCGAGCCCGGGCAGCGCGTCGTACTCGGCGAGGACGGCGATGTGCGGGCCCTCTTGTCGTGGTGTGCTGACCCGCAGTGCGGTGTCGAGCCCGCCGACGCCGACCGTGGCCTCGTGGCCGTGGCGCCCCAGCAGGCCGGCCAAGGCGCGGACCGAGCGGTGCTCGGCGAACCCTTCCTCCGGGTGGGCGTGCAGATCTTGGCTCAACGCCACCAGATCGGGTGAGCTGTGCTCGACCGCGGCGGTCACCTCGGCCCGGGTCGCCTCGTCCGCGCCCGGGTAGGGCGAGGACAGCGGTTCGGCGGCCGCGACGGCGTCGGCGGTGGCCTCGACCAGGGAACGCAGGTAGCTGTCGTCGGGCGGGACGGGATCGGCGTGGGTCATGGGGCGATGCTAACCGCCGCCCCCGACAATTCGTGCCGCTCAGCCCAGCCGGCCCGCCACGATCTGCGTGACGCCGGCGTAGCGTCCAGTGATCTCCGTGAAGCCGCGGGCCCGCAGGCTCGCCGCGATTTCGCCGCGGTCGAACATCCGCTGCCCGCTCACGATCCCGCCGGCCGACTCGATCAGCCGCCGGGGCTGCCATCCGCTGCGTGCGGTCGTCAGCAGCACGATCCGGCCGCCCGGTTTGAGTACGCGGGCGAAGGAGTCCAGTGCGGTCTCCGGCTCGGCGAACATGTGAAGCGCGGCGAAGCAGCAGACTGCGTCCACAGTGGACGCCTTCAGCGGGAGGTGCACGGCGTCGGCGCGCAGGTAGGCGACGGTGTCCGGGCCGCCCTCGCCGACGGCCTTGGCGAGCATGGTGCGGGCGCCGTCGAGCCCGATCGCGAGCCCGTCCGGGCCGACGGCCGCGCCGAACGCGCGGGTGAACCGTCCGGTTCCGCAAGCGACGTCGAGCGCTGTGTGACCCGGTTTCAGCCGGAGGAGTTTCGTGGCGAGCGTGACTTCACCCGCCATGCTCGGCCCGAACGGGCCTTTGAGCGCGCGGCCGAGGGCGGGGCGCCAGTACCGCTCGTAGACCTGCGGGAGCAGGGTGGTGCGCATCAGGCGCTGCGTGATGCCGGTCGGCGGACCGGCCTGGTTCGCGGCGCCCAGCAGGTCGAGGTAGCCGTTGTCCGTCTCCGCCGACGTCTCGAGCAGGGTGTTCAGCCGCTCGAGGGCGGTGTTCCGGCTGGTCGGCACAGTCCCTCCCGGGGGTCGGATACCGGCAGTATGCCCACTCGCCCGCACTCGATCGAGTGAACAAGTCCGCGCTCAGGCGTTCGGCGCCCGGAATTGTCGGTGCCCCTTCCTAACGTCGCAGGCGAGATCCCGATCCGAGGAGGAGAGATGACGACAATGTCCGTTCCGTGCGCGGAGATCGCGGTGCGTGGCGAGTTCGACCTGGCCGCGGCGGCCCGGTTCCTGACCGGCTTCGCCCCCGCGGGGCAGCCGGACGCGGAACCCGGCGCGCTCCGGGTGGCCTTCCCGTTGGAGGGCGTGTGGACACCGGTGGGCGCGGTGCTGCGGCAGAGATCGCCCGGCGAGGTGGCGGTCGAGGTCCACGGCCCGCCCGAGCACGTGGAGGCGGTGGTGGCCCAGGTGCGGAGGATGTGTTCGCTGGACATCGACGGCACCGGGTTCCCGGAGGTCGCCGGCCGGGATCCGGTCGTGGCGCTGCTCCAGGTCCTCCATCCGGGGCTGCGGCCGGTGCTGTTCGCGTCGCCGTACGAAGCGGCGTGCTGGGCGGTGCTGAGTCACCGGATCTGGATGACGCAGGCGGTGCGGCTGCGCCAGCGCCTGACCGAGCGCTACGGCACGGAGGTGGACGTCGGCGGGCGGAGGCTGAGGTCGTTCCCGGCTCCCGCCGCGCTGGCGAAACTGGAGTACTTGCCCGGGCTGCCGGGTCCGAAGATGCCACGCTTGCGCGGCATCGCCGAGGCGGCGGCCGCGGGACTGCTGGACGCGGCCGTATTGCGGGCGATGCCGGCGGAGGAGGCACTGAAACAGCTGCAGCTGCTGCCGGGAATCGGCCGGTTCAGCGCGGAGCTGATCCTGATCCGCGGGGCGGGCCATCCGGACGTGTTCCCGCGAGCGGAGAGCCGCCTCCACGAGATCCTGCGCGACGCCTACCACGTCCCCCAAGCGGAAGTCGCAGGGTTGGCGGAGTTCGCCGAGGCCTGGGCGCCGTTCCGGAGCTGGGTGTCGTTCCTGTTCCGCGTCGAAGGCGAGGCGAGGATGCGGGAGTCGCGATGACCTGACCCAGGAGGCGCTCGGCCCGGCTGCGGTGTTGGCGCCTGTCCTCCGGGTGTTCGGTCGCACTGGCGATGCTCGGTGCCTGAACCGGCGGCGGCTGGCGTGCCCGGCGTCCGGCTCCGGCTGGCCCGTGTTCGGCACGTGCCCCGGTTGGCGGCTGGTCCGCCGCGGTGCTCGGTGCCTGACCCCGGCGGTTCTCGACCTGCTCGCAGTGCCCCGGGCGTGCGCGCGAGTCCGCTCACCGAGCTTGGATCCGGCTTGAGCGCGGACCCGCTCGGCGAGGCCTCATTGCTCCACGGCCGCAGGCCCGGAGGGTCAGTCCTGTGAAGGCGCGCACCGACCCGTCGGCGTCGGCAACACAATCCACGGTCCCGGCAGAAAGGAGAACGCAACGACCCGATACCGGAAGCCGCGCAGCGGCGAGCGGTGGGGACTCACAGTAGCCAGATGTCGCCTGTGGTGAGGTGTCCGGGTGAGCTCGCCCGTTCAACTCGCGCTCGGCGGACCGGCCGGTCACGCCCTGTCGGCTTTCCGCGCGGCCGCCGCCACCGATCCCTCGGCGGCTGGTTCGCTGCTCCACCAGGCCCAGACCCCCGCGGTGATCACCCTGGTCGCCGGCGGTGTGGCCATGCTGGTCGTGCTCGTCGGCGGGACGCCTTGGCGGCGGGCGCGGAACGTCGTCACGATCGTGCACGAGGCCGGCCACGCGCTGGCCGCCGTGCTGGTCGGACGGCGCCTGCAGGGCATCAAGCTGCACTCGGACACCTCGGGCGTCACCGTCTCGCGCGGCAAGCCCGAGGGGCCGGGCATGGCGTTCACCGCGATGGCCGGGTACGTGGCGCCTTCGGTGCTGGGGCTGCTGTTCGCCAGCCTGCTGGGCGCCGACCTGGTCGGCACGGTCCTCGTCCTGATCGCGCTGCTGCTGCTCGGCGTGCTGGTGATGGTGCGCAACGCCTACGGGGTGTTCACCGTCGTCGCCAGCGCCGCGGTGCTCGCGCTGGTCGCGTTCGTCGCGCCGGTCGAGGTGCAGGCGCCGTTCAGCTACCTCGTGACCTGGTTCCTGCTGTTCGGCGGCGTGCGGCCGGTGGCGGAGCTGCAGGTCAAGCGGCGGCGCGGGCAGGCCCGTGACTCCGACGCCGACCAGCTCGGCCGGCTCACCGCGGTGCCGCCGGTGCTGTGGGTGCTGGTGTTCGCCGTGGCGACTGTCAGCTGCCTGATCGCCGGTGGGCTGTGGCTGCTGGAGCCCGTCGCCGCGTAGGCGGCCGGGCGCCCGCCGCGTCAGCCACCGGGCGGCCCCGCCGCGGTAAGCGGCCGGGCGCCGGTCACCGGGCCGCGCGCATGCGGCAAACTGGTCTCTCGCTGGTCGCGCGGAGGGAGACGAACGATGGACGAGGTCGCCAAGGCCGTGGAGGAGTGCGCACGGGCGGCGAAGCTGGCCGCGCCGTCGCTCGCCGCCGCGAGCGCGGAGGCCGTCGACGCCGCGTTGACCGGGATGGCCGAACGGCTGCTCGCGCACCGCGAGGAGATCCTCGAGGCGAACCAGGCCGACGTCGAGCGCGCGAAGAGCGAGGGGATGAGCGCCGGTCTGCTCGACCGGCTCACCATCACCCCGGATCGGCTGACCGGCATGGCCGAGCAGCTGCGGCTGCTCGCCGGCGCGTCACACCAGGAGCGCTCGGTCGAGGTGTCCACGCTGGACGGCGGCTTGCGGCTGGTCGAGCGGCGGCGCCCGGTCGGCGTCATCGGCGCGAACTACGAGGCGCGGCCGAACGTGACCGTCGACGTGGCGTCGCAGCTGGTCAAGTCGCGCAACGGCGGCGTCCTGCGCACCGGCTCGGCCGCGCTCGGCTCGGCGCAGCGGCTGCGCGACGTCGTCATCGCGCCGGCGCTGGCGGAGGCGGGCATCGACGCGGACTGCGTCCAGCTGGTGCCCCGTGTCGAGCGCGAGGCGGCGTCCGCGCTGGTGCGGCTGCCGGACCTGGTGCCGCTGGTGATCCTGCGCGGCAGCGGTGACAGCACCCGGGCGCTCGCCACCGAGGCGGCGGTCCACGGCGTGCGCACGCTCGCCCACGCCGACGGCGGCGGGGTCCTGTACGTCGACCGTGGCGCGGACGTCACCAAGGCGCGTGACCTGGTCTACGCCAGCCTCGACCGCCTGGGCGTCTGCAACCGGCTCAACCTGCTCCTCGTCCACGAGGGCATCCACGACGAAGCCTGGCCGGCGATCTCCGAGGCGCTCGCCGAGCGGGGCGTGACGCCTTCGCTGGCCCCGCACGAGCACCCCATCGGCTACGAGTGGGCGCTCGACTCCGACCGGGAAGCGACCGTCACGGTCGCCAAGGTCGGCTCGCTCGCCGACGCCGTCGAGATCGCCAACGAGCGGACCTCGGGCCTGGCGGCGGGCATCGCCACCGAGGACGAGTCGGCCGCCGACGCCTTCTTCGACGGCTACACCGGCACGGGCGTCTTCTGGAACGCGCCGACCCGCCTCCTCGACGGCTTCAAGCTGCTCGCGGTCCCGGAGACCGGCATCAACCTGGACAAGGTCCCCGGTCCCCGCGGGCCGGTGACGTACACGGACCTCTACGTCCGCCAGTACGCGGTCCTGCCCGCCTGAAGCTCCGCGCCGGTGCCGGACGTCACTGCGCGGGCGGGATGTCCGCGAGCTTGCGGAGCTCCTGGACGGTGTCCGCGGCGTTGGTGACCAGCTCGGTCCGGTCGCTCGTGTCCCCGGAGTAGCGGTAGATCGCCGTCGGGCCGTCGCTGATGGCGATCGCCGCGACCAGGCGGCCTTCGGGGTCGCGGGTGAGCCCGGTCGTCACCGGCACCTCGCGGCCGACGGTGTCGACCGTGGTGAGTGTCCGTTCCTTGTACCAGCCTCGCGTGGTCATGTTCCGCAGCTCCGGGGGATGGGGGATCACAGGGATACGTCGTAGGACGCGAGGATCACCGAAGGTGTTACGGCATACTGGGGCGGGTGATCTCCCGGCCGCACGTCCTGCTGTCCGCCGCGCAGTCGCTCGACGGCTACCTCGACGACACCTCGCCCGAGCGGCTCGTGCTGTCCACTGAGGACGACTTCGCCGTCGTCGACCGGTTGCGGGCCGAGGCAGACGCGATCTTCGTCGGGGCCGGGACCGTCCGCGCCGACAACCCGCGGCTGCTCGTGCGGTCACCCGAGCTGCGGCGGCAACGCGTGGCGCGGGGAAAGCCCGAGCAGCCCGTCAAGGTCACCGTGACCACCCGCGGCCTCGATCCGGACGCGCAGTTCTTCACCGTGGGGGACACCGAAAAGATCGTCTACGCGCCGCCCGGCGCCGCGGACGCCGTGAAGCACCTCGCCACCGTCGTCGACGCCGGCGACCCACCCGACTTCGGCCGCGTCCTCGACGACCTCGGGGCGCGCGGCATCGAAAAGCTGCTGGTCGAAGGCGGCGGCGGAATCCACACGCGATTCCTCACCGAAGGCCTGGCCGACGAGCTGCGCCTGGCGATCGCACCGTTCTTCGTCGGGCAGCCGGACGCGCCGAAGTTCGTCGGGCCGGGGCGCTATCCGCGGCCGCTGGTCCTCACCAGCGCGAAAGAACTGCAAGGGATGGCGATCCTCGAGTACCGCGCGGCGGAGGAGCCGTCCGGCCGGGACGTCCGGCGGCTCAGGGAAGCCATCGCGCTCGCCGCCGAATGCCCGCCGAGCCACACCTTCCGGGTCGGGGCCGTGATCACCGGCGCCGACGGCGAGGTCGTCGCGACCGGGCATTCCGGCGAGGGCGATCCGTTGAACCACGCCGAAGAAGCGGCGCTCGCCAAGTGCGCCGGCGACCCGCGCCTGGCCGGGGCGACGATGTACAGCTCGCTGGAGCCGTGCAGCAACCGGAGTTCGCACCCGCGCAGCTGTACCCAGCTCATCCTCGACGCCGGCATCCCGCGCATCGTGTTCGCCTGGCGCGAGCCACTGGTCTTCGTCGACGCCCAGGGCACCGAGCTGCTGCGGCAGGCCGGGCGCGACGTCGTCGAGGTGCCCGCGCTGACCCCGGAGGTCCAGCGCGAGAACACCCACCTCGGCTTCTGAGACTTCTGAAGAAAATCGGCTAGCAGGCGCCGTTGTCCACCCAGACGCCCCACTCTCCGGTCGTGCCGGGCTCTTCGCCCTGCGTCCACCACTTCGCCGTCCACTTGTGGCTGTTGTGCGAGACGACGTTGTCCTTGACGTAGACCTTCGTCCGGTCCCACTCCGCCGCGGTGCAGGAGCCGCCGCCCGGCGTGGTCGGGGTCGTCGTCACCGGCGGTGTCGTCTGCGGCGGCGTCGCACCCGCGAAGCGGACGCTGAACTTCGTGAAGTCCCAGTCGTTCTGCGGGACGTTGCTGCAGACGCCGTTGTCGGTCGTGCCGACGCAGGCGCGGTCCCGGTTGACCGACCAGAACGTGAAGCGGCCGAGGCCGTGGCCGGTCGCGTAGTCGTACACCGTCTGGAAGTCCGCGGTGTAGAACATCTCCGCCGCGTCCGACTTTCCGTTCATGCCGGAGAAGCCCTCGTGCGAGTACGCCGTGGCGCTGTCCCAGCCCAGGTGCGACATCAGCAGGCCGTGGAACGCCTCCAATGCCGACACCTGCGACGAACCGCCGTTGAAACCGCCGTCGAAGGGCATGATCGAGAAGTTGTTCGGGGTGAAGCCGATCGACTTGGCCTGGTCGAGCAGCTGCGTGCCGAACCAGCCGGTGCCGGCCGCGGTGCCCGGCATGGTCACCGACACGAACAGGCCGGGGTTGTTCGCCTGCAACGTCTTCGCGGCACCGAGCTCGTTCGCGATGGCCGCGGTGTTCTCGTACTCGGGCTCTTCGAGGTCGAGGTCGATCGCCTTGAGCGAGTACTTCGTGATGACCTGCTGGTAGGCGGCGGCCGTCGCGGCCACCGTCCCGCAGGTCTGGCCGAGCTTCGTGCCGCCGTAACCGCCGACGGACACCGAGACGTCGCCGCCCGCGCCGCGGATCCGCGAGATCACGCCCGCGACCGCCGTGTCGGAGGAGACCGCCGAGGTGCCGTCCCAGGTCGGGCTGCAGCCACCACCGTTCGGGGCCAGGATGAACGCCAGCTGGAACGCCTTGAGCCCGGTCGCGTTCATGACGGTCACGGGGTCGGGCGGGTTGTTGCTCTGGGGCATCAGGTACGGCGCCGCGGCGTACCAGTTGCTGCTCAACGCCGCGGTCGCCGAAGGCGCGCCGAGCACGAGGCTGACGGCGGTGGCGGCGAAAGCGGCGGCGGCGAGCCCGATGGCGGCCAGTCTGCTCTTGCGCATGAGCTGTCCTCCCGTGGGGATTTCGAGGTGGACAGATCATTGGACTAGACCATTAACGAAGTCAAGCCACCAAGGTCGGGCATCGCGGACCGGGAGGTGAAAAGCCCGGAATATCCGATATTTGTCCGAGGAAAGACGAAGCAGGTCAAGCGCCGGGCAGCGTCACCACCACGACGAGCCCTCCGGCCGGCCGCCCCGTCGCCACCACCTCGCCGCCGTGGGCGTGCGCCACCGAGCGCACGATCGACAATCCCAGCCCCGCCCCCTCCGCGGCCACGCGCGCACGGCGGTGGAACGGGTCGAACAGCGCCGGGACCTCCGACGGCGGGATCACCGGTCCGCTGTTGGCCACGGAAAGCTCGACGCCGCCCGGCACGGAGCGGGTCGTCACCCGGACCCAGCCCTCCTCGGTGTTGTGGCGGATCGCGTTCTCCACCAGGTTGTGCGCCAGGCGCTCCAGCATCAGTGCGTCGCCCAGCGCCACCGCTTCGCCCAGCTCCTCCGAGACGCCCGGCGGGACTACGTGGGCGACCACTGCGGCCAGGTCCACCGGGCGCCGCTCGGTCAGGGCGCTCTCCGACCTGGCCAGCAGCAGCAACCCACTGATCAGCTTCTCGTGCCGGGAGTTGATCTGCAGCAGCTTGGTGCCGAGCTCGCGGACGTCGTCCGACGCCGTCCGGCGGTGCATCGCCACCTCGACCAGGGAGCGGTTCAGCGTCAGCGGGGTGCGCAGCTCGTGCGACGCGTTCGCCACGAACCGGCGCTGCGCGTCGAAGGACCGGTCGAGGCGCTCGACCATCACGTCGAACGCGTCGGCCAGATCCTTCACCTCGTCCTCCGGCCCGGGCAGCGCGATGCGCTCGTGGCCGCCCGGGTCGGCCGCCGCCGCGATCCGGCGGGCGGTGTCCGTCACCTGGCGCAACGGCGCCAGCGCGCGCCCCGCCACCAGCCAGCCGGCCGCGGCCGCGAGCACGGCCACGGCGCCGAGCGCGATCGCGCCCTGCATCAGCAGCGACGTCGCCGCCGCCTCGCGGACCTGCCGCGCCTGCTCGTCGAGCGACTCCGGCGAAGGCAGTGACGGCAGTGGGGGCAGGCCGGACGGCGCGGTGCCGACGAGCATCGTCACCCGCCGCCCCACCTGCCGCGTGAACAGCAGGTACGTCACGCCCAGCAGCACGCCGCCCGCCAGCAGGAACAATCCGCCGTACAGCACGGTCAGCCGCAGCCGGAGGCTCACCGGAGCCGCCTCATGAAATCCGGTAGCCGACCCCGGTGACCGTCTCCACCAGCGGTGGGTCACCGAGCTTGCGGCGCAGCTTGAGGATGGTGAGCCGGACCGCGCCGGTGAACGGGTCCGCGTGCTCGTCCCACGCCTTCTCCAGCAGGTGTTCCGCGGAGACGGTGGCGCCGTCGGCGCGCAGCAGCTCGGCGAGCACCGCGAACTCCTTTTTGGACAGGGGCAGGTACCGGCCGTCGCGGAACACCTCGTGCCGCGCCGGATCGAGCGTGACGCCGGATCGGCGCAGCACCGGCGGTGCGGCCGGGCGGCAGCGCCGCCCCAGCGACTGGATGCGCGCGGCCAGCTCGGGGAAGGCGAACGGCTTGGTCAGGTAGTCGTCGGCGCCGAGGGACAACCCGCCGACGCGGTCGGTGACCTCCGCGGCCGCCGTGAGCATCAGCACCCGCGTCGCCGTTCCGGACGCCACCAGTTCGCGGCAGACGTCGTCGCCGTGCACGACCGGCAGGTCCCGGTCGAGCACGACGACGTCGTAGTCGTGCACGGCGATCCGCTCCAGCGCCGCGCCGCCGTCGTGGGCGAGGTCGACGGCGTGGGACTCGCCGCGCAGCCACTCCGCGATCGCGTCCGCGAGCATCGGCTCGTCCTCCACCACCAGGACCCGCATGCCGCCATGATCGCCGCGGCGGTGTTTCCTCGCCGTTAGCGGCACTGGTAGAGCGTGTCCGCGCCGCCGATCCGCACCGGGCCACTGTCCTGCGCGGGGCCGGGCCGGCCGCCGTACGCACTCGCGTCGACGACCGCGCAGTGCCCCTCGATCCAGCGACGGCGTTCGTCCTGGACGGGGCTCCGCGCGGGCCCGCCCTGAGCGGTGCCGGCGCTGCTCAGCACGAACCGCAGCTTGCCCTCGGCGAGCCAGCGGCCGAGCTGCGCGACCGACGGCGCGTTGTCGCGGCCGCCGAAGCCGCCCATGCCGATCACGGTCGCGTCCGAGTCGATGATGAACGGCGCGACGCTGCTCGCTTCACTGTTCACCGCCAGGGTGATCTCGGTGCCGTTGCGCCGGGCGTAGCCGAGGATGCGCCGCTGGTTGTCGGACAGCCTGGCGGTGCCGTCGCCCCCGCCGCCGAGCACCAGCCGGGGCCCCGGTCCACCGGCGGACGGACCCGGCGCCGGTCCGGGACCGCCGGGCACCGGTCCGGGCCCGCCCGGAGCGGGGCCGGCGGCGGGCAGGGTGCCCGCGGACGTGCTCTGCGCGGCGGCGTACGACCACACGGCCGGGGTGAGCAGCAGCGGCACGAGCCCGGCGACCAGCGCCGACCGGCTCCGCGTGACGAGGAGCCCGGCGATGGCCGCGACGGCCGTGCCGAGCACCGCCCAGCGCGTCCAGCCGTGGAACGACGTGTCCCGCGAAGTCAGCACGAACGCCCAGGCCGCGGTCGACGCGATGGCGAGCGGCAGCAGAGTCCGCCGGTGGTGGCGCCACAGCAGCGCCAGCCCGGCGGCGGAGACCGCGGCGATCGCGGGCGCCATCGCCGTCGTGTAGTACGGGTGCCAGATGCCGCCGGCGAAACTGAACACCGCGGTCGTCACCAGCAGCCAGCCGCCCCACAGCACCCAGCCGGCGTCGCGCCACCGGCGACCGGCGACGATCAGCGCGAGCAGCGACAGCGGCAGCAGCCACGAGATCTGGCCGCCGACGACGTCGTTGAACATCCGGCCCGGTCCGGGGTCGCCGCCGAAGGACGTCATGGTCAGCTGCCCATTGCGCATGATCATCATGCCGCCGCTCTCGCCGTTGCCGGAGAGACGGCCGAAGCCGTTGTAGCCGAAGACGAGGTCCCACGCGGAACCGTCCGCGCTGCCGCCCATGAAGGGCTTGGCGCCGGGCCACCAGTCGTACAGGGCGATCCACCAGAACGACGACACGACGAGCACGACCCCGGCGCCCAGCAGGTCGAGGAGACGGCGGTTGACCGGCGCGGTCGTCCCCGCGAAGTAAGCGAGCGCAAGCACCGGGACGATGATCCAGGCCTGCAGCATCTTGGTCAGGAAGCCGCAGCCGACGAAGAACGCGCACCAGAACAGCCACTTCCGCCCGTCTTCGAGCGCGCGGGTGAGCGCGTACGCGGCGGCGACCAGGAAGAGGACGAGCAGCGTGTCCGGGTTGTTGTCGCGGTCGATGATCACGGTGACCGGCGTGAGCGCGAGGATCACGGCGGCGAGCAGGGCGACGTTTTCGCCCGCCCACCGCCGGACCGTCCGGTGCAGGAGGAAGACCGCCGCGACGCCTTCGAGCACCTGGGGCAGGAGCAGCGCCCAGCCGTGGTAGCCGAAGACCAGCGTGGAGATCGCCTGGGGCCACAACGAGAGAGGCGGT
Source organism: Amycolatopsis balhimycina FH 1894 (assembly GCF_000384295.1). Lineage (NCBI taxonomy): Bacteria > Bacillati > Actinomycetota > Actinomycetes > Pseudonocardiales > Pseudonocardiaceae > Amycolatopsis > Amycolatopsis balhimycina. Next base: position 2,957,300 of record NZ_KB913037.1, on the reverse strand, counting down.
TTGTCGACCGTCACCACGCCGTACGGGTCGAAGGCACCGAAGAGGAAGTTCGTGAAGCCGCTCGTCATCGATTTGACGGCGGCGGCGTAGTAGGTGTTGCCGACCTGGCCGTCGCCGATCTTCCAGGCGTAGAGGACGGCGGCGCCGAGGCAGACGAGCGGAAGCGCCCAGGAGCGGGTCTTCGGGGGAGCGGCGGTGATCATGCCGCCACCCAACCCCGGCCCGCGTTTCCCGGGCGTTTCCGCTCAGCGGCGGGGAAGGCGAAGCGTAGCCGCCGCGGCCGTCATTCCGACTCGAGGTCACCCTCCAGCGACAGGTACACCTCGCGCATCTTCTCGAGCAACGCCGGGTCCGGCTCCTCCCACAGCCCGCGGTCCGCCGCCTCGTTCAGGCGCTCCACGATCCCGCGCAGCGCCCACGGGTTCGCCTGCCGCAGGAACTCCTGGTTCACCTCGTCGAGCACGTACGACTCGGTCAGCTTCTCGTACATCCAGTCGCCGACGACGCCTGCTGTCGCGTCGAAGCCGAACAGGTAGTCCACTGTGGCCGCCAGCTCGAACGCGCCCTTGTAGCCGTGACGGCGCATCGCCGCCAGCCAGCGCGGGTTGACGACCCGCGCGCGGAACACCCGGGCCGTCTCCTCGCCCAGCGTGCGGGTGCGGACCGCGTCCGGTGAGGTGCTGTCGCCCACGTAGGACGCCGGGGCCGCGCCGGTCAGCGCGCGGACCGTCGCGATCATCCCGCCGTGGTACTGGAAGTAGTCGTCCGAGTCGGCGATGTCGTGTTCGCGCGTGTCCGTGTTCTTCGCCGCCACCACGATGCGCTTGTACGAATTCTCCATGTCCTCGCGCGCCGGGCGACCGTCGAGGTCGCGGCCGTACGCGAAGCCGCCCCACACCGCGTACACCTCCGCGAGGTCCTTGTCGTCGCGCCAGTTTCCGCTGTCCATCAGCGGCAGCAGGCCGGCGCCGTACGCGCCCGGCTTCGACCCGAAGATCCGCGTGGTCGCCCGGCGGGAATCGCCGTATGCGGCCAGGTCCGCCGAGACGTGCGCGCGGACGAAGTTCTCGTCACCGGGTTCGTCCAGCGACGCCACCAGCCGCACCGCGTCGTCCATCAACGCGATCACGTGCGGGAACGCGTCGCGGAAGAACCCGCTGATCCGCACCGTGACGTCGATCCGGGGCCGGCCCAGCTCGGCCAGGGGAACGGCCTCGATGCCCGTGACGCGCCGCGAAGCTTCGTCCCACACCGGCTGGACGCCCAGCAGCGCCAGGACTTCCGCCGCGTCGTCGCCGGACGTCCGCATCGCCGACGTGCCCCACACCGAAAGCCCGACCGACTTCGGCCAGTCGCCCGTGTCCTCGCGGTAGCGCTTCAAAAGGGAATCCGCCAGCGCCTGCCCGGTTTCCCAGGCGAGCCGGCTCGGGATCGCCTTCGGGTCGACGGTGTAGAAGTTCCGGCCGGTCGGCAGCACGTTGATCAGCCCGCGCAGCGGCGACCCGCTCGGCCCGGCCGGGATGTACCCGCCGTCCAGCGCGTGCAGCACCGCGTCGAGTTCGGCGGACGTCCCCGCGAGCCGCGGGACGATCTCGGAAGCCGCGAACGAAAGCACCCGCGCGACCTGCTCGTCCGGCGCGACCGAAGCGACCGCGGTCGCGTCCCAGCCGCGCATCTCCATCGTCTGGACGAGCTCACGCGCCGTCTTCTCGACCGCGTCCACTTCGGACATCGGCGCGTTCTCCTTGAGCCCCAGCGCCGACCGCAGGCCCGGGATCGCACCCTGCTTGCCGCCCCACATCTGCGACGCGCGCAGCATCGCCAGCACCAGGTTGACGCGGGCTTCGCCGGTAGGCGCCGCGCCCAGGACGTGGAGCCCGTCGCGGATCTGCGCGTCCTTGACCTCGCAGAGCCAGCCGTCGATGTGCAGCAGGAAGTCGTCGAACTCCGCGTCGTGCGGCCGTTCCTCGACGCCGAGGTCGTGGTCGAGCTTCGCGGCCTGGATCAGCGTCCAGATCTGCGCGCGGATCGCCGGCAGCTTCGCCGGGTCCATCGCCGCGATGTTCGCGTGCTCGTCGAGCAGCTGCTCCAGCCGCGCCATGTCGCCGTACGACTCCGCGCGCGCCATCGGCGGGATCAGGTGGTCGACGATCGTCGCGTGCGCCCGCCGTTTCGCCTGCGCGCCCTCGCCGGGGTCGTTGATCAGGAACGGGTACACCAGCGGCAGGTTCCCGAGCGCGGCGTCGGGTGCGCACGACGCCGAAAGCCCCGCGGTCTTGCCCGGCAGCCACTCCAGGGACCCGTGCTTGCCGAGGTGGACGACGGCGTGCGCGCCGAACTCCTCCTCGAGCCACCGGTAGGCGGCCAGGTAGTGGTGGCTCGGCGGCAGGTCCGGGTTGTGGTAGATCGCGACGGGGTTCTCGCCGAACCCGCGCGGCGGCTGGATCATGATGATCATGTTGCCGCTTTGCAGCGACGCCAGCACGATGTCGCCGTTGTCGACGTACAGTTCGCCGGGCGCCGGGCCCCAGTGCTCCTCGACGCCGTCGCGCAGTTCGGCCGGCAGCGCGTCGAACCACTCCTGGTACCGCGCGGCGGGCACGCGGATCGGGTTCCCGGCCAGCTGTTCCTCGGTGAGCCACTCCGGGTCCTGGCCGCCGGCGGCGATCAGCGCGTGGATGAGGGCGTCACCGTCGGGCTGGTCGGTCCCGGTCGGCTCGACGCCGGGGAACGCGTCCGGTCCCAGGTCGTAGCCCACATCGCGCATCCGCCGCAGCAGTTCGACCGCCGACGCGGGCGTGTCCAGCCCGACCGCGTTGCCGACGCGAGAGTGCTTCGTCGGGTACGCGGACAGCATCAGCGCGATGCGCCGCTCCGCAGGAGGCGTGTACCGCAGCCGGGCGTGTGCCAGCGCAATGCGAGCGACGCGCGACGCGCGCTCGGCGTCCGGCACATACCGCGGCAGCCCGTCTTCGTCGAGTTCCTTGAACGAGAACGGCACCGTGATCAGCCGTCCGTCGAACTCCGGCACGGCCATCTGGTTCCCGGCGTCGAGCGGCGAGAGGCCGTCGTCGCTGGCCGCCCAGGCCTCGCGGTCGCTGGTCAGGCACAGCGCCTGCAGGATCGGGACGTCGAGCGCGGCCATCTCGGCGACGTCCCACGCCTCGTCGTCCCCGCCGGCGCCCACCTCGGACGGCCGCGTGCCACCGGCCGCGAGCACCGTGACCAGCAGGGCGTCGACGGTTGTCAGCTCGGCCATCATCTCCGGCTCGCGCGTACGCAGCGAAGCACAGTAGATCGGCAACGCGCGCCCGCCCGCGGCTTCGATCTGGTCGGCGAGCGTGTGCACGAACGCCGTGTTCCCGGACAGGTGGTGTGCCCGGTAGTACAGGATCCCGATGACCGGGCCGTCGCCCTGCGAAGGACGCTCCAGCACACCCCACGCGGGCTGCTCGGCGGGCGGCTCGAAGCCGTCGCCGGTGAGCAGGAGCGTGTCGGAGAGGAACCGGTGGAGCTGGGTGAGGTTCGCCGGGCCGCCCTGCGCGAGGTACGCGTGGGCCTCGGCGGCGATGCCGGCCGGAACGGTCGAGAGCTTCATCAGCTCGGCGTCCGGCGTCTGCTCCCCGCCCAGGACGACGACGTGCGCGCCCGAGGCCCGCAGCGTGTCCAGGCCGTCCTGCCAGCTCCGCGGCGTGCCGAGGATCCGCGCGACGACGATCTTGACGCCGTCGAGCAGCCCGGGCAGCTCGGCGACGTCGAGCCGGGCGGGGTTGCCGAGCCGGTACTCTCGGTCGCTCGATCGAGCGCTGAGCAGGTCGGTGTCCGAAGTGGACAAAAGCAGGATCACGAGGTTCCTCCTCGGGGTCCGCGCCCCGGGTAGACGGGCGCGCCGGCCGGAGTTCCTGGCTCCCGGAGACCCGCCGACGCACTCCCTCCCGCGGAGGCGGCGCCGGACCCAGCTCTCCGGTGACAGTGGCGGGACCGCCCCGGACTCTCACCGGGTTCCTCCACCTGCCGACGCGTGGGTATCGCCCTCACTCTCCGGTGCCGGTCGAAGTGCGTCAAGGTGACGTTGACCGGCGCTGGGTAGCCTGGTGGCTTGGAATCCCTTCTCCGGAGCTTCACCGCCGCGCAGTCGACCCGGCAGCCGTACCGCCACCCCACGGCGGCCGAGCTCGAAACCGCCGGAACCGGCTTCGCCGCGTTCCTCGACCGGGCCCCGCACCACCTCGATGACCTGGGCTTCTCCGTCCACGACGACGCGCTCGCCGTCCAGGAACCCGGCACCGGACGCGCCTGGGGGCTCTACGCGATCGACCGGTCCGCGCCGCCGTCACTGGTCGTCGAGGTGCCGCATCCCTCGTCCGACCTGCGGACCGACCTGATCGGCCTGGCGCTCTTCCGGCAGGTGCCCGGCGCCGTGCTGGCCGTCGCGGGCGCGCACCGCCGCCGGGAAGACCCCGCGCACGACACGCGGACCGTCTTCCACGTCGTCACCACGCTGCTCGCCCGGCGCGGCCTGCCCCAGGTCCAGCTGCACGGCTTCAAGGACCGCACCCTGCCCGAGGCGGACGTCGTCCTCTCGGCCGGGGCCGCCGAAGCCGGGGACGCGGCCCGCCGGGCGGCGGACCGGCTAAAAGCCGCCGGGTTCCGCGTCCGCCGGGCCTGGGCCGAGCCCTGCCGGGGCCTGGCCGGGACGACGAACGTCCAGAGCCAGGCCGCCGGCGGTACGCCGTTCCTGCACGTCGAGCTCAACCGGACCGTCCGGGAGACCCGCCGCGACGACGTCGTCCGCGCGCTGGCCGAGGCCGACCTGCGCAAGCCCTAAGCCGAGCGTTCTCCCAGCCGCGGGAAGGGCGTCGTCGAGAACAGCACCTCCACGGACACCTCGAAGAACTCCGCGATCCGCAGGGCCAAGTACAGCGAAGGGCTGTACTCGCCGCGCTCCAGGTAGCCGATCGTCTGGTAGTGCACCCCGAGGGCCTCCGCCAGCTGCCGCCGCGAGATCGACCGCTCCGCGCGCAGCATCGCGATCCGGTTGTAGACGACCTCACTCATGACTACCCCACACGCTGCATGGCCTTCTGCCGCCGTTCGGCCACCGACGAACCCGCCTCGCGCCGCGCCATGCGGCGGAGCAGGACCGGCGCCAGTGCCAATCCGATCACGGCCCACGCGACGAGCACCGCGAGGGTCGGCAGCGGGCGCCACGACTGGCCGATTTCGACGGCGAGCGCGCTGTCCGGCAGCAGCGCCGAGCGCATCCCGAGGCCCAGCCAGTACATCGGGAACACCTGCGCGATGCCCTGCACCCAGCCCGGCAGTGCCGTGATCGGGTAGAAGATCCCCGAGATCGCGCCCATCCCCATGATCGGCAGGGTGATCAGCCCGATCGAGCGCGGGCTGTTGGTCAGCGAACCCAGCGCCGCGCCGATCGGCATCGTCGCGGCCATGCCGATCAGCAGTACCCCGAGCAGGTGCAGGTACGACCAGACGCCGTCGGGCGCCAGCACGGAGAACGCGAACAGGCACGGGATCAGAACCGCCGCCAGGCCCGTGAGCTGGGCGAGCGACAGCGCCGTCGTCTTCCCGAGCAGGTACCCCAGCATTCCGTTCGGGGTCGCCTTCGCCCGCAGCAGCGTGCCGTCTTCGCGGTCGATGGCCAGGTAGCCCGCCGCGCCGGTCAGGCCTTGGAACACGATGCCGGCGCCGAGCACGCTGGGCACGGTGGCCGCGCCGAGTGAGAACGACGTGCCGGGCAGTGTCGCGTTCCGCATGAAGAACAGCGTGCCGAGGAAGAGCACCACGAAGACGAGCTGCCCCACCACGTCGTCGATGTTGGTCCACGTCTGCTTGAACTCGATCCAGCCGCGGGCCAGGCCGGACCGCAGTGCGGCGGTCTTGGCGTTCATCGCGCACCCGCTTCCTGGAGGCCGAGCTCCGTTTCGCCGCCGGTCTCCGCCCGGCGGACCAGCGTCATGTAGGTGTCCTCCAGCGACGCCCGCCTGACCTCGAGGTCCGCGACGGCTTCACCGTGCTGCCTGAACAGGTCGTACACGTACTTCGTCGCTTCGGTCGTCAGGTGCACGAAGCGCTGGCCGTCGACGGACCAGCGGACCTCGGCCTCGCCGGAGACCTGCCGGCTCAGCTGGTCGGCCGAGCCGTCGGCGATGATGCGGCCGCCGTTGAGGATGAGGATCCGGTCGGCCAGCTTCTCGGCCTCGTCGAGGTCGTGCGTGGTGAGCAGGATCGTCGTGTCGAGCTCGTCGGACAGGCGGTGCACCAGGTCGTGGAACTCGCGCCGCGCCTCGGGGTCGAACCCGGCGGTCGGCTCGTCGAGGAACAGCAGCTCGGGACGGCCGACGATGCCGATCGCGACGTCGAGCCGCCGCCGCTGGCCGCCGGAGAGCTGCTTGAGCTTCTTGTGCGCGTGCTCGGTGAGCCCGACCGTCGCGATCAGCTCGTCGGTGTCCCACGGCCGCGGGTGCGACGCCGTCGAGTACGGCGCGTAATAGCGGCCCAGGTGCGCGAGCAGCTCGCGGATGCGCCACTTCCCGTGGTCGCGCCAGGACTGGAGCACGACCCCCAGGCGTGCCCGCCAGTCCTCGCCACCGTGTGCCGGGTCGACGCCCAGCACGCTCACCTCGCCCGCCGACCGCATGCGGAAGCCTTCGAGGATCTCGATCGTCGTCGTCTTGCCCGCGCCGTTCGGCCCCAGCAGGCAGACGACCTCGCCGCGGTACGCCTCGAACTCGACCCCGTGGAGCACGTCGTTCGTGCCGTACCGCATCCGCAGTCCGCGCGCGCGGACAACGGGATCGGCTGGATCTCTCATCGCGATCACCCCCATCTGACTGATGCGATTGAATGTAGCACACCTACTACATCTGATGAGACTTCTGCTGTCCCGGGAACTTGACCGGCGGTCACCCGGTTCGCCGGGCATGGGAACTTGGCTGGGGCTGGCCCTTCCGGGCGGCGTGGTGATCCTGCTGGTCATGGCGGCGATCGAACTGCGGCCGCGCAAGAACGGCTCGCGCTTCAAGGCGCGGCTGTCCGCGACCTACATCGAAGAGACCACCGCCTTCCTCTACGGCACCAAGCGGCGTGAGCTGGAACACCGGGAAACGATGTCGATGCTCGTCGAGCAGGACGCCGAAGGCGCACCACCCTGGCGTGACGTGGACCTGGACGCCGGAACCGCCCGGATCCGGCCCCGTTCGGGCCCGCCGGAGCCGGAGAACCGCCAGCTACAGTGACCCCATGCCGACCCCAGCGCGCGTGCGAGCCGACGCGTGCCCTGGTGTTTTCGCACCCCACGACGCCGCCGACGGACCGTTGGCCCGGGTGCGGCTGCCCGGCGGCACGATTTCCGCAGCGCAGCTGCGCGCGCTGGCCGATGGGGCCGAAGCTTGCGGCGACGGCGACCTCCACCTCACCTCGCGCGGCAACGTCCAGCTGCGCGGCGTCACCCGGCCCGGCCTCGCCGCCCGGCTCACCGACGCCGGCCTGCTGCCGTCGCCGTCGCACGAATGGGTCCGGAACGTCCTGGCGTCGCCCCTGAGCGGACTGCGCGGCGGCCTCTCCGACGTCCGCGGCCTGGCGGCTGCGCTGGATCTCGCGCTGTGTTCGACGCCGGAGCTGGCATCGCTGCCCGGCCGCTTCCTCTTCGCCTTCGACGACGGCCGCGGGGACGTCACGGGAGAGAGCCCCGACGTCTGCTGGCGGGCGACCGGCCCGTCCGGGGGAACGCTGCTGCTCGCGGGCGGTGACACGGGACGGCGGGTGCTTCGCGCCGACGCCGTCTCGGTGCTCGTCGAGGTCGCGCTCGAGTTCTGCCGGGTGCGCGGGGCCGCTTGGCGCGTCGCCGAACTCGACGACCCGGAGTGGCGGGGGACGCCGGTGCCGCGGGTCGACGGCACGGTCCCGGCCGGGCTGATCGAGCGGGACGGCGGCTTCGCGGCCGGTGTCGTGCCCCGCTTCGGGCAGCTGTCCGCAGCGCAGGCCCGGGTGCTGGCCGGGTTCGGCCCGGCGCTGGTCACGCCGTGGAAGTCCGTGGTCCTGCCGGACGTGCCCGCCGACGTCTTCGAGCGGCTGGGTTTCGGTGGCGTGCCGCTGGGCACCAGCGCGTGCATCGGCCGTCCGGGCTGCGCGAAGTCGCGCGCCGACGTGCGCGCCGACGCCGTGTTCCGGCCCGGCCTGCGCGCGCACTTCTCGGGCTGCGAACGGCGGTGCGGGAAGCCGTCGCAGTCCCATGTGGACGTTGTCGCCGAAGCGGGGGGCTACCGCATCGACGGCCGGTGGGTGCCGCTCGACGAGCTGAAGGGGAATCTGTGATCGACTACCTGCGGGACGGTGCCGAGATCTACCGGCACTCGTTCGCCACGATCCGCGAGGAGGCGGACCTGGCGATCCTGCCCGACGACGTGGCGGGCCTCGCGGTCCGGATGATCCACGCCTGCGGCATGGTCGATCTGGTCGACGACCTGCGCTACACGCTCGACGTCGTCGAATCCGGCCGGGCCGCCCTGGAAGCCGGCGCGCCGATCCTGTGCGACGCGCGGATGATCGCCAGCGGCGTGACCCGGCGCCGCCTGCCCGCGGACAACGAGGTGCTCTGCACGCTGTCCGACCCCGCTGTGCCCGGGCTCGCCGAACGCATGGGCACCACGCGTTCGGCCGCGGCCCTGGAACTGTGGCGCGACAAGCTGCCCGGCTCGGTCGTGGCGATCGGCAACGCGCCGACCGCGCTGTTCCGCCTCCTGGAAATCCTCGACGAAGGCGTCGGCGCCCCCGCGGCGATCATCGGCGTCCCGGTCGGGTTCGTCGGCGCGGCGGAGTCCAAAGTGGAGCTCGCGAAGCGGGCTCCGGCGCCGTACCTGGTCGTCCACGGACGGCGGGGCGGCAGCGCCATGGCCGTCGCGGCGATCAACGCACTCGCGAGCGCCGAAGAATGACCGGCACGCTGTACGGCGTCGGGCTCGGCCCCGGCGACCCGGAACTGATGACGGTCAAGGCGGCCCGGCTGATCTCCGAGGCGCAGGTGATCGCCTACCACTGCGCGCGGCACGGCCGGAGCATCGCGCGGTCGGTCGCCGAGCCGTACCTGCGCGAAGGGCAGATCGAGGAGAAGCTCGTCTACCCGGTCACCACCGAGACGACCGACCACCCGGGCGGGTACGAAGGCGCGATCGCCGACTTCTACGAGCTGAGCGCGAAGCGGCTGGCCGAGCACCTCGACGCGGGTCGCGACGTCGTCCTGCTCTGCGAAGGCGACCCGTTCTTCTACGGCTCGTACATGTACATGCACGAGCGGCTTTCCGGCCGGTTCGACGCGGTCGTCGTGCCCGGGGTGACGTCGGTGAGCGCGGCGTCGGCGGTGCTCGGCCGGCCGCTGGTGCAGCGCGACGAGGTACTGACCGTGCTCCCGGGCACGCTGCCGGCCCCGGAGCTGGCCCGGCGCCTCGCGGACACCGACTCGGCGGCCGTGCTGAAGCTCGGGCGGACGTTCTCTTCGGTGCGGGAAGCGCTGGAAGAGGCGGGGAAGCTCGACGACGCCGTGTACGTCGAGCGTGCGACCTGGGGACAGCAGCGGATCGAGCCGTTCGGGTCGGTCGATCCTTCGACGGTCCCGTACTTCTCGCTGGCGTTGCTGCCGAGCCCGGCTTACGCGTCGCGTGTTTCGCCCGCGCCTTCCGCGTCACCTGCCGCGGCTTCGGGCGAGGTCGTGGTCGTCGGCCTCGGCCCCGCGGGGCCGGAGTGGCTGACGCCGGAAGCCGCGGCGGAACTCGACGCGGCCGAGCACATCGTCGGCTACGGGCCGTATGTCGCGCGCGTGCCGCAGAAAGCCGGGCAGCGGCGGCACGCGTCCGGCAACCGGGTCGAGGCCGACCGGGCGGTCGAAGCGTTGTCGCTCGCCGCTTCGGGCGCCCGGGTCGCCGTGGTCTCCTCCGGGGATCCGGGGGTCTTCGCGATGGCGTCGGCCGTGCTGGAGCAGGTCGCCGCCGGGCACGGCACGGGCGTGCGGGTGCGGATCGTGCCGGGCGTGACGGCGGCGCAGGCGGCCGCGTCCCGCGTCGGCGCGCCGCTCGGGCACGACTACTGCGTGCTCTCGCTGTCCGATCGCTTGAAGCCGTGGGAAATCATCGAGAAACGGCTCGACGCGGCGGGCGCGGCGGACCTGGTGCTGGCGCTGTACAACCCGGCTTCGCGGTCCCGGACGACGCAGCTCGCCGACGCCCGGGACGTCCTCCTCCGCCACCGCGCCCCGGCGACCCCGGTGGTGGTCGCGCGGGACGTCGGCGGCCCGGAGGAGGACATCCGGATCACCACGCTCGGGGACCTCGATCCGTCCACAGTGGACATGCGCTGCCTGCTGATCGTGGGCTCGTCGAGGACCCGCGCGGAGAACGGCGTCGTCTGGACCCCGCGGAGTTACTGACCGAGCGCCGTCAGGAACGCCGGCCCGTTCGGTGAGCCGATGCCCGTGACGTTCTCCGCGCTGACCGGGCACACGGACACGGTGGCGTCGGTGTCGATCGGGCCGTCGGGAACCCTGATCGCCACGGCCGGTTATGACCGTTCGATGCGGTTGTGGGACGTGTCGGACCTCGCCCACCCGGTCCAGACGGCGGCGTTCAGCGGCTTCACCGACTCGGCGTACACGATCGCGCCGGCGCCCGACGGGCGGCGGGTCGCGATCGGCGCGGGCACCATCCGGTTGCTGGAACTGGATCCGGAGCGGGTGGCCCGGCAGATCTGCGGGCTGGCGGATCCGAAGATCACCCCGGCGGAGTGGGGGACGTACTTTCCGGGAGTGCCCTACGCCCCGCCGTGCCCGTAGCTACCGCGTCGGGTCCTTGCCGTTCGGCTGCCGCGGCCCCGGTCCCGGCGACCACCAGCCCGGCACCGTCTTCTCGCCGTGCACGACCGTGGGCGCGATGCCCTCGGTGAACGGCTCGATCTGCAGCAGCTGTCCCCAGGACTGGCTCGGCTGGCCGATCAGGTAGCTCGGCACCTCGGGCTCCTCGGCCAGCTCCTCCAGCCAGCCGATCGGCCCGCCGTTGGTCGAGGACGCCCACTGGGCCTCGTCCGCGAGGCCGCCCGCCGTGATGCGGTAGTCCGGGACCTGCGAGATCCCGTCGTGGGACGTCACCGGCTGGACGCACGGGTACACGAACGACGCCGGCCAGTCGACGTACACCGGCTTCGACCCGATCCGGTCCGTCAGCGTCGTGAACGTCGGCACGCGCGGGGCCGACGCCGCGATCCAGCCGTCCTCCGTCAGGTCGTTGTCGACGATGTTGATCCGGACCGCGTTCGTCTCCGGCGGCAGGTCGCGCAGGTTGATGCGGGTGTCGTTCCAGCCGCCCGTGCCCGAGCCCGGCGGCAGCATGAACTGGCTGCGCAGGATCTTCACGCCGTCGGGGGTGTCGGCGCCGTAGTCGAGGCTGACCGACGTCGGACGGCGGGGCGCGCCCGCCGTCGCCACCACGATCTGGCCGTCCGCGGGCTTCTCCGTCAGCGCGTACCAGTCGCTGCGCAGCCGGCCCGCCCGCGTCTCCGGGTCGAGGTAGCTCGACCACATCGGCACGGTCTCCGGGGTGAACCCGTGCGGCGGCTCGGCCAGGGGGTCCTTGTCGTCGACCGGGCGGGTGTGGAAACCGGTCTGGGCGCGGCCGTTGGCCTGGTCGGGGTTGGGCAGCGGCGAGCTTTCCTGCGGCTTCACCGGGACGGTCCGCTGCTCGGACTGCGGGTGCAGGATGCTCGTCGCCGCGTCGCGCTCGACCATCACGTGGTCGGACAGGTTGCAGCTCTTGCCGAACAGGTGCCCGACGTTCGCCGCGCCCAGGCTGTAGCTGCCGGCCTGGTTGTGGATCGCCCACGCCATCGTGACGAACTCGCCCGCCGCCACCAGGCCGCAGACCACCACCAGCGACAGCGAACCGAGCCGCAGCGCGCGGCGCTTGCCTTCCTGGGGTTGCGCGGGCAGGCCCGGCCGGTGCGCGCGGACGTTCTCGACGAACGCGTACACCCCGGCGATCCCCGCCGCGACCAGCAGGATCGTGGACAGGCCGATGCCGCCGATCGACGGCGCCACGTTCGTCCACTGGACACCGAGGCGCGAGACGAACCAGTAGGTGTTCGGCCCGGTCGCGGCCAGCGCGGCGACGACCAGCAGCCCGGCGAGGAACGCGGCGCGGTTGCGGCTCGACCGCAGCACCGTCGAGCCGGTGGCGAGCGCGGTCAGCGCCGCCATCGACGCGCCGACCGCGGCGAACGCGCCGAAGTGGTGCGTCCACTTCGTCGGCGTCAGGGCCAGCAGCAGGAAGAACAGCGCCGTCGTACCGATCAAGCGCCGCGCCGGGCCGAGCGCCGCGCCGGGGATGCGGCCGCGGCGCAGCAGCATCACCAGGCAGGTGCCGGTGCACAGCAGCACCAGCAGCACCGGGAAGCGGCGCGGTGCCGAGCCGTCCGGCAGGCTTTCGAACAGCAGCTGGTAGCGCGAGAGCTCCTGGAACCACGACAGGTTCGGGCCCACCTGGGTGCGGATCCGCGTCGCTTCCTGGACCGTCGCGAACGTCTGGTCGGCGAACACCGCGACCAGCACGAGCAGCCCGGCCGCGGCGACCGGCGCGAGCACCGGGAGCCAGCCGTTCTCGGTCGCGCGCTGGCGGATCAGCTTGAACAGCGGGCGTGCGGCCACGAGGAACGGCGCCACCGCGATCAGCCCGGTCGGCGTCGCGGCCAGGGTGAACCCGGCCGCGGACAGGCCGAGGCACAGCGGCAGCAGCCGCCGTGTCACCAGCGTGCGCTCCACGGCGCAGATCGCCAGCAGCGAGCCGAGCGCGGCGACCGGTTCCGGGCGGACGCCGTTGTTGTAGGGCATCCACCAGATCAGGAACACGGTCGCGGCGGCCCAGCTGGCCGGGCGGCTGGTGCGGATCTGGGTGCCCAGCCGCGGCATCACCTCACGGCTGATCAGCAGCCAGCTGAGCACGCCGAGCAGGAACGACGGCAGCCGGATCCACGGCGGCACCGTGCTGACGTGCGTCATCAGCTCGAAGACGTGGTAGAACCAGCCGAACGGCGCTTCGGCGACGCCGAACCAGCGGTGGTAGTTCGTCAGGTAGCCGGTTGCCTCGGTGACCCGGGCCATCGTGAGGATGTAGCCGTCGTCCGAGGTCACCGGCCCGATGAAAACCCACGCGCCGAGCGCGGCGATCACCGTTGTGTCCCGTGCCGTCAGCCGCCACCAGCCGACCGGCGCCCAGCGCGGGGCGCGGCGGGCGGAGCCGGAGTCGCGGCGCCAGACCGCGATCAGGGAGCCGATCAACGACAGCACGGCGATCACGCCGACGATGATCTTCAGCGCGGTCGGCGACGTCTGGTAGCGCGTGTCCGGCACGACCGAGACGTGCAGGCCGGCGATCGGGTCCTTGCTCGAGTTGATCGAGGAGTAGATGCCGACCACGCGGGGCCGGGCGTCGCCTCCGGTGTGGAAGATCGGCGTCCCCGCCACGGCGAGGGTCATCTGCGTCGCGTCGACGTCCAGCTCGACGTCGCACTTCTCCGCGGGCAGCGGCTGCTGGGCGATCTGCTGGCCCTGGCTGGAAGCGAGCAGCACGCCGTTGTCGACGCGCAGCTGCAGGCCGACGCCGTTGCCGGCCTTCGGGTCGGTGCGGCCGTCCGGCACGGTGGCGAACAGCAGGCCCGGGCCGTTCGTGCGGGCGTCGACCGAGCGGATGGCCGCGCACGGCAGTTCGGCGCGCAGGTCCTGGGCCCAGTAGCCGGTCAAGGGCGCGTTGACGGAGCGGGTGTCGCTGCCGGTCGGCCAGACGACCTCCGCCGTGTCCTGCACCACCGGCAGGAAGGGGAAAGCCAGCGCGCACAAGGCCGAGAGCAGCCCCAGCGCTACGGCAATCAGACGCATCGGCGCAACGCTAACGGGTCAGACGGTGGCGGCTGACGCAGGCCCCGGGTCACGCGGGGTGAACCGTCCGTGGTGTATCGCCTCGGTCAGGGGACGGCGGCTGCGCCAGCCGTGGCGCTCGAGGTCCGGCTCGGTCTCCAGCCGGCTCACCGGGCCGGCGCACAGCCACGCGACCGGCCGGATGCCGTCGGGGATGCCGAGCAGCTCGCCCAGGAAGGGTTCGCGGTAGAAACTCACCCAGCCGACGCCGAGGCCTTCGGCGGTGGCCGCCAGCCAGAGGTTCTGGATCGCCAGGCAGACCGAGTACAGGCCGGCGTCGGCGATGGCGTGCCGGCCGAGCACGTCGGGCGCGCCACGCGCCGGGTCGTAGGTGACGACGATGCCGAGGCTCGCCTCGAGGATGCCCTCGATCTTGATGTTCGCGAAGGTGCTCGCGCGGTCTTCGCCGAGCTGACCCGCGAAGACCTCTCGTTCCTCGTAGACGTGCTTCGCGAACTTCTCGCGCGTCTCGACGTCGTCGACCAGCACGAAGTCCCACGGCTGGGTGAGCCCGACGCTCGGCGCGGCGTGCGCGGCCTCGAGGATCCTCGTCAGGGTGGCTTCGGGGATGGGCTCGCCGGTGAACTCGCCGCGGACGTCCCGCCGCTTGCGCAGGACTTCGTAGAACTCTTCGATCATCGGTGCAGGACCCATTCGACGGCTTCGGGGACGGTTGCGGCGGTCTCGGTGCCGGAGCGTTCCGGCCGCCTGACCAGCAGGACGGGGATGTTCAGCTCGCGGGCGGCGGTGAGTTTCGCGCTGGTCTGCGCACCGCCCGAATCCTTGGTGACCAGGACGTCGACCCGGCCGAGCAGCTCGCGCTCGGCAGCCACTTCGTACGGGCCGCGGGCGAGGATCAGCTCGTGCCGGCGGGGCAACGGGGGCGCGGGCGGGTCGACGCAGCGGATGAGGAACCACAGGTCGTCGAGGTGCGCGAAGGCGGGCAGGCCCTGGCGGCCGCTGGTCAGGAACACGCGTTTGCCGAGGTCGGGGAGCATCCGCGCGGCTTCGGCGAGATCGTCCGCCCAGTGCCAGACGTCTCCTGGCCCCGGCTGCCAGCCCGGCCGGGCGAGCCGGAGGAGAGGCGTCTTCGTCAGTTCGGCCGCCTTGACCGCGTTGGCCCCGATTCGCTCGGCGAAGGGGTGCGTGGCGTCCACGACGGCTTCGATCCGGTGTTCTCGCAAGTAGAGCGCGAGACCTTCCGGGCCGCCGAAGCCGCCTACGCGTACTTCGCCGACTGGGAGCCTCGGCCGGGCGACGCGTCCTGCCAGCGAAGAGACAACGGGGACTTCGCGCGTTGTCAGCGCTTCGGCCAGCTGCCGCGCTTCTCCGGTTCCGCCGAGGATCAGGATCACGCGCGGCGCCCGGAGCCGACGGCTTCGCGCCAGCGGTCCAGCGTGCGCATGTTGGCGAGGGTCTCCGCCCAGGTCAGCTCCGGCGCCTGGCGGTCGTCGACGTGCGCGGCGACGTGGTCCGCTTCGCGCGCGAAGACGCCCTGGGTCGCTTCGACCTCGATGACCTCCGGCTCGCCGTCGGCGGGGGTCAGGATGATCCGCGAGACGCCAGGCTTGCGCAGCGGGTGGATCCACGCCGGCTGCGGGATGTGGATCTGCCCGCGCGAGCCGAAGACGTGGATGCCGTCCTCGCGGGTCAGCCGGATCCCGCACGAGATCGTCGCGAGGATGTCCCCGGGCAGGCGGAGCAGGCCGGTCGCCCACTCGTCGACGCCGGTGGCGGACAGGTGCGCCATCCCGCTGACCTCGGCCGGCTCGACGACGTCCTGCCCGGTCGCGGCTTGGGCGACCAGCCGTGCGAGCGACGTGCAGTAGCACCCGACGTCGAGAATCCCGCCGCCGCCGAGCGCGGGATCGGCGAGCCGCGCGGTTTCTTCCGGGTTGCTGTCGAAGGAGAACGTGGTGTCGACCGCCCGGACCTCGCCGATCGCGCCGGACGAGATCAGCTCCACCAGCCGCCGGGTCTGCGGGTGCAGCCGGTACATGAACGCCTCCATCAGGAAGACGTCGTGCTTGCGCGCGGCGGTGATCACTTCCTCGGCGTCGGCCGCGGTGACCGTCAGCGGCTTCTCGCAGAGCACGTGCTTGCCGGCTTCGGCGGCAGCGATGGCCCATTCCTTGTGCAGGGCGTGCGGTGTCGAGACGTACACGGCGTCGACGTCCGGGTCGGCGAGGAGTTCTTCGTAGCTTCCGTACGCCTTGGGGATGTCGAAGCGCGTGGCGAACTCCCTCGCCCGGTCGGCATCCCGCGCGGCGACCGCGGCCGGCCTGCCGTGCTTGCTCTCCTCGACGCCCGCGGCGAAGTGGGCGGCGATGGTCCCGGCGGCCAGCAGGCCCCAGCGAAGTTCGGTCACAACGACTCCGGTTGGTTCGCCCGGTCGCGGGCACTGGAATAGAGGAAGCTGTCGGGAAAGTTCGTGGCGGCGAGCACCCGGCCGACGAAGATGGTGGCCGCGCGCGTCATCCCGGCTTCGCGGACCAGCATCGGCAGTTCGCCGAGCACGCCGCGCACGACGGTTTCGCCGGGCTGCGTCGCGAGCGCGACGACGGCGACCGGGCAGTCTTCGCCGTAGTGCGGTTTCAGGTCTTCGGTCACCCGCTCGACGTAGTTGATCGCCAGGTGCAGGGCGAGCGTGGCCCCGGTCGCGGCGAAGGCGGCGAGGGTTTCGGTGGGGGGCATCTTCGTGGACCGCGCCTGGACGCGGGTGATGACGAGGCTCTGCCCGACCTCGGGCACGGTGAGCTCCCGTTTCAGCGCTGCGGCCGAAGCGGCGAAGGCGGGCACACCGGGAACGACCTCGTACGGCACGCCGGCGGCGTCGAGCCGCCGCATCTGCTCGGCGACGGCGCTGTACAGCGACGGATCACCGGAGCACAGCCGCGCGACATCGTGACCTGCCCGGTGCGCTTCGACCAGCTTGGCGACGATCTGTTCGAGGCTCAGGCCGGCGGTGTCGACCACCTCGGCGCCGGGCGGGCAGTACGCGAGGAGGTCGGGCGGGGTCATGCTGCCGGGGTAGAGGCAGACCCCGCAGCGCGCCAGCAGGTCCCGGCCGCGCACGGTGATGAGGTCCGCGGCGCCGGGCCCGGCGCCGACGAAGTGCACGGTCATCGGCCGCGCTCCGGCGTGCGTGGGCGGCAGGGGGTGCGTGCACCGGTCATCGGTTGCTCCACTGGGTCACCGTCCGCGCCGGGGTCCAGCCGGTGAACCCGCCGAGCGGGGCCGCCCGCTCTACGCCGATCCTCAACAGTTCCCCTCCGTGCTGCTCGTACGCGCGCGCCAGGACCTGCTCGGCCTCCAGCGTCACGCCGTGTGCCACCAGCCGCGCGCCCGTCGCCAGGCAGGCGTCCAGTACGCCCGGCGCCGTCACCCCGCCGCCGATGAAGACGGCGTCCGGCACGGGCAGCGCGCTCAGCGCCTCCGGTGCTTCCCCGGTCACCACCTCCAGTTCCGGTACTCCCAGGTCCAACGCGTTCCGCCCGATCCGTTCGGCCCGTTCCTCCGAGCGCTCGACAGCGATCGCGCGGTTCAGCACGTGCAGCCGCGACCACTCGATGCCGACGCTGCCCGCGCCCGCGCCGACGTCCCACAACAGCTCGCCGGGACTCGGCGCGAGGCGGGCGAGCGCCGACACCCGCAGGTCGCGCTTGGTCAGCTGCCCGTCGTGGGCGTACACGTCGTCCGGGATGCCGATCAGCGGCAACGCCGGACCCGCGCACTCCAGCGCGAACACCGACAGCGGACCGGGATCGCCGGTCCAGCCGTCGGAAACGCGCTCGTCGGGCCCGCCCAGGTTCTCCAACGCGATCAGCTCGCTCTCGCCGTAACCCCGCACGGTGAGCAGGGAGCGCAGAGCGGGCGCGTCGGCACCCAGGACGAGCACTCGCCGGCGCGGCGCCAGCACGCGGGCGACGCGGGCCGACGACCGGCCGACGATGGTGACCACCTCGGTCTCCTCGGCGGACCAGCCCAGCCGTGCCCGGGCCAGCGTCACCGACGAGACCGCGGGCAGCGCCTCGACCTCATATCCATGTGCCACGAGCGTAGTGCCGACCCCCGACAAAAACGGATCGCCGCTGGCCAGGACGCAGATCCGGGCTCCTTCGTGCTCGGCGATCACCGCATCGAGCCCCGGCAGCAACGGCGTCGGCCACGCCTGCGCCGTGACCCCGTCGGGCAGGTAGCCCAGCTGCCGGGGCGCGCCCAGCACGACGTCGGCGGCGAGCACCGCGGCCCTCGCCTGTTCCGACAGCCCGGACCAGCCGTCGGCCCCGATCCCGACCACGGTCAGGCGGTTCGCGGAGCCCGCTTCCGCCGCCGATCGACGTGATTCTTCGCGCACGATTTCCCACCCTAAGCGAGCCGGGCGCTGTGCGATGATCGGCCGGTCGCCGAGTTCAGGAGTGCTGTTGAAGCCGTACCCGTTCACCGCCGTCGTCGGGCTGCCGGACCTGCGCCTCGCCTTGGTCCTCTCCTCGATTTCGCCCGCCGTCGGCGGGGTGCTGGTGCGCGGTGAAAAAGGCACGGCGAAGTCGACCATGGTCCGCGCGCTCGCGGGCCTGCTCCCCCGTGTCGACGTCGTGGCCGGCTGCCGCTTCTCCTGCGATCCCGCGGCCCCCGACCCGCTCTGCCCGGACGGCCCGCACGAAGGCGCAGCGAGCCACCGCCGTCCGGCGAAGCTGGTCGAGCTGCCGGTCGGCGCGGCCGAAGACCGCGTCATCGGCTCCCTGCACCTGGAACGCGCGCTGGCCGAAGGCGTGACGGACTTCCAGCCGGGCCTGCTGGCCGCCGCGCACCGCGGGCTGCTCTACGTCGACGAGGTCAACCTGCTGCACGACCACCTCGTCGACACCCTGCTCGACGCCGCCGCGATGGGCCGCGCGACCGTGGAACGCGAGGGCGTCTCGGTGTCGCACGCGGCCCGGTTCGTCCTGATCGGCACCATGAACCCGGAAGAAGGCGAGCTGCGGCCGCAGCTGCTGGACCGCTTCGGGCTGACCGTCGAAGTCGCCTCCAGCCGCGACCCGGAGCAGCGCGTCGAGGTCGTCCGGCGTCGCCTGGCCTACGAAGCCGATCCCGACGCCTTCGCCGCGCAGTACGCCGCCGAAGACGCCCAGCTCGCCGCGGACATCGAAGCGGCGCAACGGCTTCTGCCCGCGGTCAAGCTCCCCGACGACGCTCTGCGCCGGATCGCCGAGGTCTGCGCGTCCTTCGAGGTCGACGGCATGCGCGCGGACATCGTCACCGCGCGCACCGCGGTCGCGCACGCGGCCTGGGCCGGCCGCGACGAGGTCACGACCGACGACGTCCGCGTCGCGGCGCGGCTCGCGTTGCCGCACCGCCGCCGCCGGAACCCCTTCGACGCGCCCGGGATCTCGGAAGAGCAGCTGGAGCAGGCCCTGCAGGACGCCCAACCGGACCCGGGACCCGAGGACGACGGTCCTGGATCCGGTTCGACGCCACCGGAAGCGTCCGAGCCGCAGGGGAGTGAAAACGCGCCGCAAGGCGAACCAAAGCAGAGTGGCGGTCGGCAGAAAACCGTCGGCGCGGGGGAGACGTTCAAGGCGCGCGTGTTCCGAGTCAAGGGCATGGGCGAGGGCGAACGCGGCCGCCGTTCACGCGCGATCACCGACAGCGGCCGGACCGTCGGCGTCCAGCCCGCGAGTGTCCGCGAGGGGCGGCCGCACCTGGTCGCGACCGTGAAAGCCGCGGCGCCGCACCAGAAAGCCCGTGGCCGGGCCGGTGCCGGCCTGAAGCTGCGGCCGGAGGACCTGCGGTTCGCGCTGCGGGAAGGCCGTGAGGGCAACCTCGTGCTGTTCTGCGTGGACGCGTCCGGCTCGATGGGCGCGAAGGCCCGGATGCGCGAGGTCAAGTCCGCGGTCCTGTCCCTGCTGCTCGACGCCTACCAGCGCCGCGACAAGGTCGGGCTCGTCACTTTCCGCGGTGACGCGGCCGAACTCGCGCTGCCGCCGACCATCAGCGTCGACGCGGCCGCGTCCCGCCTCGAAGGCCTCCCGACCGGCGGCCGTACGCCCTTGGCCGAAGGACTCCTGGAAGCCGCGCGCGTGCTGCGTGTCGAGGAGATCCGTGACCCGCGGCGGCGGCCGCTGCTGGTCGTCGTCACCGACGGGCGCGCCACCAGCGGCCCGGACGCCGTCGCGCGCGCCCAGGCCGCGGCCGGGCTGCTCACCGGCGTCACGACCGTCGTGATGGACTGCGAGAGCGGCAAGATGCGGCTCGGCCTGGCCGCCGACCTCGCCGCCCACCTCGGCGCCGAGCATGTTCCCCTCGCCGGCGTCGCCGCCGAATCGCTGGCGGACGCCGTCCGCGCCCGGACCGGAAAGGCCGCCTGATGCCCCAAGGCAAACCCGGCGTCGTCCCGGACGACGGCCTGACCACGCGCCAGCGCCGCAACCGGCCGCTGCTCGCCGTGCACACCGGCGAGATGAAGGGCAAGTCGACGGCCGCGTTCGGGATGGCGCTGCGCGCCTGGAACCAGGGCTGGTCGATCGGCGTGTTCCAGTTCGTCAAGTCGGCGAAGTGGCGCGTCGGCGAGGAAGCCGCGTTCCGCGCGCTGGGGAAGCTGCACGACGACACCGGCCAGGGCGGGCCGGTCGAGTGGCACAAGATGGGCGAAGGCTGGAGCTGGGCGCGCAAGACCGGCAGCGAGGAGGACCACGCGGAGAACGCGCGCGAAGGCTGGGCGGAGATCAAGCGCCGGCTCGCCGCCGAGACGCACGACTTCTACGTCCTCGACGAGTTCTCCTACCTGCTCAAGTGGGGCTGGCTCGAGGCCGGCGACGTGGTGTCCACGTTGGCCTCGCGGCCCGGGCACCAGCACGTCGTCATCACCGGCCGGTATGCGCCGCCGGAGCT
The DNA here is from genome assembly GCF_000384295.1 of Amycolatopsis balhimycina FH 1894. Taxonomy (NCBI): domain Bacteria; kingdom Bacillati; phylum Actinomycetota; class Actinomycetes; order Pseudonocardiales; family Pseudonocardiaceae; genus Amycolatopsis; species Amycolatopsis balhimycina. The sequence goes on along the minus strand of NZ_KB913037.1, from coordinate 2,936,437 downwards.
GATCGACGCTGCCGACCTCGTCGCGGAAATGACCAAGGTCAAGCACCCGATGGACGCCGGCCAGAAGGGCCAGCGGGGGATCGAGTGGTAGCGCGCGTGGTCATCGCCGCGCCCGGCTCCGGGCACGGCAAGACCACGATCGCCGCCGGGCTGATGGCGGCGCTGCGGGCGGCCGGGCACCGCGTTTCCGGGCACAAGGTCGGGCCCGACTTCATCGACCCGGGCTACCACGCCCTCGCCACCGGACGTCCCGCGCGCAACCTGGACCCGTTCCTGCAGGGTGAGGACCGGCTGGTTCCCTTGCTGCGGCACGGCTCCCGCGACGCCGGCATCGCGGTCATCGAGGGCGTCATGGGCCTGTTCGACGGGGCTTTGGGCACCGAGGGCTACGCGTCGACCGCGCACGTGGCCCGTCTTCTGGACGCGCCGGTGGTACTGGTCGTCGACGCTTCGGCGGCTTCGCGCAGTGTCGCCGCGACGGTCCTGGGGTTCGCCCACTACGACAACCGGGTGCGGCTCGCCGGCGTCATCCTCAACAAGCTCGGCTCGCAGCGGCACCTCGACGAAATCGCGTCCGCGCTGGAAGCCACCGGCGTCCCGCTGCTGGGCGCGTTGTACCGCAACGAAGAGATCCACGCGCCGAGCAGGCACCTCGGGCTCGTCCCGGCGGCGGAACGGGCCGCGGAGGCGCAACGCGTGCTGCCCGCGCTCGCTGCGTGGGTGACCGACGGCGTCGACGTCGAGGCGATCGTCCGGATCGCTTCCGGGGCGCCGCGGCTTTCGGCGGCACCGTGGGAACCGTCCGGTGTGGACGGTTCCCGAGTGACGGTCGCGGCCGCGGGCGGGCCGGCGTTCACCTTCCGCTACACCGAAAACGTCGAGTTGCTGGCCGCGTGCGGCGTCGATGTCGTCGACGTCGATCCCTTGCGGGACAAGGCGTTGCCGGACGGCTGCGCCGGGCTGTACTTCGGTGGCGGGTTCCCCGAGGTGCACGCGGCCGAGCTGTCGGCGAACACGGCGTTGCGGACCGAAGTGGCTTCCGCGATCGAACGCGGGATGCCGGTGAGCGCCGAATGCGCGGGCCTGTTGTACCTGTGCCAATCCCTGGACGGCGTGCCGATGGTCGGCGCGGTGCCCGCGGACGCGAAGATGACCGCCCGCGGCAAGCTCGGCTACCGGCGCGCGGTCGCCGTCGAGGACAACCTGCTGGCGACGGCCGGCCAGCGCGTCACCGGGCACGAATTCCACCGCACCGAGGTGACGCCGTCGCACGGCGGCTCGGCGGCCTGGGGCTGGGACCGGCAGCTGGACGGCTTCGCGTCGCCGACGTTGCACGCGTCCTACCTGCACGTCCACTGGGCCGGGTACCCCGAGCTGGCGCACCGGTTCGCCGCGAGCGCCCGGGCGTATGGCGGTGGCTGATTCCGCCTCCGCGGGAGGATACGACCTCCATCACCACGGCGACCGCGAGGTCGCGCCGGGGCTGGTCGACCTCGCCGTGAACGTCCGGTTGCCGCGGCCGCCCGCGTGGTTGCGTGCGGAGCTGGTGTCCGCTTTGGACGACCTCGCCGCCTATCCGTCCTCGGTGGACGCCACGGAGGCGGTGGCCGCACGGCACGGCCGTCCTCCTGCCGAAGTGCTGGTCACCGCGGGCGCGGCGGAGGCGTTCACGCTGCTGGCCTCGGCGTTCCGGCCGCGTCGCGCGGTGGTCGTGCATCCGCAGTTCACCGAGCCGGAAGCGGCGTTGCGGGCGGCGGGGCACGAGGTCTCGCGCGTGATCCTGGCCGAACCGGACGGTTTCGTCCTCGACCCGGCGCTCGTGCCGGCCGACGCGGACCTGGTGTTCGTCGGCAACCCGACGAACCCGACCTCCGTGCTGCACCCGGCCGCGGTCCTGCGTTCCCTGGCCCGGCCCGGACGGCTGCTCGTGGTCGACGAGGCGTTCCTGGACGCGATCCCGGGCGAGGTCGAGAGCCTGGCGCCAGGTTTCCCGGGCGTCGTCGTGCTGCGCAGCCTGACGAAGACGTGGGGCCTGGCGGGGCTTCGAGCGGGTTACGTGCTCGCTTCGGCCGACGTCGTCGAGCGGTTGCGGGCGGTCCAGGTGCCCTGGTCGGTGTCCACGCTGGCCGGGGTGGCGACGGTGGCGTGCTGCCGTCCGTCCGCTTTGGAGGAAGCGGAAAAGCTGGCGATCGCGGCGGAGTCGGACCGCGAGTACCTGGTGTCCGGCCTGACGGCGGCGGGGGTACCGGTGCTGGGCGACCCCCGCGGCCCGTTCGTGCTGGTCCGCGTGCCCGATGGCGCTTCACTGCGCGCGCGCCTGCGTGAGGCGGGCTACGCGGTCCGCCGCGGGGACACGTTCCCCGGTCTCGGCCCGGACCACCTGCGACTGGCCGTCCGCGACCGCGCGACGACGGACGCGTTCCTGACCGCGGTGCGCGAAATTTCGTAAACACCGACAGGGGGTTGTCGCCACCGAGGTCGAGAGTGGGCGCAGACCGGGAAACGCCCGGCTCGGCAGCGGAAGGAACGACATGCCTGGATTCAACGACGTCGCGTGGTTCGAGATCGGCGCCGCGGACCCGGCGGCCGCCGAACGGTTCTACGGCGACGTCTTCGGCTGGAAGACAGTCCAGGACGAGTCGGCGAGCACCGACCCGGCGTACCGGGTGATCGACACCGGCGGCTCGCGCGGCGGCCTCGCCAGGGGCACGGAGGACTACGCGATTTTCACCGTGCTCGTCGAGGACGTCGAAGCGGCCTGCGAACGGGCGGCGGCAGCCGGCGGCCAGGTGCAACGGCCGCCGACGGTCAACCCCGTCGGGGTGAAGTTCGCGCACCTGCTCGACCCGGCGGGCAACCGCTTCTCGGTGTTCACCCCGCCAAACTGAGCTGCTCGACGTCGCCGTACGGGATGTCGAGGTCCTCGGGGCGAAGCCGGCGAAGCGGCGGCACCTCGGCGGTCACGGTGAAGGAGGTGATCCGGTCGGTGCGAAATGCCCGGATCTCCCGGCGCAGCCGGCACCAGGCCACGAGGTACCAGTGCGCGGGCTTGCCGACGTAGCCGAGCGGCTCGACCTCCCGCCGGGTGGCTTTGCCTTCGCGGTCGACGTACCGGATGCGCAGTACGCGGCGGATACCGAGCACGTGTGGCATCGGCGGGATGGGACCGCCGCCGAGCAGGTGGACACAGGCGGCGAGGTCCTGCGCCGCATCCGCCTCCTCCCGCCGCATCGCGGCGACCAGCTTGCGCAGCGCCGAGCGCCCTTCCGCGCGGAACGGGGTGCCCTCCAGGTGTTTCAGCGCGAGTGCCATCGCGACGGCCTCGCCGGACGTCAGGTTGACCGGCGGCATGGTGTGCGCCTTGTCGAGGCAGTAACCACCGGTGCGGCCGGCCTCGGCGTAGATCGGCGTGCCGGACTCCTGAAGGGCGCCGATGTCCCGTTCGATGGTGCGGACGCTGACCTCGAACCGGTCCGCGAGCCACCGCGCGCTGCGCGGCCGCGGCGCGACGGCGCGCAGTTCTTCGACGAGGGCGTAAAGACGATCGGTTCGGTTCACGTCGATCACTGTAAGGAGGGGGTACGACAGTTTCGGTTACCTGCTTCACCAAGTACCTGCCGGGCGACGGGCCTGGCCCTGTCGTGGTCCGGCGCTGAGGGCGGTGGCGGTGTCGATGATCGTCTGTTCCGTGGGGCGGGGACGCTGTGGGCGCTTGTCCCGGGAACCGAGCCGCCGACGATGCGGGATGTGGCAGCCCGCCTGCACTGCGACCCTTCCACGGTGAGTCTCGCCGCCGACAAACTCCAGAGCATGGGACTCGTCGCCCGTCAGCCTCATCCCGCCGACGGCCGCAAGCGCACCCTGACCCTCACCGAACACGGCCACGAACTGTGGGATGCGCTCAGAACGCGGCTGCACGCCTCCGGGCTGTTCGCCGGTCTCGACGCGCAGGAACAGGACACCTTGCTCGCGCTGCTGACGAAAATGCGAACCCCGCACCACCCATAGCCGGTCTCGGTCGCCCGCCTTCGATGCTGAGATCCGCAAGCACCGCAACGTTGTCGAACGGTGCGCTGGCTCCGATGACTTACCGGACCTAGGTTGACAGCGCGAGCAGCGCGGCCGCGACGGCGGCTTCGACACCGGCGCCGAGGACGTCGCCGGTGATGCCGCCGAGCCGCTTGGTGCATCGCCACAGGAGCGCCCCGGCGACGCCGTAGGCGAGGAGGACCGCGAGCGGCCCGCGCCACCACGGCAGTCCGGGCAGGAGCACAGCGAGCCCGGCGGCCGCCACCCCGACGGCGATCGCGGCCGTGCGGGGCACTGATCCCGCGACGGTGGCGCCCAAGCCCTCCGGCCGGGCCGGCGGAACGCCCCGCGCACACGCCATCGAGAGCGTGCACCGGCCGACGAGCACGCCCGCGGCCGCGGTGATCGGGTTGGCGGCGGTCAGGGCGCCGACCTGGAGGAGGAGAACCAGGACGAGGGTCGCGACCCCGGTGGGACCGGAATCGCCGCGGCGCATGACCTCGAGGGCCTTGGCGCGGTCGTAGGAGGCGCCGAGGCCGTCGGCGGTGTCGGCGAGCCCGTCGAGGTGCAGGCCCCGGCTGCCGAGCGCGACGGCACCGAGGGCGAGCGCCGCGGTGCCGAGCGCGGGCAGCCCGGCGGCGGACCCCGCCCAGACGATCCCCCCGGCGGCAGCGGCCAGGGGAATCGCCGCGAGCGGCGAGAGCAGCATGGCCCGCCCGGCCACCCGCCGATCGATGACGCGCGGCGCCGGGACCGGCACGGTGGTCAGCGTCCCGACGGCCATCCGCGCGGCATCGACCCAGCGGCTCACCTCGAGTTGTCCACAGCCGGGCCGGCGAAGGCCGAGTTGTCCACAGATCGCCGAACGGCCGTGGTGCCGGCCGGGGGACCGATAGACTGGACAGGGGACGCCCCCCAGGGAGTGGCGGGGGCTGCGTTTTTCATGCCAGGTCGGCCAGCAAGCCCATTTCGGCCAAGATCGCGCGGGCGGCGCGCAGCGTCGGTACCGCCTGCACCGCCCCGCTTCCTTCGCCGAGCCGCAGCCCGAAGTCCAAGATCGGCTCCAGGCCCAGCGCCTTCAACGCGAACGCCTGCGAAGGTTCCGTCGAGCGGTGCCCGGCCAGCCACCACTGCTCCGCTCCCGGTGCGATGTCGCGCGCCACCAACGCCGCCGCGCCGGAAAAGACTCCGTCCAGCAGCACCGGGATGCCGAGCGCCGCCGCCTGGACCAGGAAGCCCGCCGTCGCCGCCGCGCACGCGCTGCCCAACGCCGTCAAGCGCTCGAACGGGTCCTCCGTGCGGCCGGCCGTCCGCGTCAACGCCGCCGCGACCGCCGCCGTCTTCCTCTCCAGGCCCGCCGCGTCGACTCCGGTGCCCGTGCCGACCACCTCCGCCGCCGGCAGGCCCAGTGACGCCGCGACCAGCGCCGCGCACACCGCCGTGTTGCCGATTCCCATGTCTCCCGGGATCAGCACGTCCGCCTCGCGCTCCTCGAGCGCGATCGCCCGGCCCGCTTCGAACGCCGCCTGGGCTTCGCCCGGCAACAACGCGTCCTCGACGTCGATCGAGCCCGAGCCGCGGCGGATCTTGTGGGCCGTCACCTCGGGCGGCACGTCCGCGCCGTCCCAGTCGACGCCGATGTCGGCCACCCGCACCTTCGCGCCGACCTGCGCGGCCAGCACGTTCACCCCGCTCTTGCCGGCCAGGAACACCCGGACCATCGCCGCGGTCACTTCACGCGGGTACGCCGAGAGCGCCGACACGCCGTGGTCGCCCGCGAAGACGACCACGCGGACGTCGTCCAGGGGGCGCGGCGGCACGCTGCCGTGCGCGGCGGCCAGCCAGGCGGCGATCTCTTCCAGCCTGCCCAGCGCGCCGAGCGGCTTGACCAGGCCGTCGAGCCGGTCCAGCGCGGCGGCGCGGGCGGCGGGGTCGGGCACGGGTACGTCGAACACGGGCGCCTCCTGGCTACAGGTCGAGCGCCCGGCCCGCGACGACCAGCACGACCCGGTCGGCGTCGGCGGACACCCGGTTGTTGAGTGCGCCCAGCACATCACGGAACAGCCGTCCGGACGACGTTGCGGGCACCACACCGCTGCCGACCTCGTTGCTGACCGCGACCACCGGCACCCGCGCCGCGGCCCACGCGGCGAGGAAGTCCTCGAGCCGGTCGTCCAGCCGGTGCTCCCAGCCCGGCTTCTGGCGCCACGCGCCGACGTCGTCCAGCACACGGGACAGCCAGGTGCCGAGGCAGTCGATCAGCAGCGGTTCGGTCGCCGAGCGCAGGATCCCGGCCAGGTCGGTGGTCTCGACGGTCTTCCAGTGCGCCGGCCGCCGCGCCTGGTGCGCGGCTACCCGCGCGGCCCACTCGGGGTCGTCCTCGCCCGCGGGCAGGCCGGGCGCGACGTAGACGAGGTGCGGGTGGCGATCGACGAGCCGCTCGGCGTGCCGCGACTTCCCCGAGCGGACGCCGCCGAGGACCAGCACCTTGCCTTCGTCGCGTCCGGACCGGCGCAGTGCCCGTGCCAGGGTCTCGAGAGACCCGGCGAGCCGGTGGCGCAGCCCCGCCGATGTACGTTTCTCCGCGGAGGCGGCATTGGGCACAGTCATACCCGGCATTCTGGTGCACGCGCTACCGTGCGCCACGTGCCACTCCGTCTAGGGACAACCGCAGCCGGACTCGTTACCGGATATGTCGCCGACGCACTGTTCGGTGACCCCCGACAGGGGCATCCGGTCGCCGTCTTCGGTACCGCCGCGGCCCGCCTCGAACGTCGCCTGTGGGCTGATTCGAAGCCACGTGGAGTCGCGTACGCGGGGTTGTGCACCTTCGGGGCGGTAGGCCTCGGCGTCGCGCTTCAGACGGCGACGCGGCGACGCCCCTTCGCGCGCTTCGTGGTCACGGCCGCATCTACCTGGGTCGTGCTCGGGGGACGCGGTCTCGCCACCGAAGGCGCCGAAATGGCCCGGTTGCTCGAAGCGGGCGAAGTGCCTGAAGCGCGTCAGAGGCTCTCGCACCTCTGCGCGCGCGACGCGACGACGCTCGACTCCGCCGAGCTCACCCGCGCGGCCACCGAGTCGATCGCCGAGAACACCTCGGACGCCGTGGTCGCGCCGCTGTTCTGGGGCGCCGTCGCCGGGGTGCCGGGTCTCCTCGGCTATCGCGCCCTCAACACCCTCGACGCGATGGTCGGCTACCGCTCGGCGCGCTACCGGCGCTTCGGCTGGGCCGCGGCGCGCGCCGACGACGTCGCCAACCTCGTGCCGTCGCGGATCGGCGCCGCGCTCACGGTGGTGTGCGCGGGCGGCCGGGCGCGGGAGTCCTGGCGGATCTGGCGCCGCGACGGCGGACGGCACCCGAGCCCGAACGCGGGCCAGGTGGAAGCCGCGTTCGCCGGCGCGCTGGGCATCCGGCTCGGCGGGACGAACAGCTACGGCGGCGAGATCGAGAGCCGCTCCCGGCTCGGCGAAGGCCGCGACCCGCAGCCGGCGGACCTGCGCCGCGCGGTGCGCTTGTCCCGCCTGGTCGGGGCAGCGGCGGTGCTGATCGCCGCGACCGCAGCCCCCACCACTCCCCGGGGGGCGGCCCCTGACCAGTCTATCGGCTCCCCGGCCGGCACAACCGCCGCTCGGCGATCTGTGGACAACTCCGCCGGTGCCGCGTGGGCTGTGGACAAAAAGCGGAGCAAGCGCGGGAACCGTCGCGCCGGGGTGGCACGATGACCGGCCTGCTCGTCGCCGGGACGACGTCCGATGCCGGGAAGAGCCTGGTCACCGCCGGGATCTGCCGGTGGCTTGCGCGCCGTGGGGTGCGGGTCGCGCCGTTCAAGGCGCAGAACATGTCCAACAACTCGATGGTCTGCGCCGACGGTGCCGAGATCGGGCGGGCCCAGTGGGTGCAGGCCCGGGCCGCGGGCGTCGAACCCGAGGCGGCGATGAACCCCGTGCTGCTCAAGCCCGGGAGCGATCGGCGCAGCCACGTCGTCGCGCTCGGGAAGCCCTTCGGCACCCTCGAAGCCGGCGAGTACGCCACCGGCCGGGCCGGGCTCGCCGAGATCGCCTTCGGTGCCTTCGAAGACCTCAGCGCCCGGTACGACGTCGTCGTCTGCGAAGGCGCCGGTAGTCCCGCGGAGATCAACCTGCGCGGTGGCGACTACGTCAACATGGGGCTCGCGCGGCGGTTCGGGCTGCCGGTAGTGGTCGTCGGCGACATCGACCGCGGTGGGGTGCTGGCGGCGATGTTCGGCACCCTCGCGCTGCTCTCGGCCGAAGACCAAGCCCTGGTCGCGGGCTGGGTCGTCAACAAGTTCCGCGGGGACGTCGGCCTGCTGCGGCCGGGCCTGGACAGCCTCGAGAAGGTCACCGGGCGGCCCGTGCTCGGTGTCCTGCCGTGGCTCGACCGGGTGTGGATCGACTCGGAGGACGCGCTCGCCGCCGCCGGGTGGCGCCGGGAAGCACAAAACACGGGCCTCGACGTCGCCGTCGTGCGGTTCCCGCGCGCCTCCAACGCCACCGACGTCGACGCACTGGCCGCCGAACCTGGCGTCACCGTCACGCTGACCGCCGACCCCGACCGGGTCGCGGCGGCCGACGTCGTGGTGCTGCCCGGGTCGCGCTCCACCGTCGGCGACCTCGCCTGGCTGCGGGAGCGCGGCCTCGACGCGGCGGTGACGGCCCGGGCCGTCACCGGGCGGCCGGTCCTCGGCATCTGCGGCGGCTACCAGATGCTCGCCGAGTCCATTGTGGACGACGTGGAGTCCGGGGCGGGCGAGGTGCCCGGCCTCGGCCTGCTGCCGGCGAAGGTGACGTTCGCCGCGGAGAAGGTGCTGGCCCGCCCGGTCGGGGAGTGGCGCGGCACCCGGGTGGACGCCTACGAGATCCACCACGGCTCGGTCACGTCGGCGACGACGACCGAGTCCTTTTTGGACGGTATGCGGGCCGGCGCGGTCTGGGGCACGATGTGGCACGGCGCGTTCGAGAACGACGCCTTCCGCCGCGCCTGGCTCACCGAAGCGGCGGCGCAGGCGGGCGTCAGCTGGGCCCCGGCGCCGGACGCCCCCGGTTTCGGCGAGCTGCGCGAGGAAATGCTGGACAAACTGGCGGACGCCGTCGGTGAGCACCTCGACACCGCAGTGCTGGAGACGCTGCTGGAGCGGGGCGCGCCGCCGAACCTGCCGTTCGTCCCGCCCGGCGCGCCCTGACACTCAGCGTCGGTACGGCGCCAGGTACTGCCCGCCCCGCGCCTGGACCGCGCAGACGGCGGTGTGCTTGCCCGCCGCCCAGTCGGCCCCGCCGGGGTGGAACGTCACGACCTCTCCGCTGTCCGGTTCGACGCCGGCGCCGAAGTACTCGTCGCTCCGGACCTGGCAGCCCGCGGCGGCGGCCTGCTCGAGTTCGTCGTCCGAGGACGCTCCGGTGGGCGGCGTCAGGGTGAAGGTGGCGAACGCTTGGCCGTCGTGCGGCTTCGTGCAGGACGCCTTGGCGATGTCCGTGTCCTGCTTGAGGTAGCACTCACCGGCCTGCAACGCCTGCCCGGTCGGGGCCGTGCCGCCGCCGGTCGACCAGCCGACGGACACGATCAGCGCGCCCGTGAGCACCGCGGCCCACACCACACTCAACACGATCCCGGCGATCGCCATGCCGCGCCCGGTCTGGTTCCGCTTGGGTATCTGCACCAGCGCGACGACGCCCAGGATCGGCGCCACCAGCAGCGACAACCCGAAGATGCCGAGGATGCCCAGTACCAGCGACGCGACCGCGAAGGGATTGCGCGTCGGCGGCGGCGCAGCTCCCGGCGTCGAATTCGCCCGGCGTGAAGAATCGACTTCGGACATGGTTCCCCCTGTGCAGTCCTGTCGGCGGCAGTCTAGGCAACCGGTCCGACAGAAACCGCACAGGGAGAACACTCAGGCGGTGACGGCGGCCTTCCGGTTCAGCGCCTTCTCCGCGAACGCGCCGAACACCAGGCCCAGCGCGAGCCACAGCGTCAGCTGAGTGCCGACCGAAGCGGTCCGGAAGCTCCACAGCGTCGACGCCGGGAACGACGTCGGGACCTCGTCGACCACCGGCATCAGCCAGGCGACGACGCCGATCACGACGAGGTAGGCCGCCGCGGCGAGCAGGAAGCCGTTCCACGCGCCGAAGCGGTCGGCGAGCTTGCGGCCGAACACCGTGGCGAGGATGCCGGCCAGCAGCGAGACGGCGACGAACCCGAAGTACAGCTCGGTCCGCGAGCCGATCGTGCCCGGCTGCCCCACCGCGGGCGGGTTGGCCGGGTACTTCAGGAACGGCACCAGGAACACCACGGCGAACGCGCCCGCGGTGAGCAGCAGCGCCGTCACCCGCGGGCGGAGGGTGCCGAGCCGTCCCTGGGCGAACGCGAACGCGAGCGAGAGCAGCCCGCCGATCGCGACGCCGTAGACCAGGACGCCGGTCAGCAGCCCGACCGTGCTCTGGATGTCCCGGGGGACCAGTTCCTCTTCGTGCGCTTCGGCGGGAGCGGGAGCGTCGGGGGACTCCTCGAGCCCGATGGCGGCGTTCACCGACGGCTCGCCGAAGGCGTAGGCGAACCCGAACGCGAGCACGCCGGCGATCAGGCCCGCGAGCATGCCGCGGACCAGCAGGGTCTTCATCATGGGAGCGCGTGCCCGCCGATCAGTGGCAGGGGAAGGCCAGCAGGTGCCGGCCGTCGTGCACGAACTCGTGGACGTAGGAGTTCGCGAAGACCGCCGTCGCGCCCTGTTCGGCGCTCACGAAGTAGAGCGCGATCAGGGCGAGGAGCACCACGAACACCGCCCACGGCACGATCTCACGGATCGGGATGCGGATCGGGAGCGGAACGGCGGGAACTGCCGTCTGGGTCATGGCGTGGCCTCCTCGGGCTTTCGCGGCCTCATCGGGGTCGGTCACGACGGTCCGGGTCTGGCTTCCCCTGGCAGGGGTCACAGTGGCGCGACCGCGCGGACTTGCACCGCGTTCCGGAATCCGTCGTCTGGCCGGTTGAGCGTAGGTCCGCGCTTCCGGGCGCGTCAATGTGACAATGCCGCGGTGACTCGAATGGTGGCGGCCCTCGATGTGGGCGGGACGACGATCAAGGCAGCGCTGCTCGACGAGCGGCTCCAGCCCCAGGCGGCATTGCGAGCGGAGACGGCGCGCAGCGCGGACGGGACGGCGCTGGCCGCGCAGGTCGTGGACATCGTGGCCGCGCTGGCGGAGCAGGCGGGCACCGGGCAGCCGGCGGCGGTCGGCGTGGTCGTGCCCGGGATCGTCGACGAACAGACCCGCGTCTGCCACTTCTCGGCCAACCTGGACTGGCGCGAGGTCGCCTTCGGCGACCTGCTGGAGGGACGCCTCGGGCTGCCGGTGGCGTTCGGCCACGACGTCACCGCGGGCGGCATCGCCGAGTTCCGCGTCGGCGCCGGGCAGGGCGCGGTGAACGCGGCGTTCATCCCGGTCGGCACCGGGATCGCGGCCGCGCTCCTGCTCGACGGCCGGATCCACCGGGCCCACGGGCAGGCGGGCGAGGTCGGGCACATCGACGTCGGCCACCCCGGCAAGTGCGGCTGCGGCGCGACCGGCTGCCTGGAGGCGATCTCGTCGGCGGCCGCGATCGCCCGCCGCTACACCGAGCGCACCGGCCGCCCGGCCGACGGCGCCCGCGAGGTGGTGGACCTGGCCCGCCACGGCGACGAGGTGGCCGTGGCGGTGGTCCAGGACGCGCTCGACGGCCTCGGGCACGGGATCCGCACGCTGCTGACGCTGCTGGGCCCCGAGGTGATCGTCCTGGGTGGCGGGCTGTTCACCGCCGCGGACTACGTGCTGGAGCCGGTGCGGGCGTGGCTCGCCGCGCACCTGACGTTCCAGAAGATGCCGGAGCTGCGGATCGCGAAGCTGGGCGACGAGGCCGGGCGCCTCGGCGCGGGGCTGCTGGCCCTGGACCTGCTCGACGCCTGACCCGCGACGACTCGTCCAAGTTCGTGAAGGCCACCTTGAGGAACTCTATGTTCCTGAAGGTGGCCTTCACGACCGGAGGACGGAGGGTCAGCAGGGGCCGATGGAGGACGCCTGGTCGTTCGGGTCCTTGCCGACGTAGCTGCTCGCCGTGCCCGCGTTCATCAGCGGATCATTGCGGCGGGAATAGTTCTCGTTCCAATACCAGCAATACACCTGTCCCGTGTTGTTCACCCACGAGCTCAGCTGATCGGACCACGTTCCGTTGTTGTTGTCGTGTTTGGAGCTGCGGCAATCCTGGCAGTCGAAAGCGCGGAGGTCCGGGTAGGCCACGCCGGCCGGGATGACCAGGACCTTCCCCCCGAAGTCCTTGTGTTCGTACAGGCAGACCGAACTCGCCGGGCAGCTCTCGAGGACCGAGGCCGGCAGCGCGGCCGGGGTCACGGACCCGGCCGTGGCGACACCCGTGATCGTCAGGAAAAAGGCGGAACCGATTCCCGAGAGCGCGGCAAAACGGGATCGAAGCGTCGACATCTGCTATTACTCCCTTTCCGTGGGCGGTAACGCAGAGGCGAGCTTACGGCCGCGACCGGGGAGAATTCGTTGGCATTTCTCGCAAATCCGCGTCCCGCGCCGGCCGCCCGGTTGGCACGACGCGCAATCAGGTCCAGGCGCCGGCCAGCAGGCGGGCGACGGCCGCGGTGAGGACGCGGACTCCCTTCGTCGAGCCGGGATCGATCGCGGTCACCTCCCGCACCCGCCGGAGGCGGTAGTCGAGGGTCCGGGGGTGGATGTGCAGCGCGACGGCCGCGCGGAGCCGGTTCATGTCGTTGCGGTAGTAGACGTCGAGCGTCCGCACCAGGTCCGGGCCGTTCGCGAGCCGCCGCGCGACGTCGCGGAGCCAGTGGTCCACCTCGGGCACTCGCGCGACACCGAGCTCGACGAACACGTCCGCGATCCCGCACACGGTGTGCGGCACCCGCTGCACCGGCGCGACCTCGGCCACCTGACGCGCCGTGCACACGGCCTCGGGCAGCCTGCCCGCCGTGCCGGTCGCGACGCCGACGCGGCAGGGGCCCTCCACCAGCTCGGCGATGTCCCGCACCACCGGCAGCGTGTCGTCCGGCGCCTCCTCCCGCGGCGAACACGCGGGCAGCAGCGCGAGGAGCTCCTCCGGCCGGCGCCAGGCGATCGGCACGGTGTGCATCTTGAACACCGACTCGACGAGGTCGTCGTCGTGATCGCCGCGGCAGGATGGCCGGCCGGGAAACCGCATCACCACCGCGACGTAGTGGTCGTGCAGGCAGACACCGAGGTCGTGCGCGAGGCCGGGAGCCGACAGGTCGCCGGCCAGCAGCAGGTCGACGAGGTCGTGCAGCCGCTTGCCCACCGAAAGCCGGAGCCGTTGCGCGGCCAGGTACCCGTCGAGGTAGGAGCCACTGCCCCGGGTGCCCTGCTCGCCGAACCAGGCCGTGAGGCGCAGCAGCTCCTCGAGGTCTTCGCCTTCGGCCACCTCGTTGATCTCACGCAACATCAAGGTGGCGTGCAGGGCGAGGACGCGTTGCGCCGCTCCGGTGGAAAACCCTTCCTCGGCCCGTTTCCGGCCGATGTCCCCGATGAAGGAAAGGTCTTCGTCGGAAAGCCGGCGGCTTTCGGAGACCAGTTCGACGGTGTGCCGGCGAAACCACACGGCGTAGTCCAGCATCTCCGCCCGGGAACGGGGATTCGCGGCGTGGACCCGGTAATCCGGAAGCTCGCGTTCGTACGCTTTCACCTCGGCCCGCGCGTTGGCGTCGGACCGTTTCATCAGCTGTTCCAGCAGGCCACTCATGTCGATCCGTCCTCCCTGCCTCGGGTGGGTACGGTGCCGTTCGGCTTTCGACGTGCGGAACGCGGGCCCCGAGACTCGGGGCCCGCGTTCAGTTGCTCATGCGGATCACTGCCACCACTGCGACTTGCCGCCCGCGATGAAGTCCCACAGCTGCAGCCGCGTGCCGTTGCCACCCACCGTGCCCTCGGCGGTCAGGTAGCGCGGGCTGGCCGGGGTCTGCAGGCGCAGGTAGCCCTCGGGGATCTCGGCGAGCGTCCACCACTGGTTCTTGCCACCGGCCATGTAGTCCCACAGCTGGATCTTGGTGCCGTTGCCGTTGATCGTGTTCAGGTCGGCGTCGAGGTAGCGGCCGCTCTGGTAGTTCTGGAACCGGTAGTAGCCTTCCGGGTTCTGGGTCAGCCAGAACGCCTGGTTCGGCGCGGTGTCGTTGCAGTCCCAGAGCTGCATCTTCGTGCCGTTGGCGTTGATGGTGTTCACGTCGGCGTCCCAGCAGCGCCCGAAGCCCACGGACTGCAGCAGGTACGGCCCCGGGTTGACGTCCTGCGCGGCCATGGTGCCGGCCGAGCGCTGGTGCTGCGCGGCCCCCGCCACCTTGGACGGGATCAGCTTGATCTGGCCGAGCGACGTGACCGGCGTCCCCTTGCCGTCGGCCGCGCCGGCCTGCGGCACCGCGATCAGGCCGAACAGGCCCGCCGCCGCGGCGACCGTCACCATCAGGCGCTTCATCTTCGTCATCGTTCCCCTTTTTTTCGGCTTCGTTTCGCACAGCTGACGACGAAGGCGTGCGGCAACCGGCTCCGGGCCGCATGGCCCGGCGCTGAATCTGCCGACGATTCCCCCTCGTCAAGACCGTCAAACCCCCGAAAGCGGTCTCTTCAGCCATCATTCAGTGCCGTCCGGCGTCCGTCGAGGAGATTTCCGGCAGGGGCAAAAACGCAGGTCAGGTGTGTAACGGATCGAGATCTTCGCCCGATGGACGAGCAGACACCCCGGGGGGACCGTGCGCATCGAACTGACGTTGCAGGACCTCGTCCGCGCCCGTCTCGCGGCCGCGGCCGATCCGATGGGGGAGCTCGCCGCGAGCCTGCAGGTGCTGCAGCGGCGCGACGGTGGCCGCAACGCGGCGTCGGCGGCGTTCAACCGGTGGCGGCACCGGGTATGGCAGGGGCTGCCGGACTCGGCGTCGGTGCTGACCTGGCTCTGCCGGCCGGACGCCCCGATCCCGGAGTTCCTGCTGCCCGCGGCGGGGCGCTACGACCTGGAGTCCGGGCTCGCGGCGGTGCTGCGGGCCGAACCGGTGAGCCTGAAGGCCGCGTTGCGGACCGCCCCGGCCGAGCGTGACCTGCCCGCGTGGGCGGCCGCGCTCGCCGACGGCGACCCCGCGGGCCTGCCGCGGCTGGTGCAGGCGATGCAGGAGTACCACGACCTCGCGCTCGCGCCGGGCTGGGACGTCGTGTGCGCCCAGGTGGACGCCGATCTGGGGATGCGCACGCAGGTGCTGCTCCACGGCGGGATCGACGCGCTGCTGACCGGCCTGCGCCCGAAGGTGCACTGGACGGCGCCGGTCCTGGAGACCGACGACGGGATCCCCGCGACGCTCCCCTCGGAGGGGGCGGGCCTGCTGCTGGTCCCGACGTACTTCTCGGTGTGCCCGGCCCTGGTCCCGCCGTCCCCCGGCGGCACGCCGCGGCTGCACTACCCGTGCGTCCGCCACGCCGCGCACTCCGCCGGGTTCGATCGCGGAGCCCGGAAGACGCCGGGCAACGCGCTGGCGGACCTGCTGGGCCCGACCCGCGCGGCGGCGCTGGCGGTCCTGGCGGTGGGCTGCTCGACGTCCGAACTGGCGGCGCGGCTGGGCGTCACGCCGTCGGCGGTCAGCAAGCACACCACGGTGCTCCGGCGCGCGGGACTGATCATCACGCACCGGGAGCGCAACACGGTGCTGCACTCGCTCACCCCGCTGGGAAGCGCTCTTCTCGACAGCTAGCCGCTGCACGGCCGAGAAAGTGGAGCAGCGCCGGTGGAGGTGGCGACGGTGACACCTCCGCCGGCGCTGGGTCTTACGCGATCGGCCGGTCCGTCGGCGCGATCGGCCGGGGCAGCACCTCGCGCCCGGTCAGGTAGGCGTCGACGCCGGCCGCCGCCGAGCGGCCTTCCGCGATCGCCCAGACGATCAGGGACTGGCCGCGGCCCATGTCGCCGGCCACGAACACGTTGTCCAGGCTCGTCTTGAACGCCTTGTCGCGCGCCACGTTGCCGCGCGCGTCCAGCTCGACGCCGAGGTCCTCGATCAGGCCCTGCTTCTGCGGCCCGAGGAAGCCCATCGCCAGCAGCACGAGCTGCGCGGGCAGCTCGCGCTCGGAATCGGGCACCGGGACGAACTTGCCGCCCTCGTTGCGGACCTCGACCAGCTTCAACGCGCGCACGCGGCCGGAGTCGTCGCCCAGGAACTCCTGCGTGTTCACCGCGTACAGCCGTTCGCCGCCCTCTTCGTGCGCCGAGGACACCCGGTAGATCATCGGGTATGTCGGCCACGGGTGGGCGTCGGAACGCGCCTGGGGCGGGCGAGGCATGATCTCCAGCTGCGTCACCGACTTCGCGCCCTGGCGGTGCGACGTCCCGACGCAGTCCGCGCCCGTGTCGCCGCCGCCGATCACGACGACGTCGAGGCCCGCGGCCGAGTAGGGCGACTCGGCAAGCTCACCCGAAGCGACCCGGTTGGCCGGCGGGAGGAACTCCATCGCCTGGTGGATGCCGTCCAGCTCGCGGCCGGGGATCGGCAGGTCGCGCCAGTCGGTCGCGCCGCCGGCCAGCACCACGGCGTCGTAGGACGAAGTCAGCTCCGAAGCGGAAATGTCCACGCCGACGTTCACCGACGCCCGGAACTCCGTGCCCTCGGCGCGCATCTGGTCGAGACGGCGGTCGAGGCGGGACTTCTCCATCTTGAACTCGGGGATGCCGTAGCGCAGCAGCCCGCCGATCTTGTCGGCCCGCTCGAGGACCACGACGCTGTGGCCCGCGCGCGTGAGCTGCTGCGCCGCGGCAAGTCCCGACGGGCCGGATCCGACCACGGCGACCTTCTTGCCCGTGAGGGCGCTGGGAACTTCGGGCGTCACCCAGCCCTCTTCGAAGGCGCGGTCGATGATCGAGATCTCGACCCGCTTGATCGTCACCGGGTCGTCGTTGATCCCGAGCACGCACGCGGTTTCGCAGGGTGCCGGGCACAGCGTGCCGGTGAACTCCGGGAAGTTGTTGGTCGCGTGCAGCCGTTCGATGGCCTGCTGCCAGTCCTCCCGCCAGGTCAGCGTGTTCCACTCCGGGATGAGGTTCCCGAGCGGGCAGCCCTGGTGGCAGAACGGGATGCCGCAGTCCATGCAGCGGCCGGCCTGCTTCTGCAGCTTCGTCGTGGCGAAGTCTTCGTAGACCTCTCGCCAGTCCATCAGCCTCAGGTCGACCGGACGGCGCTTCGGCTCTTCGCGGGTGGTGGTCAGAAAGCCCTTGGGGTCAGCCATGTGCGGCCTCCGTTTCTTGCGGGACACTCCCCCGGGTGCGGGTGTCCCGCATCAACACTGCCGGTCGGCACTCATGACTGGCTGCGCGATTATCAGCCATGAGCTGCCTCCATGATCGCCTCGTTCACGTCGCGCCCGTCGCGCTCCGCCTGCACCTGAGCGGCGAGCACGCGCTTGTAGTCCTTCGGCATGACCTTCCCGAAGCGGTCGACACCCGCGTCCCAGTCGGCCAGCAGTTCCCGCGCGACCGCGGATTCCGTTTCGTTGTAGTGCTTCTCCAGCGTTTCGCGCAGGAAGTCCGCGTCTTCGGAGTCGAGCGGGTCGAGGTCGACCATCTCCGGGTTGACGCGGTGCGCGGGCAGGTCCAGCACGTACGCGATGCCGCCGGACATGCCGGCCGCGAAGTTGCGCCCGATCGGGCCGAGCACGACCATCCGGCCGCCGGTCATGTACTCGCCGCCGTGGTCGCCGACGCCTTCGACGACGGCCAGCGCGCCCGAGTTGCGCACGCAGAACCGCTCGCCGACCTTGCCGCGGATGAAGATCTCGCCGCTGGTCGCGCCGTAGGCGATCACGTTGCCGGCGATGATGTGGTCCTCGGCGGCGATCCGCGCCTCCTTCGGCGGCCGCACGATCAGCCGTCCGCCGGAGAGGCCCTTGCCGACGTAGTCGTTGCCGTCGCCGTAGAGCCGCAGCGTGATGCCCTTCGGCAGGAACGCGCCGAACGACTGGCCCGCGGTGCCGGTGAAGGTGACGTCGATGGTGTCGTCGGGCAGGCCTTCGCCGCCCCACCGCCGGGTCAGCTCCGAGCCGAGCATGGTGCCCACGGTCCGGTTCACGTTGCGCACGGGCAGTTCCAGCCGCACCTTGTCGCCGGAGTTCAACGCGCCCTCGGCGAGCTGGATCAGCGTGTTGTCGAGTGCCTTCTCGAGCCCGTGGTCCTGCGGCTTCTGCTGCAGGCGCAGCCCGGCCGGGGCCACGTCCGGCACGTGGAAGATCGGCGACAGGTCGAGCCCGGACGCCTTCCAGTGCTCGACGGCCTTGCGCTTGTCGAGGAACTCGGCGTGCCCGACGGCCTCGGCGATCGACCGGAAACCCAGCTCGGCCAGGTACTCGCGCACTTCCTGGGCGATGAACTCGAAGAAGTTGATGACGTATTCGGCCTTGCCGCTGAACTTCTCGCGCAGCTTCGGGTTCTGCGTCGCGACGCCCACCGGGCAGGTGTCGAGGTGACAGACGCGCATCATGATGCAGCCGGACACCACCAGCGGCGCGGTCGCGAAGCCGAACTCCTCGGCGCCGAGCAGTGCCGCGACGATGACGTCACGGCCGGTCTTGAGCTGGCCGTCGGTCTGCACGACGATCCGGTCGCGCAGCCGGTTGGCCAGCAGCGTCTGCTGCGTCTCGGCCAGGCCGAGCTCCCACGGGCCGCCGGCGTGCTTGATGGACGACAGCGGCGACGCGCCAGTCCCGCCGTCGTGGCCCGAGATGAGCACGACGTCGGCGTGCGCCTTGGACACGCCCGCGGCGACCGTCCCGACGCCGACCTCGGACACGAGCTTCACGTGGATGCGCGCGTTCGGGTTGGCGTTCTTGAGGTCGTGGATCAGCTGCGCCAGGTCCTCGATCGAGTAGATGTCGTGGTGCGGCGGCGGCGAAATGAGGCCGACGCCCGGCGTCGAGAACCGCGTCTTCGCGATCCACGGGTACACCTTCGCGCCGGGCAGCTGCCCGCCTTCGCCGGGCTTCGCGCCCTGCGCCATCTTGATCTGGATGTCGTCGGCGTTGACGAGGTACTCGCTCGTGACGCCGAACCGGCCGGACGCGACCTGCTTCACGGCGCTGCGCCGCTCCGGGTCGTACAGCCGCTCCGCGTCTTCGCCGCCTTCGCCGGTGTTGGACTTGCCGCCGAGGCGGTTCATCGCGATGGCGAGGGTCTGGTGCATCTCCATCGAGATCGAGCCGTAGGAGATGGCGCCGGTGGCGAACCGCTTGACGATCTCCGAGACCGGCTCGACCTCTTCGATCGGCACCGGCGCGCGCTTGCCGTACTTGAAGTCGAACAGCCCGCGCAGCGTCAGCAGCTTCTCGGCCTGGTCGTCGACGGCCTTCGTGTACTCCTTGAAGACGTCGTACTTCCCGGCGCGCGTGGAGTGCTGGAGCTTGAACACCGTCTGCGGGTTGAACAGGTGCGGTTCACCCTCGCGGCGCCACTGGTAGTCCGCGCCGGTCTCCAGCTCGCGGTGGGCGGCGCGGACGCCGTCGGCCGGGAACGCGTACTTGTGCCGCTTCGCGACTTCGTCGGCGAGCGTCTCGAAGCCGACACCGCCGAGGCGGGACGTCGTGCCGGTGAAGCAGTTCTCGATGACCTCTTCGCCGAGCCCGATCGCTTCGAAGATCTGCGCGCCGGTGTAGGACGCGACGGTCGAAACGCCCATCTTCGACATCGTCTTGCGGACGCCCTTGCCGAGCGCCTTGATCAGGTTCTGCGTCGCCTGCTTCGGCGTCACCCCCGGGATCAGGCCCTGGTGGGCCATCTCCTCGACGGTCGCCATCGCCAGGTACGGGTTCACCGCGGCGACGCCGTAGCCGATGAGCAACGCGATGTGGTGCACCTCGCGCGCGTCGCCTGCCTCGACGATGAGGCCGACCTGCGTGCGCGTCTTTTCGCGGACGAGGTGGTGGTGCACCGCGCCGGTGAGCAGCAGCGACGGGATCGGCGCGTGGTGCTCGTCGAGGCCGCGGTCGGACAGCACGATCAGCCGGGCGCCGTCCTCGATCGCCTCCGACACCTCGGCGCGGATCTCGTCGAGCCGCTGGACCAGCGCGTCGCCACCGCCGTGCACGTTGTAGCGGCCGAGCACGGTGACCGCCTGGAACTCCGGCAGGTCGCCGTCGTCGTTGACGTGCACCAGCTTGGCGAGCTGGTCGTTGTCGAGCACCGGGAATGGCAGCGCGATCCGGCGGCAGCTGGCGGCGTTGCCGTCGAGGAGGTTCGGTTCGGCGCCGATCTGCGCGCCGAGCGCGGTGACGAGCTCCTCGCGGATGGCGTCCAGCGGCGGGTTCGTGACCTGCGCGAACAGCTGGATGAAGTAGTCGAAGATCAGCCGTGGCCGGCTGGACAGCGTGGCGAGCGGAGAGTCGTTGCCCATCGAGCCGATCGGCTCCGCGCCGCTGCGGGCCATCGGTTCGAGGATGGCTTCGAGTTCTTCCTCGGTGTAACCGAACGCCTGCTGGCGGCGGACGAGCGCGGCGTGCAGCGGCACTTCGCGGTCGCGCTCGGGCAGGTCCTCGAGCTGCAGCAGGCCGGCGTCGACCCATTCGTCGTACGGGTGCGCGGTGGCCAGCTCGGTCTTGACCTCTTCGTCCTCGATGATCCGGCCTTCGACGGTGTCCACCAGGAACATCCGGCCGGGCTCGAGGCGCCCCTTCCGGACGATCGTCGCCGGGTCGATGTCGAGCACGCCGACTTCGGAGGCGAGCACGACGAGCCCGTCGTCGGTCACCCAGTACCGGCCGGGGCGCAGGCCGTTGCGGTCGAGGACGGCACCGATCTGGGAGCCGTCGGTGAAGGCGACGAGCGCCGGGCCGTCCCACGGCTCCATCAGCGTCGAGTGGAACTCGTAGAACGCGCGCCGCGCGGGGTCCATCTCCTGGTGGTTCTCCCAGGCCTCCGGGATCATCATCAGGACGGCGTGGGGCAGCGAGCGGCCGCCGAGGTGGAGCAGTTCGAGGACCTCGTCGAAGGACGCCGAGTCGCTGGCGCCGCGCGTGATCACCGGGTAGATCCGCTTGAGGTCGCCCGGGATCAGATCGGTCTCGAGCAGCGCCTCGCGGGCGTCCATCCAGTTGCGGTTGCCGCGCAACGTGTTGATCTCGCCGTTGTGCGCGACGTAGCGGTACGGGTGCGCCAGCGGCCACGACGGGAACGTGTTGGTGGAGAAGCGCGAGTGCACCAGGCCGATGGCGCTGGTGACGCGCTCGTCGGTCAGGTCGGCGAAGAACCGCTCGACCTGGGGCTCGGTGAGCATTCCTTTGTAGACGATCGTGCGCGAAGACAAGGACGCGAAGTAGACAGCCGGTTCCCCGGTGTCCTCGACGAGCTCGTGCTCGGCGCGCTTGCGGACGCAGAACGCGCTGCGCTCGATGTGCAGCGGGTCCGAATGCTCCGGTTTCGGGCGGCGCGCGGCGAGGAACAGCTGGGTGAAGTGCGGCATGGTCTCGGCCGCGGTCGGCCCGCAGTGCTCGGTGTGCACCGGCAGCTCGCGCCAGCCGAGGACGCGCATGTCCTCTTCCGCCGCGATGCGCTCGATGGTCGTCATGGCCCGGCCGCGGCGCTTTTCGTCCTGCGGCAGGAAAGCCGTGCCGACGGCGTAGGTACCCGGCTCGGGGAGCTCGAAGTCCACGACCTCGCGGTAGAACTCGTCCGGGATCTGGATGAGCAGTCCGGCGCCGTCGCCGGTGTCCGGTTCGGCGCCGCGTGCTCCGCGATGTTCCAGGTTGCGCAACGCGACCAGGGCCTTGGCGACGATCGAATGATCCCGTCGCCCGGTCAGGTCGGCGACGAAGGCGACACCGCAGGCGTCGTGTTCGTAGTCGCTCCGGTAGAGGCCCTCGGCCTCGGCGTTGCTGAGCTGCTCCCCGAACGGGGGCAGGGAACTGGCACGGTGGGTCACGGCTGGCCGCCTCCCAAGGCGTTGGCGCGACCGGTACTCACTCCATCGAGTGGTTCTTGCTGAACCGGTTAACGAAGTGGTCCGGTACCGCGATGGTCAGTCGAGAACAGTTGCTGTTGTCGGCGATGGTGGTGTCGCAGTGCAAGATGCCGCGAAGGATCGGCCGGGCTCTGTGGCCCGGAACCGGAAGCGGAGCATCTGGGAGGCCGCACGACGCTGGGCAGCCGAACATGTCGGGTTCTGCGTGCGCGCACAGACCGGCCACTGTGGTGGGGACCGGACGGAGCGCGCGGTGTTACTCCCGGGTTCGCCGGGTCTTATGACGATAGTGTGAATTCGCTGTTATCGACATACGTCGTTGTGCCCGGGTGGGAAATGCCACGCTTCCGTTGACGCCGCCCAGGGTAGTCCCATATGCCGGGCTGGGTCTCCCGCTCGGCGGTATGGCAGCGCCGTGACCTGCGGAAATGTCTGTCCCCAGTGGTCTGGGGCACGTGTCGCGACGTCGTCGCGGGGTGGGAAGCTGGGTACATGGCGGACTCGTCCGATGGCTGATCGTTATCTCTCCGTGGCTCGGACGAGCGTCCACGAGATCGAGATCAAGCGCTCCCGCTTCCTGTGCGCGCTCGCTCCGGTGACCTCGGAGGAGGCCGCGCGCGAGTTCATCGCGGCCCGCCGCCGCGCCGATCCGCAGGCGCGGCACCACTGTCACGCCTTCGTTTTGGGGCCGGATGGGCGAACTCGGCGGTCCAGTGACGACGGCGAGCCGGCGGGCACCGCGGGCACGCCGATGCTGGAAGTGCTGCGCCGCCGCGAGCTGACCGACACGGTCGCGGTGGTGACGCGGTACTTCGGCGGCGTGTTGCTGGGCGTCGGCGGGCTCATCCGCGCGTACGGTCAGTCCGTTTCGGACGCACTGGAAGTTGTTGGTGTACTAGAACACCGTCGGCTGCGCATGGTCGACGTGGCGGTCGGCTACGACCGCGCGGGCCGGCTGGAGAACGACCTGCGCGCGTCGCCGTACCTCCTCCATGCGACCCGCTTCGAGGAGCGAGCCCACTTCGAGACCGGCCTCGAGCCGGGCCAGGTTGAAGCTTTCGAAAGCTGGCTGGCAGACCAGACCAACGGCGAAGCCGCCCCAAGTTCCGTGGGCGACCACTGGATCACCGCCTGACCGGACCCTTCAGGAACCGTTGCGGGCCAGCCACTCTTCGCGGGTTATCGCGTACGCGACTTCGCCTTGTTCGCTGCCCGGGGCTCGTTCGTGCTCGGGGAACTCTTCGAAGAACGTGCGGAGGAACGTCATCCCCAGCTTTTCCATGACGCGGCGCGAGCGGTGGTTCACCGTCATCGTGAACGCCGTGACGCGCCGGACCCCCAGCTCGGTGAAGCCCTTCGCGAGCAAAGCCGCCGAACCCTCGGTGCCGTAGCCCTGGCCCCACGCCTTCTGGTGCAGCCGGTACCCCAGCTCGGGCTCGTCCGCCGGATCTGCCGGACGCGGCCGGAAGTGGAACCACCCCAGGAAATCACCGGTGCGCTTCTCGATCGCCGCCCAGAACCCGTAACCGGGGAAACGCTCGTAGTAACCGAGGAACGCGGGGAGGTCGAGAGTGACGATCTCGGTGCGATCCGCCGGCAGGCCCCCATTGAGGTACTTCATCACGGCCGGGTCGTCGTAGAGCTCGAACAGCGCGTCGGCGTCGTTCTCGGTGAACCGGCGGAGGATCAGCCGCTCGGTTTCGAGGAATACGTGCATCGGGTGATGCTGGCAGTAACCCCAGTGTGTGGCAACGCGATTACGCGGCG
Source organism: Amycolatopsis balhimycina FH 1894 (assembly GCF_000384295.1). Taxonomy (NCBI): domain Bacteria; kingdom Bacillati; phylum Actinomycetota; class Actinomycetes; order Pseudonocardiales; family Pseudonocardiaceae; genus Amycolatopsis; species Amycolatopsis balhimycina. Next base: position 2,912,633 of record NZ_KB913037.1, on the reverse strand, counting down.
ACGGCGAGGACCTCGCCCAGTGCCTGCGAGCCGGCCTCGGTGAGCAGGGCGGGCACGCGCTCGCCGCACTTGCCGGGGCGGGCCGGGGCGATCAGGCCGAGCCGCGCCAGCCGGTGCACGGTCGTCTGGTCACAGCAGCTCAGGCCGTCGATGAACAGGTCTGGCTCGCAGCTGCAGCTGATCTCGGCCTGGCCCCCGGCCACGGCTCTCAACGTGGCCCGCTCACGATGGTTCAATTCGGTGATCATGGCGGCGCCTCCTTCCCGTCGTGCTCATTAGACGCCCCACCACCGACAGTTTCCGCCTCCCAGCGTGCGAACCCGGGGATTTAGGGTCTCCACGTAGGGGTGGCGTGTCGCGCTGCTCCGGGGTAATCCCGGAGTACCCCTCAGGAAAGCGGTTCAAGCGTGGTCTTGCGCAGGTGGCGGAAAACGATCGACGTCCGGAAGCCGACGATCTCACGGCGCAATGCCAGCCGGTCGGTGAGGAAAGCGTGCAACGCGTCGATGCCGGGAGTGGTCACTTCGATCAGGAAATCGTCGTTTCCGGCCGTGACGTACACCGAAAGCACTTCCGGCAGCTCGGCGATCGACCGCTGGAAGGAATCGATCACCGCCCGGCTCAGCGGCCGCACCTGCGCCGTGACGAGCGCCCGGACGCCGCGGTTGAGGCTCGCGAGGTCGATGTCGGCGTGGTAACCGCGGATGACGCCGCGTTCGCGGAGCAACCGGATCCGTTCGAGACACGTCGACGGCGCGATGCCGACCTTGCGGGCGATGTCCCGGTTGGTCTGCCGCGCGTCCTCCTGCAGCAGGCGCACGATCGCCGAATCAAGTTCGTCCAGCACCGGGACCTCCGTATCGGGACCGAATTTCGTTCGGCGGCTCGCCGACTTCGTCGATGTTCACTCTAACTTAGGCCGACATGACCGCACATGAGCAGCTCGTGGCCCGCCGTGGCCGTCGATCCGGCGTCACCACGATGATCGCGATCCATTCGACCGCCCTCGGCCCCGCCGTCGGCGGCTGCCGCTTCAAGCCGTACGCCGGCCTCGACCAGGCCGTCGCCGACGTCCTCCGCCTGTCCGCCGCGATGACGGCCAAGTGCGCCGTCGCGGGACTCGCGTACGGAGGCGGCAAGAGCGTCATCGCGCCGGAACCGGGACGCGTGCTGACGCCGGCGGACCGCCGGGACGTCCTCCTCGACCACGCCGACCTGATCGCCGAGTTCGGCGGGGCCTACCTCGCCGGCCCGGACGTCGGCACCGGACCGGACGACATGCTGGTGTTCCGCGAGGTCTCGGCGTTCGCGTTCTGCACGCCGGAGTCCGCGGGCGGCACGGGCTCATCCAGCGGTCCGACCGCCATCGGCGTGCTCGCCGCGCTCCGTGCCGTGTTCGGCACGGCGGACATGACGGGCCGCCGGGCGGTGATCAGCGGCTACGGCGCGGTCGGCACCCACTTGGCCGCTCGCTTGCGGGCGGCCGGCGCCGACGTCGTCGTCTCCGATACCGACTCGGCGAAGCGAGCTTCAGCCGAGAGCAGCGGACTGACCTGGGTGGAGCCGGAAAAAGCGCTCACCTTGACGGCCGACGTGGTGATCCCGGCGGCGGTCGGCGGGGTCCTGAGCCCGGCGACGGTGGCCCGGCTCGACACACCGGTGGTGGTCGGCCCGGCCAACAACCAGCTCACGGCCGACGCGGTCGCGGCCGACCTCGCCGCGCGGGGCGTGCTGTGGATCCCGGACTACGTGGCGAGCGCGGGCGGCATCCTCTACACCCTCTCGCGGGAGGCAGGCGGCCTGAGCCACGACGCGGCGCTTGCCCGGGTGGAGACGATCGAGCGGACCGTCGCTGACCTCCTCGAGGCCGCGAAGGCCAACGGGACCACACCGCTGGAGGAGGCGTCCGCCCTGGTCGAGCGGCGGCTTGCGGCCGCGGCGTCCGGCGTCGCCGCATAGACCTGCCCCGAGAAGGTCCGTGAATGGCACATTGAGGGACGTCAAGTCCCTCAATGTGCCATTCACGGCTGTTCAGCGGCCTCGCGGAGAGCCGCCAGTACCTCCGGGGACGTCGTGAACTCGCCGAGGCGGACCGGCTTGCGGTCGCCATGGAAGTCGCTCGATCCGGTGATCGCCAGCCCCAGCTCCGTGGCCACCTCGCTCAGCCGCTGCCTGACCTCCGGCGGCTGCTCCGGGTGGTCCGCCTCGATCCCGGCGAGACCCGCTTCGGCGAGCCGGGCCAGCTGGACGTCCGTGACCTCGGCTCGGCGCTTCACCGACCGCGGGTGGGCGAGCACCGCCGCGCCGCCTGCCGCGCGGACCAATGCGATCGCCTCCGTCGTCGCCAAAACGTGTTTCGGCACGTCCGCGCGGCCGCCGTCGGCGATCCAGGCCGGGGTGAACGCGCCCGCCGTGTCCTCGATCACGCCCGCCGCCACCAGGGCCGACGCGACGTGGGGGCGGCCGAGGGGTGCGCCGCCCGCGATGGCCTCGACCTGCGGGAGCGTGATCGGCGCGCCCAGCTCGCGGCAGCGCTCCACCATCCGCACCGCGCGGCGGGTCCGGTCGGTGCGGATCAGCTCCAGTTCGGCCGCCAGCGGCGCGTGCCCCGGGTCGGCGAAGTAGCCCAGCAGGTGCACCTCGGCGTCGTCGAGGCGGCACGAGATCTCGACGCCGGGGACCACCTCGACGCCGTCCGCCGCGTTCGTCGCCTCGGCCAGTCCGGCGAACGTGTCGTGATCGGTCAAGGCGATCACCGTCAGGCCGGCGAGGACGGCCAGCCGGGGCAGCTCCGCGGGCGGCGTGGTCCCGTCGGAGGCGGTGCTGTGCGTGTGCAGGTCGATCGTCACGCAGCGGATCGTCCCACCGATCGTCTTGAATGGGGGCGTGGAGATCCTCACCGACGCCGCCACGCTCGCGCTGTACACCACCGACGCGTCCAACTACCGTCACGTCCCCCGCGGCGTGGTGCTGCCCCGGACCGTCGACGACGTCGTCGCCGCGGTCGCCGAGGCCCGCGCGCGCGACCTGCCGGTGATCGCGCGCGGTGGCGGCACGAGCGTCGCCGGGAACGCCTGCGGGCCGGGGCTGGTGATCGACACGTCGAGGCACCTCGGCGGCGTCCTCGAGCTGGACCCCGAGAGACGGCTCGCGCGCGTGCTGCCCGGCACGGTGCTGGACGACCTGCAGGCGGTCGCCGCCCCGCACGGGCTGCGGTTCGGCCCGGACCCGTCGACGCACAGCCGCTGCACGCTCGGCGGGATGATCGGCAACAACGCCTGCGGCTCGCACTCGGTGGCGTGGGGCCGCACGGCCGACGTCGTCCGGTCGCTGGACGTCCTGCTCTACGACGGCACGCGGCTGCGGGCCGGCCGGGACGAACCCGCCGAAGGCCGGATCTTCGACGAGCTGCGCGCGCTGGTGCGGGACAACCTGGCGGTGCTGCGCAAGGAACTCTCGACGTGGCCACGCCGCGTCTCGGGCTACGGGCTCGAACACTTGTTGCCGGAGAACGGTTTCGACGTCGCCAAGGCGCTCGTCGGCAGCGAGGGCACGTGCGTGACCGTCCTGGAGGCCACGGTCGCGCTGGCCGAGCTGCCGAAGCGCCGGGTGCTGGCGGTGCTGGGGTTCCCGTCCGACATCGCCGCCGCCGACGCGGTGCCGTCGATCCTGCCGTGGTCCCCGCTGACCGTCGAGGGCGTGGACGCCGAGCTCGTCGCGATGCTCCCCGGCCGGGCCGGCGACCTGCCGCCGGGCGGGGCCTGGCTGTTCGTCGAACTGGCCGGGGACGATCCGGCCGAGCGGGCCCGCGCGCTGGCCTCGTCGCTCGACCTCACCGGCTTCACGATCCTCGACGACCCGGCCGCGCAACGCCGGTTGTGGCGCATCCGCGAAGAAGGCGCCGGGCTCGCGACCCGGCTCGCCGACGGCTCGGAGGCCTGGCCCGGCTGGGAGGACGCCGCCGTCCCGCCGGAGCGGCTCGGCGCGTACCTGCGCGAGTTCAAGGAGCTCATGCGGGCGCACGGGCGCCGCAGCGTGGTCTACGGCCACTACGGCGAGGGCTGCCTGCACCTGCGGCTGGACTTCGATCTGCTGTCCTCGCAGGGGATCGCCGGGTTCCGGCGGTTCCTCGAGGAGGCCGCGGACCTCGTCGCGGCGCACGGCGGATCGCTGTCCGGCGAGCACGGCGACGGGCAGGCGCGGTCCGAACTGCTGTCCCGCATGTACAGCCCGGAAATGATGGACGTCTTCGCGCGGTTCAAGGCGATCTTCGACCCCGCCGGGCGGATGAACCCCGGCATCCTGGTGGCGCCGCGGCCGGTCGACGCGAACCTCCGCGTCCGTCCGGCGCCACTGTCCATTGAGGACGTCACCGTGCTGGGATACCCCGAAGACCGGGGGAGTTTCGGCCAGGCGATGCGGCGCTGCGTCGGCGTCGGGAAGTGCCGCAACACCAGCGGCGGCGGCGTGATGTGCCCGAGCTATCGGGCGACCCGCGAAGAGAAGCACTCGACGCGCGGCCGAGCACACCTGCTGGCGGAGATGATCAACGGTGAGGTGATCACGGACGGCTGGCGCTCGTCCGAAGTGCGCGAAGCCTTGGACTTGTGCCTGTCCTGCAAGGGTTGCCTGTCCGACTGCCCGGTCGATGTCGACATGGCGACCTACAAGGCGGAGTTCCTGCACCAGCACTACCGGCGGCGGCGGCGCCCGGCGTCGCACTACTCGATGGGCTGGCTGCCGCTCTGGCTGCGGCTGAGCGCGCGGATGCCCCGCCTGGCCAACGCCGTCGGGCGGTCCCGGCGGGTGTCCGGCCTGCTCAAACGGCTGGGCGGGATCGCCCCGGAACGCGCGCTGCCGCAGTTCGCGCCCGCGCCGTTCACCCGGACGCGGGCGGATCTGCGACGCCGGGCGCCGGGCGAGCGCCGCGTGGTGCTCTGGCCGGATTCGTTCAACAACTACCTGACGCCGTCGGTGCTGGCGGCCGCGCACGAGGTGCTGACCGCGGCCGGCTACGACGTCGTCCTGCCGGACCGCGGAGTCTGTTGTGGACTCACCTGGGTGTCGACGGGCCAGCTCGGCGTCGCCCGCCGGGTCCTGGACCGGACCCTGGACGTGCTGGCGCCGTACCTGGCGGACGGGTACGAGGTGGCGGGCCTGGAACCGAGCTGCACGGCGTTGTTCCGCGGCGACCTGCCCGCGCTGCTGCCGGGCGACCCGCGCGCCGAGCTGCTGGCGTCGCGGACGTTCACGTTCGCGGAACTCCTGGCCCGGGCGCCGATCCCGTTCGCGGACCTCGACGTCGACGCGATCACGCAGGTGCACTGCCACCAGCACGCCGTCCTGGGCTTCGGCGCCGACGAGTCCGCGCTGGCGGCCGCGGGCGTCCGGAACACCACGCTGGACTCGGGTTGCTGCGGCCTGGCCGGCAACTTCGGCTTCGAGCGCGGTCACTACGACGTGTCGAAGGCGGTCGCCGAAGACCGGATGCTTCCCGCGATCCGCGCGGCGTCCCCGGAGACGGTGGTCGTGTCGGACGGCTTCAGCTGCCGGACGCAGATCGCCCAGGAGTCGGGTCGTGAGCCGGTGCACCTGGCGGAACTGCTGCGGCGCGCCCTGCCGTGATCATTCGGCGCGGATCATTGGGCGCGGCTCATTCGGCGCGCTCCAGCAGCGTCCGGACGGCGGTGAGGACGAGCCGGACGATGTCGTCGGGGTCGGCGCCGGCCAGCGGCTGCTTGCCGGTGATCTCGCGGACCACCCCGATGCCCATCAGCCAGGCCAGCGCGAGGTCGGCGCGCAGCTCGGCGTCCGGGGCGTCGGTCAGCGTGGCCAGGATCCGGGCGTACTCCTGGCCGATTTCCTCGCGGAGCACGGCCCCGACGTCGCCGCTGCCCGACGAGCGCAGGTACGTCTCCAGCGTCCGGTTCCGGTCGCCCCCTGGCTCGAGCATGTTGCGCAGCGAAGCGCTGAGCAGCCGCTGCGGCGGGTGCGTTTCGAGGTGCTCGCGCCCGCTGCGGGCGATGACCTCTTCGAACAGCGCTTCCTTGCTGCCGAAGTAGCGGAACAGCAGTGACTGGTTGACCCCGGCCAGGTCGGCGATGTCCCGCACGGTCGTCCGGTCGAACCCGCGCTCGGCGAACAGCTTCGCGCCGGCGTCCAGCAGCGCCTGCCGCGTCGCGGCCGCGTCACGCTTCCGGCCCGGCTGTTCGGTCACCGGTGAAGGTTAACCGTCAAGCCGGGCCGGAGCGCGGTGGCTCAGCCGGTGACGCGGATCGCGGCGGCGGGGCAGCTCAGCTCCGCCTGCCGGACCGCGTCCTGCTCACCGGGGGCGGGCTCGGCCGTGAGGAGGACGACCGTGCCGTCCTCCTCGTCCTGGTCGAACGTGTGCGGGGCGAGCAGGACGCACTGTCCGGACGAGACACAGCTGGCGGTGTCGGCGGTGATCTCCACGGCTCACCACGCCACGGGGACGCGCTCGACGCCGCCGGCGACGCGGTTGGTGCGGACCGGGATCTCGTCGATCCCGGCCTCCAGCCGCAGGCCGGGGAAGCGGCGGAACAGCTTCGGGAACACCGTCCGCAGCTCGGTGCGGGCGAGGTTGGCGCCGATGCAGACGTGGGCGCCGGTGCCGAAGGCGAGGTGCACGTTCGGCGTCCGGTCCGGGGCGAAGTCGTCGGGGTCGGCGAACACCGACGCGTCGCGGTTGGCCGCGTCGCTGGCGATGAGCACCGCGTCGCCGCGCATGATCCGCGTCCCGGCGATCTCGACGTCCTCGTGGGCGTACCGCAGCAGGCCGGTGCCGCTGGTGGCCGTCAGCCGCAGGATCTCCTCGACGGTCTGGTTCACCTGGCCCTCGGGGTCGGCGGCGAACCGATCGCGGCGGGCAGGGTCGCTGAGCAGGAACAACGTGCCCATGGCGATGCGCGTGGACGTCGTTTCGTGGCCGGCGAACAGCAGACCGGTCGCCAGCCGGGCGAGGTCGTCGTCGGTGAAGGACGGGTCGTCGGCCTGGACCGCGACCATGTCCGAGATGACGTCCGGCTGGGGGTCGGCGCGCTTGGCGTCGGCGAGCTTCGTCATGTAGGCCTTGAACTCGGTCATCGCCGCCTGGGCGTCCTCGCCGCCGTCCATCAGCGCGATCCGCTCGGACAGCCCGCGGAAGTGCTCCCGGTCGGCGTACGGCACGCCGAGCAGTTCGCAGATCACCAGCACCGGCAAGGGGAACGCGAGGAAGTCGGTCAGATCGACGGGCTCGCCGGGGTTGGCGTCGCGGGCGGCCTGCAGGTCGTCGAGGCAGCGGTCGGTCAGCTCCGCGATGCGGTCGCCGAGAGCGCGCATGCGGGGCGCGGAGAAGGCGGGCGCGAGCATCCGGCGCATCCGCTTGTGTTCCCGCTCTTCGGTTTCGAAGTCGCCGCTCGGGCCGTCCTGCACCGCGGCGTAGGAAATCCGCGACGCCTCTTCCGGCTTCGGGTGCGAGCGCCCGAAGCGCCGGTCGCGGAAGACCTCCTTGGCCTCCTCGTACGACGTGATGAGCCACGCCGGATCGCCGGCGGGCGTCAGCACCCGGCTCACCGGCGCCTGCCGGCGGAGAGCTTCGTAGTCCGGGGCGATCGCCAGCGCGTTCTCGCGGGCGAAGGGGAGCCGAGGCGTTTCTTCGGTGGTGGTCATGCGCCTTCTCTCGGGTCGGTTTTCAGGTCGGCGAGCCAGCGGAGTTCGGCGTCGAACTTCCCCAGGACGTGCTGCAGCGCGGCCCGGCTCCAGGGGTCGGCCTGCCCGGCGGCCAGCCCGCTGACCCGGGCGTGCTCGGCGGTCAGCGCGCGCTCGCGAGTGCCGAGCACGCGTGCTCGTTCGTCCTCGCGCAGCCAGGTGAAGTTCCCGACCCGGGCCAGGAACTCGGGCTCGTTGAGCGCCAGGTCGATCGGGAAGTCGGCGAGCATGTCGTGCAGCAGCTCCCGCCCGACGTCGGTGATCGTGTAGACGTGCCGCGGCGGTTTGGCCTCCTGCTCCTCCGCGCTGCGGCTCACTGCGCCCGCGTCGACGAAACGCCGCAGCGTCGGGTAGAGCGAGTTGTTCGACAAGGTGTGGCCGGTCGACGCCTCCACGGCCTTGCGCAGTTCGTAACCGTGCATCGGCGAGCCGGCCAGCTTCGACAGCAAGAGGATCTCGATCCACACCTAGGTCACCGTAACCTAGGTCTTCGTGACAAGGCAATGGCTGACCGTGACATCCGGACGGAAACTTTCCGCTACGGCGTGACCTTGGGTGATCACCACGGCGCTCGACGTGAGCATGATCGCTGTGTAGCGTTGTAAGCGGCTGCTTACAAATCTGGAGCACGGGGGTACCTCATGACTGCCGAACCGCTTGCCTACCCCTTCAACGAGGAGGCGGGGCTCGACCTCGACGAGGCCTACGCGGCCGCCCGCGAAGCCGAGGGCATGGTGCGGGTGAAGATGATCTACGGCGAGCCGGCGTGGCTGGCCACGCGCTACGCCGACGCGCGGCTGGTGCTGGGCGACCGCCGATTCTCGCGGGCGATGGAGAAGGAAAAGGACGCGCCGCGCCTTTCGCCCGCCGTGCAGGACGGCGGCATCCTGCAGATGGACCCGCCGGACCACACGCGGCTGCGGACGCTGGTCGCGAAGGCGTTCACCACGCGGCGGGTCGAGCTGATCCGGCCGCGCGTCGCTTCCCTCGCGGCGGAGCTGATCGCGGACATGAAGGCGGCCGGCCCGCCCGCCGACCTCGTCGACGCCTACGCGCTGCCGATCCCGGTCGCGGTGATCTGCGAGCTGCTCGGCGTCCCGGTCGCCGACCGGCCGAAGTTCCGCGTCTGGAGTGACGCGGCGTTGTCCACCAGCGGGCTGACGCCCGAAGAGTTCGTGCGCAACCGCGAAGAACTGCGCGACTACATGCGCGGCCTGATCGCCGACCACCGCACGCGCCCCCAGGACGACCTGATGACGGCGCTGATCGAAGCCCGCGACGTTCGCGACCGGCTCACCGAGCTGGAACTGGTCGACCTGTGCGTCGGCGTCCTGATCGCCGGGCACGAGACCACCGCGAGCCAGATCCCGAACTTCGTCTACGCGCTGCAGGACCAGCACGAGCAGTGGGAGCGGCTGTGCGCCGACCCGGACCTGATCCCGGCGGCGGTCGAGGAACTGCTGCGGTTCGTCCCGCTGGGCGCCGGCGCCGCGTTCCCGCGCTACGCCACCGAAGACGTCGAGGTCGGCGACGTGCTCGTGCGGGCGGGCGAGCCGGTGCTGGTCGCCGTCGGCGCGGCCAACCGCGACGGGCTGCAGTTCGGCGACGCGGACAAGCTGCGCTTCGACCGCCCCGAGAACCACCACCTCGGCTTCGGCCACGGCGTCCACCACTGCCTGGGCGCGCCGCTCGCCCGGCTGGAGCTGCAGGAGGCGCTGCGCGCGTTGGTCACCGAAATGCCGGCGCTGCGCCTCGCCGGCGATATCGTGTGGAAGACGCAGATGATCGTCCGCGGACCGCGGACGATGCCGATCGGATGGTGACGATGACCTGGCACGTGGAGATCGACGAACACACTTGCATCGGCTCGGGGATGTGTGCCGCGCTGCTGCCGGAGGTGTTCGCGCTGGACGGCGCGGTCGCGCACCCGGTGACCTCGGCCGTGGACGCCGACGAAACCGTGCTCGACGCGGCGGATTCGTGTCCGGCGATGGCGATCACCGTGACCGACGGCGGCCGCGAGATCGGCCCGCGCCCTTAGGACGTGAAGCGGCCGTGCTCGGTGACCACGGCCGTGATCAGCGCCGACGGCGTGACGTCGAACGCGGGGTTGAAGACCCGCGCGTCCGGCGGCGTGAGGAGTACCCCGGCGTATTCGGTGAGCTCGCGGGCGTCGCGTTCTTCGATGGCGATGCCCGTGCCGTCCGCGAGCCGCCTGTCCACTGTGGACGAGGGGGCGACCACGACGAACGGCACGCCGTGGTGTTTTGCGGCGATCGCCAGGCCGTAGGTGCCGATCTTGTTGGCGACATCGCCGTTGGCCGCGATCCGGTCGGCGCCGACGAGCACGCAGTCGACCAGCCCGCGCGCCATCGCCGCGGCGGCCGCGCCGTCGGGCTGGACGCGGTAGGGGACTTTCGCCTGCGCCAGTTCCCACGCCGTCAGCCGGGCGCCCTGGAGCAGCGGGCGCGTCTCGTCAACGAGGACCTCCTCGACGAGACCGCGTTCGTGCAGGTGCCAGACGACGCCGAGCGCGCTGCCCCAGCCGACGGTCGCCAGATGCCCGGCGTTGCAGTGGCTGAGCAGCCGCAGCGGCCGGCGCGGGCATTCAGCCAGCACGATCTCGGCCGCGTGCGCCGACGCCGTCTTGTTCAGTCGTTCGTCCTCGGTGAGCAGGGCTTGCGCCTCCGCGAGGACCGCGTCGGCACCCTCGGGGAGCTTCGCGAGCGCGCGTTCGACGCCCCAGGCCAGGTTGACCGCGGTCGGCCGGGCCTGGGCGACGAGCTCGGCGTCGGCCCGGACGTCCCCGCCGAGACGGGCCGCCAGCGCGACGCCCAGCGCACCCGCCGCTCCGAGCGCGGGTGCGCCACGCACGGCCAGCCGCTTGATCGCGTCGACCAGTTCGCCGACGGTCCGCAGCTCGAGCAGCCGGTACTCCGCGGGCAGCGCGGTCTGGTCGATGATGACGATCGCGCCGTCCGCCCAGTCGATGGTCCTGCGCACGTGCCCTCCTCGGGTAGCGCCTGCCGCGAGTTACGCGCTCGAACACGCGAGTTCCGTTTCTGATCACGCGAGTCACGGCTCTGGTCACCCGAGTGCGGCGTATCGGACCGGCGAACTCGCGCTATCTGGAGGGACGGCTCGCGTGATCGGGGCTGGACCCGCGTGGTCAGGAGCGTACTGTGTCGATCGTTACCAATCCGACCACAGTCACGGCCGAATGGCTTTGTAGCAACGGTTACGTGCCGCGCGGGGGTCGGCCTACTTTTGGCCGGATTGGTAACTCGCGTGATCGGGGCCGTGACTCGTGTGATCGAAGGCGGATCTCGTGTGATTGGGGAGCGATCACGCGTGATGGGAGGGGCGACACGGGGTCAGGACGGGCAACTCGTGCCCGGCCTGACCCGGTTCGGTTGGCCCGGGCCGGCCAAGCCGGGATCAGAGACCGGCCATCAGGTCCGTCTCCGTGATGCCCGGGCCCTGGCCCGTGCGGATGAACCACTCGGTGCCGAAGGCGAACGTGAACGCGTCGTCCGGCATGGCCAGCATGAACATGTCCTCGCTGATCTGGCTCGGGTGGGCCCGCATCGCCGCGCGCTTGACCGGCGCGTACTTCGACACGTCCACCGCCGCCGTGATCTCCGCTTCCGGTTTGCCGAACTCGACGTTCTCCGGTGGTTTCGGCGCTGCCTCGGGCGGCATCAGGCCCTGCTCGACGGCCGCTTCGAAGCCGCGTTGCATGAACTCGCGGTTGAACGTGGCCTGGAAGACGCGGGCGGTGCCGGCCAGCTCGGCGGCCCGGACGCCGACGCGGTGCACCTGGATGTGGTCCGGGTGGCCGTAGTCGCCGTTGTCGTCGTAGACCGTCAGGACGCCGGCCGACTCCTCGCGCAGGATCGCCGCCAGCTGCTCGGCGGCCTTTTCGACGTCGGCGCGCCAGAAGCAGGCCGGATCGTCGTTCGTCGGCTCGCCCATCATCCCGGAGTCGCGGTAGCCGAGGAACTCGACGCGTTCGACGCCGAGGATCTCCGCGGCCGCGTACGACTCCTGGACGCGCCTGTCCTCGAGTTTTTCGCCCTCGGCGAGAAAGCCTTCAGGCACTTCGCCGGCCTCGCCCTTGGTGGCGACGACGAGCACGACCCGGTGCCCGTCCTCGACGGCTTTGCGCATGACGCCCGCGGTGCGGAGACATTCGTCGTCCGGGTGGGCGTGGAAGGTGACCAGTGTTGCCATGTCCACGACGCTACCGGGTGCCACCGACAAAAACCGCCCGCCAGGATGCGGTCCCGCCGCTAAGGTCCGCGATCGTGGCCGACGCGGAGAAACGCACGTTGCGGATGTTCCTGCGAGCGCAGCGCGAAAGCGTCCTGGCGATCCTCGACGGGCTGGGGGCGGAGGTGCTGACGACTCCGGTCCTGCCGTCCGGCTGGACCCCGCTGGGCATGGTGGAGCACCTCGGGCACGCCGAACGGCACTGGTTCCAGGAGGTCGTCACCGGCACCGCGGATCCCCTGCCCTGGCCGGACGAGCCCGGGCCGCCGGCCACGCCGCGGCGTCCGGAGGCCGTCTTCGCGTTCTACCGCGAACAGTGCCGCCGGTCCGACGAGATCTTCGCGGCGACACCGCTGTCCGCGCCACCGCGGGGCCGCCACCCCGGTCCGCTCGCGGACGAGATCGCCGATCTGCACGGGGTGGTGCTGCACGTGCTCGAGGAGACGGCCCGGCACGCCGGCCACCTGGACGTGGTGCGGGAGCTGATCGACGGCCGCACCGGCCTGGGACCGCGCTAGCCGGACTGTTCCTTAGAACACCACCAGGTCGACCGGCCGCCGACGGTGCCGTGGGTCATCACGGCGCCGCAGCGCGGGCAGTGGCCACCCGCCCGGCGGTGGCCGATGATCTCGCCGGTGTGCACGCCGCCGTGCTTGATCGCCGCGCGCAACGACTTCCGCAGCGCCTTGTGCAGGTTCGTGAGGTCGTCGCCGTCCAGTTCGTGCACCGGACGGGCCGGGTTCAGCGCGGCCTGCCAGAGGGTTTCGTCGGCCAGCAGGTTGCCGATCCCGGCCACCACGGACTGGTCCAGCAGCCGCGCCTTCACCGGCGCTCGCCCGCGGCCGACGCGGTCGCGGAACTCGCCGCGTGAAACCTCCCCGGCGTCGGGGCCGAGCGCGTCGAGATCGGGGTCGAGCCGCACCCGGGCCAGGCGCCGCGTGTCGAACAGGCGCAGCTGTTCGCCGTCGGCGAAGGTGATCCCGAACCGGAACCACTCGGGTTTCTCCTCGCGATCGCGGAACCGGCCCGGCCCGGGTGGCCCGCTCTCGCCCGCGAACCGCAGCTGCCCCGCCATCCCGAGGTGTACCCCGAGGTTGGGGCCGGGCCGCCCGTCGCCGCCTTCCGTTTCGCACCACAGCGTCTTGCCCCGCCGGTGTGCTTCGGTCAGCCGCCCGCCCCGCAACGCGGCGGCGATGTCCCCGGGCGCGTGCGGACGGCAGACCCAGTCGTCGTGGTCGTCGACGTCCCGGATCTTCCGGCCGAGCGCGCCGGCGAGGACCTGGCGGGCGAGTTCGACCTCGGGGAGTTCGGGCACCCCACCAGCTTGCCGGAACCCCGTCACGGACGCCGGTCGCGCCGGGCCACCAGCAGCGCCGGGAGGATCATCACGGCGGTGAGCGCGAAGGTCGCCGGGTATCCGGCCGAGCCGATGAGCAGCCCGGCGCCGAGCGCGCCGGCCGCCATGCCGAGGTCGTAGGCCGCGTTCCAGATCGCGCTCACCGCGCTCTCGCCGCCCGCGGGCACCCGGGCGTACATCAGCGTCAGCGTCGCGTTCTGCAGGACGCCGAACCCGGCGCCGAACACGAGCGCCCCGCCGATCACCGCGGCCGGCGTGCCGGTCCACGCGATGGCCGCCATCCCCGCGGCGGCCAGCACCAGGCCGGGGACCAGCAGCCGGGCCGGGCCGTGGCGGTCGCCGAGCCGTCCGGCGATCCAGCGGGTCACGGTGGCCGCCGCGGGCTGGGCGAGCAACGCGCTCGCGGCGACCCAGGCCGGCTGGTCCGTGGCGGCGAGCGGCAGGAACGTGACGAGGACGCCGACCGCGGCGGCCGACACCGCGAAGAGCGTCGCGGGCCGGGTCAGCACCGGGTTGCGCAGGCCGGCGAGCACTCCGTGCCCCTCGTCGTCCCGCGGGGTCGCGGCGTGCCGCGGCAGGCCGGGCACGGACACCAAGGCCAGCAAGGTGGCCCCCGCCGTCACCACGAACACGGGGGTGTAACCCCAGTGCGCCGCCGCCCACACCCCGGCCGGCAACGCGAGCAGACCGGGAATCCCGCCGACGATCCCGACGAGCGCGAGGCCCTCACCTCGCCGCTCGGCCGGGATCAGCAGGGCGGTGACGGCGCCACCGGCCACGATGGCGATGGCGAACCCGATGCCGCGCACCACGTTGACCGCGATGATCACGCGGAGGTCGGCGCTGAAGGGGAGGACCAGTGCCGGCGCGCCGAGCAGGGTCAGCCCGACGGCCAGCGCCCACCGGTAGCCGACCCGGGCGACGAGCCTCGGCGTCACCAGTTCGGCGGCCACGGTGGCCAGCAGCAGCGCGACCGTCGCCAGCCCGGCACCGGCGTCCGAACCCGCCTGCTTCGCGAACAGCGGCACCACCGAAAGCGGCAGGTAGAAGCCGATCGACGAGCCGACGATCGAAACGAAACGCACCGCCAGGGCACGGGACACCAGCCGGGGGCGGAGCTGCAGGTCAACGGTCATGGCAAGAACGTTAGAAGCGAACTGGGTCACTGGTAAGGTCCAGTTCCATGGCTGTGGAGTGGGCCGGTTCGGGTCCGGAGCTGCTGTTCACGATCGACCGCGAGAGCGGCGCCGGGCTCCGCGCGCAGCTGGAGGAGCAGCTGCGCGACGCGATCTGCGGCGGCCGCCTGGCCGGCGGCGAGCGGCTGCCGTCGTCGCGCGAGCTCGCCCGCGCCCTCGGCCTGTCCCGTGGCCTGGTGCAGGACTGCTACGCCCAGCTGCAGGCCGAGGGGTACTTGACCAGCCGTCCGGGATCGGCCACGCGCGTGGCTCCGGTCGCCCGCCGGGCCGCGCCACCCCGGGCAGGCACGCCGGCCCCGCCGCGGCCCGCGATCGCCGACTTCCGCCACGGCGTCCCCGATCTCCGCCTGGCTCCGCGCGAGGACTGGGCGTGGGCCGTCCGCGAGGTCTGCCGCACCGCGCCCAACACCGCCTTCGACTACGGCGACCCGGCAGGCGACCGGCAGCTGCGCGAGGTGCTGGCGGCCTACCTGCGGCGGGTGCGCGCGGTCGCGGCCACGGCCGAGCAGGTCGTCGTCTGCACCGGGATGGCGCAGGCCCTCGGCCTGGTGCTGCGGGCGCTCGCGGCCGGCGGCATCGGCACCCTGGCCTTCGAGGACCCCGGCGCCTTCCGCTCGACCGCCGAGCAGGCGAACGCGGCGGGTCTGACCGCGGTGCCGGTCCCGGTCGACGAGGACGGCCTGGACATCGCCGCGCTCGACGACAGCGGGGCCCGTGCCGTGCTCGTGACCCCGGCACACCAGTGGCCTACGGGGGTCGTGCTCGCCGGGCACCGCCGTCAGGAGCTGATCGAGTGGGCGCGACGGCGTGACGGCGTCGTCATCGAGGACGACTACGACGCGGAGTTCCGGTACGACCGCGACCCGGTCGGTTCACTGCAGGGCCTCGACCCCGATCACGTCGTCTCGCTCGGCACGGTCAGCAAGTCGCTCGCGCCGGCCCTGCGCCTGGGCTGGCTGGTCGCCCCCGAATGGCTGCTTCCCGCGCTGGTGCGCGACAAGCGCGTCAGCGACCGCGGGAGCCCGGGCATCGACCAGCTGGCGCTGGCCCTGCTCATCGAATCCGGGCGTTACGACCGGCACCTGCGCCGTGCCCGCGCCGAATACGCCTTCCGGCGCCGGACGCTCGTCGACGCGCTGGCCGCGCACGCGCCCGGGCTGCGCGTCACCGGGCTCGCCGCCGGCTTCCACGCGATCCTGCACCTGCCGCCCGGGACGGACGAGGCGCGGGTGATCGAGCAGGCCCGGCAGCGGGGCGTCGGGCTCTACGGCCTGGCCCCGCTGCACCACGCGCCGGGGCCGAGGCCGCCGCGGCTCGTCCTCGGCTTCGGCGACACCTCGCAGCACGCGATCGAGCCCGCCGTCGCCGCCATCGCCGACCTGCTGCGCGGGTGATCAGGACAGCGTCGCGGTCGCGGTGGTTTCCCAGGCGAACCCGTCCGGGTCGGTGAACGGCTCGCTCGCGCCGGCGACCGCGATCCGGTGCGAGCCGGAGCCGCCGGGGGAGACGCCGGCGTCCTTGGCGAGGGCCTTGTGCCGGTACAGCGCCAGCTTGACGGGGCTCGAACCGGCGTCGAACTCGACGTACATGCGGCCGAAGCTCTTCCCGACGGTCAGGCCGTGGTCGACGTAGAACTTCTTGCTGGCGGCCACATCGGCGGTGCCGAGCAGGAGCACGACGGCGTCGATCTCGCGGGTGGCCGGGCCGGTGTTCTTCTTGGCGGAGGTCGCGAGCTTCCAGATCGTCCCGTCCGGCGCCCGGACGGTGCCGCCGTAGCCCCACATGGACTTGGTGGCGGGTTTGATGGTCGTGGCCCCGGCTTCGAGGGCGGTGCCGATGAGGGAGTCGACGTCGGCGGGCTGGGGCACGGTGAGGGAGAGGGTGAACCCGCGGAAGCCGGTGGTCGGCTCCTCCGAGGCCCGGAAGCGCAGCTGAGTGGTGAGCCCGAAGGCGGTGGCGTAGAAGCGTTCCGCGGCGGCGGGGTCGGTGACTTCGAGGGTGATGGCTTCGATGTTCGTCATGCCGGTAACGCTAGGTGCGGCCCGCCGGCCGGCGCTTCTCGATTCCTGATCGGTCCGCGGCGGTACCTTGGGGGCCGGGCGAGGGGGAGGAGCAGGCCGGTGCCGGACAGTCCGCGAATCGAGCGGTTCGACCCACGGCGGGCGACGGAGACGGAGTTCGCGGGCTACCACGCGGTGGTGGCGGCGAGCGAGGCCGCCGACCGGCCCGGCGAACCCGGGCTGCCGCTCGCCGAAGTGGCCGGGCGGCTGACCGAGCCGCTCCCCCGCATGGGCCCGGCCGCGCACTGGGTGGCTCGCCGCGGCGACGTCGCCGGGTTCACCGAAGTGTGCCTGCACCCGCGCCGGCCCGACTGGGCCTACCAGCGGGACACCGCCGTCCTGGCCGGGCATCGCGGACACGGCCTCGGCCGCTGCGTCAAGGCGCACCTGGCCCGGTGGCTGGTCGCGGAGCGGCCGGCGGTGGCGCGGATCAGCACCACGACGGGGGAGGACAACGCGCACATGCTCCGCGTCAACGCGGACGTCGGCTACACGACGCTGCGCAGCGTGGTCGCCATGCGGCAGGATCTCGCGGAGCCGGCGGCCCGGCTCGGTTAATCGCTGGGCAGGACGAGCGGCGTGCTGATAGCTTGCCGTGGACCGTGACCCGGCTGTCGGAGGTGATAACCCATGAACGTTCCATCGATGTGGGTGCTCCCTGCCGTCGTCACGGTCGGGCGGCTGACGTAAGTGTCGCCGGGAGCGCTCGGCAAGCACTCCCGAAAGGCGACACCCATGAAACCTGGACAACCCACCGTGGTGGTCACCCGGGTCGCGGAGCGGCAATGGCACGCTCTGGACGACGACCGCGTGGTCGGCCGCGGCGAAGCTTCTCCCCGGCCCGACGGACGGCTCTTCCTGAGCATCGACGTCTGGCACAGCGCGGTCTTCGACCAGCTCGCCGGCGCCATGCTCCCGGCCCTGCCGAGGCCACTGTCCACAGTGGTCGGCGAAACCGACGTCGAGCTGACGTCCCGATGGCGGCGAGCCGGCTTCACGATCCGGCGCCGTGAATGGGAATACCACGTCCCGACGGCCCCGGCGGCTCCCTCCGCCGTGACGATCGTTCCCGGCCGCGAGGCGGACGAGAAGCGGCTGCGCGAGCTGGACCGCGCGATCCGCGCCGAAGTCGAGGCAGGCATCGGCTGGCACGAAATGCCGGCCGAGGTGCTGCCCCGCATCCCGGCGCTGGACCCGTCGAAGTACACGATCGCGGCCCGCGGCGACGAGTACGTGGGCCTGCTCCGGCTCGCGGCGGTGGCCCGGCAGCCCCGGATCGGCCTGGTCGCGGTCCGCGCGTCCGAACAGCGCCGGGGGATCGGCCGCGCGCTCCTGACCCACGTGCTCGGTGCCCTGCACGACGCCGGAATCGAGACGGCGTCAGCGGAAGTGAGCGAGGCGAACGTGGCGGCGACGGCCCTGTTCGACGGCGTCGGCGCGCGCCGGACCGGCAGCAACCTCGAGCTGGTGTTGCGTTGATGGCGAAGACCGCGGGCGGTATCGAGGTGGAGGGCACCGTCGTCGAGTGCCTGCGCAACGCCACCTTCCGGGTGGAGCTCGAGAACGGGCACAAGGTGCTCGCGCACATCAGCGGGAAGATCCGGAAGAACTACATCAAGATCCTGCCGTTCGACCGGGTGCTGGTGGAGCTGAGCCCGTACGACCTCGGCCGGGGGCGGATCCTGTTCCGGTATCGGAACTAGTGCTGGGAGTCCGTCGCCGGGGTTTGTCCCCGGCGGCGGACTCCGCTGGAGGATCAGTACTCGTTCTTGATGACGAAGTAGGAGCCGCGGATGGTTCCGGCCAGTTTGGACTTCTGGCGGGCGAACTTGAACGAGGAGAGTTCCTCGGGGACTTCCATCCCGTCGGAGAGCTTGAACCCGACCGCCCGTTTCCCGGACTCCTCGATCGTGTACATCACGTTGATCGACAGGCCGTTTTCGTAGAAGACGTAGGCCATCCGGATGTTCTCGACCTGGAACGCGGTCGCTTCGAGCGGGCGAGCGGCGATGACGATGCCGCGTTCCTCCTCGAGGATCCGGTGCACCCAGCCGATGGTCGACGCGGCCTCGCTCGCGGGCTCGACCGTGAAGACGTGGTCGTACTTGTTCTTGAAGTACCGGGCCTCGTTCGCCCGCAGGCCGGCGAGCGCGGCCGCGACCGGCGAAGACTCCAGGCCGGTGGCCGACACGGTGTCGAAGTCCACGGCGTAGGGCATGGCGCAGTCCTCCGGGGGTGCGAACGGGCGGCGGAGTCCTCTCCGCCGAGGGCCGGACCCAGCGTAAGCGCTGGCGGCGGCGGCCGCCCGGGTCACGCCCGCAGGAACGGCGGCGGCTTGGCCCGGTGCTGGTGCCGGCGGCAGTATGGTCGGTCTCTCGACGATCGAGGGGAGCTGACACAGTGGCACGTCTTCACGTCGGCTGCGCGATGTGGACCCACAAGGCGTGGCCCGGGCGGTTCCTGCCGCCGTCGCTGCCGGCCAAGGAACGCCTGCGGGCCTATGCCGGCTGGTGCAACGCGGTCGAAGGCAACACCACCTTCTACGCGACTCCGGCCCGGGACACCGTCGTGGCTTGGTCGCAGCAGACCGGCCCCGGTTTCCGGTTCGTGGTCAAGCTGCCGAAGGTCGTCACGCACGAGCGCCGGTTCGCCGGGGTCGAGGCCGAGATGCGGGCGTTCCTGGACGCGATCGAACCCCTCGGCGAACGGGCGGTCCTGTGGACGCAGCTGCCCGGCTCGTTCGGCCCTTCCGACGTCGACGCCCTTCGCCGCTTCCTGCGCCGGCTCCCCGCCGGCCGCCGGCGGGCCGTGGAGGTGCGTCACCCCGGGTTCTTCACCGATGCCGGCTCGACGTCGTTGCTGGAGGGGGCGCTCGCCGACGCGGAGGCCGAGTGGGTGCCGTTCGACACCACCGTCTTCTTCCAGCGGCCGCCGGCCAGCGAGGCCGAGCAGGACGCCTGGGCCAAGAAACCGCGGCTGCCGCGGCGGACGCGGGCGCTGACCGACCGGCCGATCGTGCGCTACCTGGGCCGGGACTCGGTCGAGGAGACGGTCGAGGGGTGGCGGCCGTGGACCGCGGTGGTCGCCGGCTGGCTGCGTGAGGGCCGGTCGCCGACGGTTTTCGTGCACACCCCCGACAACGACGACGCGCCGGCGCTCGCCCGCCGGTTCCACGACGAGGTGCGAGTGCTGGTGCCCGGCCTCGACGCGCTGCCCGAGCCGGAGCCGGTCGAGCCCGCGACGCTGTTCTGAGCGACGTCACGATCGTGCGGGGTACCGCGGCATCTGGACATTGTGGACAGTGGTCGCCGAGATCACGGGCCCGGATATCCGGGGAACCGCGCGGGCGGCGGTAACGGCCGGTCCGTGGCGGTTTCGAAGGACTGAAGCAGGTAGGCGACCAGCCGTCGCGAGCCGGCCGCCGCCTCGGCCGTGCTCGTCGCGACGCCGCTGACCGCCTTGAGCAGAAGCACCAGGTCCTCGACGCGGAAGTCCGCGCGCAGCCGCCCGGTCGCCTTCGCGCGACTCACCAGTTCGGCGAGCTTCCGTTCGGCTTCGTGTCGTTCGGCGCCGAGGTCGAAGGCACCGGGCAGCGCGGCGGCGAAGGCGGCGGTCAGCTCGTGGCCGGCGGCCTGCAGCGCGCCGAGTTTCTCGACCGCGGTGCGGAAGGCTCGCCACGGATCCGGGTCGGCCAGTGCCTCGTCGACCACGGAGGCGCACTCGGCCAGCTGCCGCTCGAACACCGCGGTGAGCAGCGCCTGCCGGTTCGGGAAGTGCCGGTACAGCGTCGCCACGCCGACTCCGGCCCGGCGTGCGATCGTGGCCATCGGGACGTCGAGCCCGCGCCGGGTGAACACCTCGCGCGCGGCGTCGAGGACGCGTTGCCGGTTCTGCCGGGCGTCTTCGCGCACGATCCGAGAAGAACCGGTTCGCATCCGTCTCACCTCTGTCTCTCCCGGATTTCCTTCGCCGCCACCCACGTTAGTGCCGATCATGACGAACGACGTGAGCATGCGTGCGGCCCTGTACGACCGGTACGGGCCGCCGGAGGTGTTGTACGTGGGCGAGGTGCCGAAGCCGGCCGCGGGCCCCGGGCAGGTGCTGGTGCGGGTCACCGCGAGCAGCGTCAACGGTGGTGAGCTGTCCGGCCGCGCGGGCCGGGTCCGGGTCGTGACCGGGTTCGGCGGCTTTCCCCACCGCATCGGGATCGACTTCGCCGGCGAGGTGGCGGCCGTGGGCCCGGACGTGCCGGATTTCGCGCCCGGCGACCGCGTGTGGGGCCTGCTGCCCCGCGCGTTCGGTGCCGCCGCGGAGTTCGTCGTCGTGCCCGCGCGCCAGCTGGCCGCCGCCCCCGCCGGTCTCGACCTGGCCGAGGCCGCGGCCCTGCCCGCGGTCGGCACCACGGTGATCACCGCGTTGCGGGACAAGGCAAAGCTGCGCGCCGGGGAACGGCTGCTGGTCCGCGGGGCCGCCGGCGGCGTCGGCCACGTGGCGGTCCAGCTCGGCCGCGCGTACGGCGCCCACGTCACCGCACTCGCCGGTGCCCGGAACCTCGAGTTCGTCCGGGAGCTCGGCGCGCACGAGGCTTTCGACTACGCGACGGTGAAAGCCGCCGAGCTCTCCCGCTTCGACGTCGTCATCGACACCGTCGGCACCGACCTGCCCGCATACCGGCGGCTGCTCACCCGAACCGGCCGGATGGTGACGGTGTCGTTCGACATCGACCACATCGTGGTGTCACTGGGGTACGTGCTCGCGTCCACGGTGCACGGCCGGCGGCGGGTGCGGTTCTTCCGCGGCGACCCGCACCGCGAGCTGCTCGAGGAGCTGACGCGGCTGACCGAAAGCGGCTCGTTACGCCCGGTCGTGGACCGTGCGTTCCCGCTGGCCGGCATCGCCGACGCGCATCGGGCGCTGGAAGACGGCGGTGTCCGGGGGAAGATCGTGGTGACCGTCCGAACCGGCCGGCCCGCGGAATAGCCGTCGACCGCGGCGCGCCCGGGCACCGGGCCGCTCGGGTGCGCCGATCACGCATGACGTTCGTCGTCGCTGCCGCCCTCCTGCCCGGGCTGGCGTACGTCGGGCCGTAGCGCGGAGGATCACCTCCGCTGGCCGGGTGTCCCGGCGCTTCTCCGGGTGAGGCCCTCCCCCTGCCGTTCGTGCACGGCGGGCAGCCAATTCTCGCCGAACGTGGCCGTGGGGCCCGGGGGCGTGTGCCTGGTGCTCGACGATCCGGACCAAGCTGTCCGGAAAAGATTTTCGGAGAAATCCGGGCGGGACTGTCGGATCGGCGCGATGGTGTTCGTAGCAGGGGTGAGGCCGCCGTCAAGGGCGGCGCCAGAGGAGAGGTTCTCGGATGCAGTACCTGGTTTCCGTGATCGATGACAAGAGCAGTCCCGGCAGCACGGACCGGCAGCCTGCCATCAGCGAGTTCAACGACCGGCTGATCGCCGAGGGCTACTGGGTCTTCGCGGGCGGGCTCGCGGACACCGACGCGGCCACGGTCGTCGACAACCGGGGCGAGCAGGCGGTGTTCAGCGACGGGCCGTTCGTGGAGTCGAAGGAGTACCTCGCCGGCTTCTGGGTGTGGGAGGCCTCCGATCTGGACGTGGTGCTCAAGCTCGCCGCCGAGGCGTCGCGGGTCTGCGATCGGAAGATCGAGGTGCGGCCGTTCCGGTGAGCGACGTCCACGAGGCGGTCACCCGGGCCCATCACGACGAGTGGGCGCGGGTGGTGGCCGCCCTGACCAGGCGCTTCGGTGACCTCGACATCGCCGAGGAGGCGGCCGCCGAGGCGTTCGCGACCGCTGTCGAGCGGTGGCCCGCCGACGGCGTGCCGCCCAACCCCGGCGCGTGGCTGACCACCACCGCCAACCGCAAGGCCATCGACCGGATCCGGCGCGAGAGCAAGCGCGACGACAAGCAGAAGGAGGCCCGGATGGGATACGACGACGACCCGCCCGAGCCCCTCGGCGCCATCGACGACGACCGGCTCCGGCTGATCTTCACCTGCTGTCACCCGGCACTGGCGGTGGACGCCCGCGTGGCGCTGACGCTGCGCCTGGTCGCCGGCCTGACCGTGCCCGAGATCGCCCGCGGGTTCCTGGTGGCCGAAACGACCATGGGGCAGCGGATCACCCGGGCGAAAGCCAAGATCAAGGCGGCCCGCATCCCGTATCGCGTGCCGTCCGCCGGGGACCTCCCGGCCCGCGTCTCCAGCGTGCTCACCGCCCTCTTCCTCGTGTTCAACGAGGGCTACCTGGCGACCGGCCCGGACACCGACCCGGTGCGGCACGACCTGACCGCCGAGGCGATCCGGCTCACCCGTCTGATCCGGGCTCTCCTCCCGGACGACGGCGAGGTGGCCGGGCTGCTGGCGCTGATGCTGCTGATCGAGGCCCGCCGTTCCGCCCGGGTCTCGGCCGGCGGCGAACTGGTCGCCCTCGACGAGCAGGACAGTGGGGCCTGGGACAAGGCGCTGATCGCCGAGGGGCACGGGCTGGTGCGTGAGCGCCTGGCCGCGGCCGCCGCCGGGGTGGCTCCGGGCCGCTACCAGATCCTCGCCGCGATCAACGCGGTGCACACCTCCGCCCGCGACGTGCGCGACACCGACTGGTCGCAGGTTCTCGCCCTCTACGACCAGCTCGTCCGTGTCGACTCCTCGCCGGTCGTCGCCCTCAACCGGGCCATCGCGGTCGCCGAGCTCGACGGCCCGGAGGTGGCCCTGGCGGCGGTCGACCGGCTCGAGGACAGGCTGGCCGGCTATCACGCTTACCAAGCCACCCGCGCCGACCTGCTGCGCCGGCTGGGCCGGAGCCAGGACTCGCGGGCGGCGTACGACAAAGCCATCGAGCTGGCCGGTAACACCGCCGAGACCGCTTACCTGGTTCGTCGTCGCGACCAATTGCGGTAGCCGGGCTGGGAACAGAACGTGCTGGTGCAGATCTTCGCCGGCGCCTGTCTCGGAAAACCCACGCCGTACCGACCGGGTGGTATGTTGACGCGGTGATCGAAGCGGCGCGCCGGACCTGGCGATTCCTCGAGCCCTACCACGGCATGATCTACTTCGCCCCGGAAGCCGCGGCCGCGTACAAGGAACTGGGTCTGACCGGCCGCGCCGGCTATTTCGCGTCGAGGTCGGCGGCGCTCGGCGCGGTCCCGGCGCCGGTCGTGGTCGCGACCTTCTACAACTTCAACCCGGTCCTCGTCGGGGAGTCGATCGACGGCGTCTGGTCCACGACCGACCCGGCCGCCGTCCTCGCCGCCCGCTACTCCGCCGCCGACCAAGCCCTGCGCGGCATCCTGGGCGACGCGATCACCTCACCCGAGATGCGCCGAGCCGCCGCTCTTCTCCGTGCGGCCGCCGAGACGGTCATCAGCGACGTCACCGGCCGTCCCCTGTTCGCCGGCCACGCGGCCCTGCCGTGGCCCACCGAGCCGCACCTGGTTCTGTGGCACGCGCAGACCCTGCTCCGGGAGTACCGCGGCGACGCCCACGTCGCCGCCCTGCTGACGGCCGGCCTGAGCGGCATCGAAGCCCTCGTCACCCACGCCGCCTCCGGTGCCGTTCCCGCCGAGACCCTGCGCACCTCCCGGGCCTGGTCCGAGGAGGATTGGACCGGGGCCGTCGCGGGCCTCCGCGAGCGAGACTGGCTCACCGGCGACGACGCCCTGACGTTCACCGCCACCGGCGCGGCCCGCCGGGCGGAAATCGAAAAGGCGACCGACGAGAACAGCGTCACCCCCTACGCTCACATCGGCGAGGCCGCCTGCGACGAACTGCAGGCGCTGGTGCGTCCGTTCAGCCGGGCGCTCGCCGAGAAACTCATGCCGTGGGCGCTCGCCAGGCACTAGCGGCGCGTTTGCGCACTGTGACAAATCCAGGTGCGCAACCGATCTTCGGTTTTCGCGAAACGACATAGCCCGGACGTCTCTCCTCGCCCGACACTCGCGGTCTTGCTGTCGGAACGGAGGGAGTTCCACCATGGCACGAGGTCGGCGAAAGAGTGTTCTCGCTGCAACCGGAATCGTCTGGCTCGCCCTGGCAGGCGTCAGCGTACCGGCGTCGGCGGACGTGACGGGCGGTTCCGCCGATCCGTCCATGATCGCGGCGATGAAGCGCGACCTGCACCTCGATTCCGCCCAGGCGACCGAACTGCTGACCAGGGAGTCGGCCGCCGGGCGGACCGAACGCGATCTCCGGGCGGCGTTGGGCACCCGGTTCGGCGGCGCGTGGCTCACCGCGGGCGCCGCCACCCTCGTCGTGGCCGTCACCGATCCGGCCTTGGCGGGCCGGGTGCGGGCCGCCGGCGCCGAACCGAGGATCGTCCGGCACAGCGAGCGCGACCTCGCCGCGGTCAAGTCCACATTGGACAAGGCGGCGCGGCCGTCGTCCGGCGTGGTGTCCGGCTGGTACGTCGACACGGTCACGAACACCGTCGTGGTGCAGGCTCGTCCGGACGCCGTCGCGGCCGCCGGCGAGTTCGTCAAGGCCAGTGGTGCCGACCCGGGCGTGGTGCGGGTGAACGTCTCGGCCGACACACCGAGGACGACGGAGCGGGTGGCGCTCGGCATCTACGGCGGGGACCTGCTGAGGGTGCCGCTCGGCTCGTGTTCCCTCGGGTTCACCGTTGTGAACTACACCCAGCACTTGGGCGGCTGGGTCACGGCGGGCCACTGCGGCCGGACCGGCGACGCGGCCACCCCGGGCTTCGACGTCGGCGCCACCGGTACCTTCCGCGGATCGGTGTTCCCCGGCAACGACTACGCCTGGGTCAGCCACGACAACTACGACTTCGAGTACGGCCCGTTCGGGATGCCCCAAGTCTACGACTACCGGGGCAACGGCGTCTGGGTCGAAGGCCTGCGGGAGGCGCCGATCGGGGCGTCGGTCTGCCGGTCCGGCATCACCACCGGTTGGCGCTGCGGCACAGTCCAGGCCAAGAACGTGACCGTCAACTACGCGGAAGGCACGGTCTCCGGCCTGACGCGGACCAGCGCCTGCGCCGAACCGGGTGACTCCGGCGGTCCCTACCTGTCCGGCGGGCAGGCCCAAGGCGTCACCTCAGGCGTAAGCGGCAACTGCACGTCCGGCGGCACGACCGTCTTCCAGCCGCTCAACCCGATCCTCCGCGCGTACCAGCTGAAACTGTCGAGTGCCAACGGCCCGCTCGATCCGCCGGCGTAAGCATTACCGGCGCTCGCGCCGGTGTCCCGGCGTGAGCGCCCGACGGTCGGCTATTCGTGTGGAATGCCGTCGCCACAAGAGCAATTCGTCAAGCGCCTGTACTACTGTCCGCGGCAAGGGTGGCTGGGCGCCGGACGACGCCGGCCGGGGAGGGGAGTCGTCATGCTGAGGAATTGCCGAAGATCCGCGTGGTCGCTGGTGGCGTCGGTTGCCGTATTTTCCGGCACGCTCACGGGAACCGCGCAGGCAACCCCGTCCGGTCCGGTGGACCTCGGAACGCTGCCCGGCGACGACAGCAGCACGGTCCTCGCGGTCAATGAGGCGGGGGTGATGGTGGGGCTGTCGATGGCGGGCCGTGACCCGCGGCACGATCACCCGGTTCGCTGGGAGGCCAATGGCGGGATCACCGCCCTGCCGACGCCCGGTGGGAGCGAGGGGCAGGTGCGTGACATCAACGAGAACGGGGTTTCCGCCGGCTACGTGCTGACCGCGACCGCCGCCGTGCCGGCCCGCTGGGACGCCCAAGGCCAGGCGACCACGCTGCAGGTCCCGCCCGGCTACCACAACGCCACGGCGTTCGCGATCAGCGACACCGACGTCGTCGTCGGGAACTGGCTGACGCCGTCGGACGAGTACCACGGCTTCCGCTGGGACCCGGACGGCCAGGTGGCCGACCTGGGTGTGCTGCCCGGCGATACCTGGGGCATGGCCGAGGACATCTCCGCCGACGGCCGCGTCATCGTGGGCGTCGCCAACCGCGCCGGGACGGGGCATGCCGTGCGGTGGGTGGACGGCGGCCCGATCACCGAGCTGGCGCCCCTGAGCTACAGCAGCGGGGCCCACATCGTCAACGACCACGGTGTCGCCGCCGGCTCGATGCACGAGACCGGCAGCGGACCCCCGATCCCGGCGACCTGGGACCGGGACGGCACGATCCACCGGCTGGACTGGCCCAGCCCCCACTCGGTGTGGGTTTACGGGATCGGTTCCACCGGCTACGTGGTCGGCTACGGGTACCTCAACCCTCCTTCGCCGTCGGCGGTGATCTGGGACCCCGACGGTCACCTCACCGTCCTGCCCGACGACGGCCACTACGTCGACGTCGAAGCAGTCGACGGAGAGGGCACCGCGGTGGGCAGCCTCGAGAGCCGCGCGACCGTCTGGCCCCGGAACGGGGCACGCACGCAGCTCGGCACGCTGCCGGGCGGCAACCGCAGCCAGGCCTACCGGATCACCGACAGCGGCCGCGTCGTCGGAACCGCGACCACCGCCGCGGGGAAAGACCACGCGGTGTACTGGACTCTCGGCTAGTGTCGCGCGTCGCAAGTTGTTTGGCGCTCGGGCCGCTGGAGTCAGGGCGCTCGCTCAGCCCCGGCGAGGCTCGCCGGCCCCGGCCAAAGGTCTTGAATGACTCATTCAGGACCTCCGAAGTCCTGAATGAGTCATTCAGGACGCTCGCCCTCGCAGCCGCGCTGTCAACGAACCTGCGACGCGCAACACTTGCGCCTCGGAAGATCTTCGCCTGGGTGGCGGCGGCACGGATCTGCGCACCGGCTTTGCCACGGCGGTGCAGCAGTCCCCGTCCCGACGTGATCGTGGCTCTGGCCGACGGCCAAACCCCTTGGCCCGAGGCCAGACCGCCCGCCGGGACGGTGGTGGGCCTGTTCTCCCAGCCGCGTCCGCCGGCCGGGGACGACCGCCACTACGGGCCGAACGGCCACCGGCTTGGGCGCGGGTGGTCACCGTGGGCTGACCGCCGGGGTCACAGGGGGTCGTACTCGTCGCCGTTTTCGTTGAGCAGCACATAGCCGGGCGACAGTTCGGTCAGGCACCTGCTCAGCGATGCCAGCAACTCCTCGACGTCGACGTCGCCGAGTTCCAGCTCCGCGCCGGCCTCGGAGCGGAGCTGGTCGATCCGGGGCTCGTACTCCTTCATCTCGGCGTAGGAAGATTCGAAGGCGGCGAGCATCGCGTTGACGTCAGGCGCGTTCGCCACGACGTCGTGCCAGGTCGGCACACCGACGACGAGGCGAACCACCGCGCCCGGGTCGGTGGCGACGATCCCGGCGGTGCCTTCGGAGCCGGCGTAGAGCACGGGTCCGTCGTCGCACACGAAGAACGTCCCACCCGAGGCGTCGCCGGCGACCGCGCGCAACTCGCCGCCCGACGCCAGCCGCACCGGTTCGACGGGATCGAGGCGGGCGATGTCGAAGTCGAACACGTCCGCCAGCAGTGCGGCGGCGCGGGCGTTCTTCCGGAGGCGATCGAACATGGCGGAACGATAGAGCATGCGGCATGTCAGACGCGCGCGTCCGGAACGTCGATGACGGTTCGCCAGGGCGTGATCCTGTCGATGTGCACGACGGCATCGAACGCGACGAGGGGATTCGCCAGCTGTTTGTACGGCCCCTGCCGGGTGCCGTCGATCTCGGCGAAGCGGCGGGCCACCGCGCCGGCTTCGGGGACGTCGCGCAGGTCGAGCAGGGCGAGCGGCTCGCCGGCGCTCGCGAGCAGGGCGTCGAGACTGCCCGGTTCGGTGAAGGGGGCGACGTCCTCGTAGAACACCTCGGTGTGGCCGGGCGGCCCGTCCGGCAGGGGACGATGGCCGAACACCCGGCCGCCGTTGTAGGTGGTCGCGATGACCACCATCCGGTTTCCGAGAGAACGGGCCAGGTGCTGGCCGAGCATGACCTGCTCTTCGTTGATGATCGGGGGCACGCGGTAGGGCCAGCGCTGTAGATGCCCGTTGGCCGCCCCGACGACCAGGCGTTCCTCCCGGTCGAGGATCCATTCGACGTTGTCGGCCATCGCCGCGTCGCGGACGTTGGCGCCCCGGTAGGTGCGCTCCGGGGCGGCGGCCATATTGGCCAGGAAGGCGTCCGCGTGCCTCGCGGTGACCGCGCACTGCAGCGCGATGTCCGCCCCGGCGGAGTCCACAGTGGAGTAAGGGACGCGCAGGGCACGCAGGCGTTCGGTCAGCTCGCCGATCCGGGCGGTCAGCTCGTGACGGTGGGCGGTGCCGAGGGCCAGGTAGCCGTGGATCGCGGGCGCGGCCCAAGCCAGCCCGGTCCGGTCGGCGGGCAGGTACTCGAACAGCGGCAGCAGGTTCCGGCGGGCCGCCGCCGCGTAGGCCGGATCCGCCTCGTCCAGGAACGACAGGGCGGACACGACCCCGGGCAACGCGGACGCGCTCGAGTCCGGCAGGTCCATGCCGTAGAAGCGGACTTTGCGGTCGTGGCTGCGGTTGTGCTCGCGCATCCACACCAGCTGGTCGCGCATCTCCGCGCACTTCCCCATGTGGTAGGTGATGCCGGTGTGCAGAAGCCGGTCCAGGTCACCGTCACCGCCGAGGACCCAGTCGTGGACCGCCCAGCCCTCCGGGAAGCCGGACTCCATCGCGAACCCGGTGAACCCCATCTCCTCGACCAGGAACCGGGTCACCAGGTGGCGGAGCTGGTAGAACTCGTGCACCCGGTGCGTGCTTTCGCCGATGGCCACGACGCGAGCGTCGCCGACGATGTCGCGCAACGGCTCGAGCTCGTGGTGGCCGGCGTCGTCCGGCTCGATGGTCCGCAGCCGGACGATGTTCTCCCGGAGCCATTCGGTGAGGTCGATGTCCATTCACCCGTCCTTTTCGGTTTCGCCCGCGGCACGGGCCTTGCGCAGGTAGTCGACGACCTCGGCGGCACTGCCCGGCCCGGACCACCCGAGACGCCGGTCGAGGTCCCCGCCCATCCCGGCCCGGTTGTCCTCCCACAGCGTCGTGGTCGCGGCTTCGATCCGGGGGCCACCGGGGTGGAACGCGACGGCGATCTCGCGCCAGCGAGCGACCAGCTCCCGCACCGCCGGATCGTCGACGGGCGTTCCGTCGAGCAGGTGCTGCCGAAGCCGGGTGAAGAGGCCGAGCCATTCGGTCTTCACCCGCTCGATCGCGGCGCTGCCCAGCTTCGCGGCCTGTCCGGTGATCGCCGTGAGCTGTCCGTCGGACAGGTAGCGGCGCACGTCCACGGACATCGGCTCCAGCGTGGCGAGGAACTGCTCTGGTGCCGGCATGGCGGCCTCGTCCAGCCGGGCGAGCAGGCCCCGGAGCCGCTGGGCCGACTCCTCGACGCGGGCGGCCTGGATCTCGAGATCGGCGAGCTGCGCGGTCAGCAGGCCACGCAGCGAGTCGAGATCGTCCCCGGCGCTCCGAAGCGCGGCGGCCACTTCGTCCAGGGAAAGACCCAGCCCGGACAAGGTCCGTACGCGGTAGAGCCGGCGCACGTCCGCCTCGGCGTACCGCCGGTGTCCCGCGGGAGTGCGTTCGCGCGGAGACACCAGCCCGATCCGGTCGTAGTGGTGCAACGTGCGCACCGTGACGCCACTGGCCCGGGCCAGCTCACCGATGCTCCACCTGCGCTTGCTCACCCCTCGACCGTAGAACCTGACGCCACGTCAGGTTCAACCCTCGATCACGGGGTTGGCGCAGAACTTCCCCGCGGCCTCACGCCGGCAAGGTGCGCCGCAAGAAGTCCGTTGTCAGCTCCCATGCCCTGGCCGCCGCTTCGGGGTGGTGGAACATCGGCGCCACGTGGTTGTGGAACGCGTGCCCGGCCTCCTCCTGCACGTGGATCTCCGCGCCCGGGTGCGTGGCCACCGCCGACTCGACCGCCGCCACGTCTCCGCGCGGGATGTACGGGTCCTGCCCGCCGAAGTGGAACTGGATCGGGCACGAAATCCTTGCCAGGTCGCCGATCTGGGCGGGGACCGTCGAACCGTAGAACGACACCGCCGTGTCCGGGTCGCCCTCGGCCGCCGCCGCGAAGGCCAGTGAGCCGCCCAGGCAGAAGCCCAGCACTCCCACACCGCCCGTCACCGAGGGGGACTCGCGGAGGTGGGTGATCGTCGCCAGGACGTCGGACAGGCCCGACGCAGGGTCGAAGGAAGCTGCCACGTTCATCGATGCCGCCACGCCGGCTTCGTCGTGCGTCGACGACCAGCCCGGGGAAATCCGCCAGAACAACTCCGGGATCGCCACCACGTAGCCCGCCGCGGCCAGGTCCTCCGCGACCGAACGCAAGTAGTCGTCGAGGCCGAAGATCTCCTGGACCAGCACCAGGCCCGGGCCACGGCTCGACGGAGGCAGCCACACCGGCAGCCCGACGTCGCCATCGGGCAAGGAAAGGATGTTCATCGCCGCGACCTTTCGGGAGAGTTCTTCACCGGGTCACCGTACTGTGCCGATGGTTACTGATCCGACCACAGTCACGGCCGATGGCTTCGCAGGAACGGTTACGTGCCGCGCGGGGGGCGGCCTGCTTTTGGCCGGATCAGTAACTGGCCGGGCGGCGGGTCGCGTCTTAAGTTGGGAGCCGACCAAGGAGGCGCGATGGCTGAACAGACCAAGTACGTCCTGGACGAAGCCGATCTCCCGGCCCGGTGGTACAACGTCGTCCCCGATCTCCCGGAGCCGCCGCCCCCGCCGCTGCACCCCGGTACCCGCGAGCCGGTCGGGCCGGACGACCTCGCTCCGCTGTTCCCGCAGGCGCTCATCGCCCAGGAAGTGACGTCGGAGCGCTATGTCGACATTCCCGAGGAGGTCCGGGAGGTCTACCGGCTCTGGCGGCCGTCGCCGCTGTTCCGCGCGCGACGGCTGGAGAAGGCGCTGGGCACGCCGGCGCGGATCTACTACAAGTACGAAGGCGTCAGCCCGGTCGGCTCCCACAAGCCGAACACCGCCGTGCCGCAGGCGTTCTACAACGCCCAGGAGGGCGTCGCCCGGCTGACCACCGAGACCGGCGCCGGCCAGTGGGGGAGCGCGCTCGCCTTCGCCTGCGCCCAGTTCGGGCTGGAGTGCGAGGTCTGGCAGGTGCGGGCGTCGTACGACCAGAAGCCCTACCGCAAGCTGATGATGGAGACCTTCGGCGCGACGGTGCACCCCAGCCCGTCCGACCTGACCGAGTCCGGCCGGGCCATCCTCGCCGCGCACCCCGACTCGACCGGCAGCCTCGGCATCGCGATCAGCGAGGCCGTCGAGCAGGCGGCCCAGGACCCGGACACGCGATACGCGCTGGGCAGCGTGCTCAACCACGTGCTGCTGCACCAGACGATCATCGGCGAGGAAGCGCTGAAGCAGTTCGAACTGGCCGGCGACACCCCGGACCTGCTCGTCGGCTGCACCGGCGGCGGCTCGAACTTCGGCGGGCTCGCCTTCCCGTTCCTGCGGGAGAAGCTGGCCGGCCGGATGAACCCGGTGATCCGCGCGGTCGAGCCGGCCGCCTGCCCGTCGCTGACACGCGGGAAGTACGCCTACGACTTCGGCGACACCGCCGGCCTCACGCCGCTGCTCAAGATGCACACGCTCGGCCACGAGTTCATCCCGGACCCGATCCACGCGGGCGGCCTGCGCTACCACGGGATGTCGCCGCTCATCTCGCACATCTACGAGCTGGGCCTGATCGAAGCGATCGCCGTCGGGCAGCAGGAGTGCTTCGCGGCGGGAGTGCGCTTCGCGCGTTCCGAAGGCATCATCCCGGCGCCCGAGCCGGCGCACGCACTCGCCGCGTGCATCCAGGAAGCTTTGCGCTGCAAGGAAACCGGAGAGGAGAAGGTGATCCTGACGGCGCTGTGCGGGCACGCCCACCTGGACCTGCCCGCCTACGGCGCGTACCTCGCCGGGGACATGGTGGACAACGAACTGTCCGCGGCCACGCTCGAAGCCTCGCTGGCCACTCTGCCGTAAAGCCGTGAAGGCCACCTTCAGGAACTACAAGTTCCTCAAGGTGGCCTTCACGGACTTGGGTCAGAGCGCGTCGGGGATTTCGGGGCGGGTCAGCTCGGAGCGGGTGGTGGCCAGGATGACGCGGTCGCGGCCCGCCGCCTTGGCTTCGAACACCGCGTCGTCGGCCGCCTGGAGCAGGATGGTGTATTCCGTGGCCGTTTCCGGGTACACCGCCGCGCCGATCGACGCCGTCAGGCCGGCGATCACCTCGGGCTTGCCCGGGCGGATCACCGGGACGCGCACCTCGACCCGGGCGATCGCCGTCCGGATCCGGTCCGCGATGGCCGCGATCTCCGTGCTCGTCGCGCCCGGGAGCAGCACCACGAACTCGTCGCCGCCGAACCGGCCGACGTAGTCGCCGCCGCGCACCGAACCCTGGATCGCCGCCGCGACCGCGCGCAGCACCTCGTCGCCCGCCAGGTGGCCGTTGCTGTCGTCGATGGCCTTGAAGTGGTCGATGTCGATCATCAGCACGCCGGCGGTCGAGGACAGCTCCGCGGCGCGGGCCAGCTCGCTGCGGGCCAGCTGCACCCAGAACTCCGGGGCGAGCAGCGCGGTCTTCGAGTCGGTGCGCGCGGCGGCCTGGAACTGCGGCAGCAGCAGGCCGATGTGCAGCGCCACCGGCGTCACCATGAGCACCGGCAGCAGCCACGGCCGGACCGTCATCACCAGCGCGATCCCGCAGCCGACGCCGACCGCGGCCAGCACGATCAGCACGTCGGACGGGTTGCCGAACGCCTGCCGCGGCGGCTTGCCCGGGTTGCTCATCAGGATCGCGACGATCACCAGCACGTAGTTGAGGCCGAAGTAGACGATCCCGGACGCCAGCAGCGCGGTCATCCCGCCGAACCCGTCCAGGTACGGCACGTACGGCGCGAAATGCCCGGTGCCGGTCGTCAGCACGGCGCCCGCGGCCGCGCAGGCGAGAATGACCGTGGCCCCGGAGAACACTTTCCGGTGAATCACGCCGCGCCGTTTGTAGACACGGACCCACGAATGGGCGTAGCTGACGACAATGACCAATGTGGCCAATGGCGGAGGCAGCAGGAGCAGCCCGGCGAAGATCCAGATCGACTGCAGGTGCATGTGCGGCCTGCCGTCGGCGGCCAGCTCGCGGATCCGCTCGATGCGTTGCGCCGCTTCGAGGTGCACGATCTCGCCGGCCAGGATCAGGCCGCACCACAGCAGCGCCTGGGCCGTGATCGGCACCAGCGCGGCCGTCGCCACGACCACGACGAGCGCCAACGCGTCGAGGGCGAGGACATAGCCGAGCACCGGAGTGGTCAGCTTCCACATAGCCCACGTACGGATACCTGATCGTGGACGTTCTGAGCTGGGCATTCTCCCTGGGGACCCGGACAATCCCACGAAACGCCAATCTCCTCAGGACGGAACTCTTCGAGGACTCGTCACTGTAATCGAATGAACGCGGTGTGTCACTAGGCCGGTCAGGCTACGGTTCGGTTACACACCGTGCCAACCCCCTCACCACAGGAGAGATCATGTCGCACTTCCTGCCCGGTAACAACTCCGCCGCTCTCGGAAACCCCGCCGCTCTCGGAAACATCGTCCCCTCCCGTCGTCGCGCGCAGCGGCCGACCGACTGGACCCGGCAGCTCCCCACCGACTGGACCCGGGCCATCCCGACCGACTGGACCACGCGGCAGGCGCCCACCGACTGGACCGCCCGCGAACTGCCCACCGACTGGACCGTCCGCCGGATGCCGACCGATTGGACCCGTCCCGGCGTCTCGTCACCGCTGCCGGAGTGCCCGACCGACTGGACGCCGCGCCAGGCGCCGACCGACTGGACCCCGCGCCAGGCGCCGACCGACTGGACGCAGTCCTGAACAGTGCCCGGTGACCGGTACCCCGGCGGGGCCGGTCACCGGGGATCCGGTTGCGCCCGCCGCCACAGCGTCGCTGCGCCGAACGCGGCCACCACGCCGATCGCCCCGGCCGCGGCGACCACGCCGTGCGGGGCGGCCCGTTCGGCGGCGAGCCCGGCCAGCACCACGCCGATGCCCTGCGAGACCCGCAACGCCGTCAGCGCGAACCCGAACGCCTGCGCGCGCTGGGCGTCCGGTGTGAGCTGGACGAACGTCGTGTTCGCGATGAGGTTGTACGAACTGGCCACCCCGGACAGGGTTAGCAGCGCTAACGTGGCCTCGAGGTCCGGTCGCAGGGCGCAGCCCAGCAACGCGGCGCACGCGAGCATCGCGAGCGGGCCCAGCAGCCGGCTCCGCCGCGAAGCCGGGATGCGGGACAGTGCGGCCATGCCGAGGACGTTGCCCAGCGCGTACGCCCCGAGCAGCAACCCGACCACCACCGCGCCACCGCCGAGCTCGGCGGCGTACGGCGCGGCGATCGCCTCGCCGGCGATGTAGATCCCGGAGACGCAGCCGAGCGCGACCAGCGCGAGCCGCCGCCGGTCGCCGACGACCACCGTCCAGCCCGCCCGCACGTGCCCCCACCACCGGACCCCGGGTTCGCCACGGGGTGGCCACGATTGCACGCCGCTGACCAGGAACACCGCCGAAACCGCGAAACTCGCCGCGTCGGCGAGCAGGGCGCCGGAGGTGCCGAGGGCCGCCACGAGCAGGCCGCCGAGCGCGAACCCGGCGACCTGGCCCGCCTGCACGAGCATCATCAGCAGGCCCATCCCGGGTACGAACGTCTCGCCCGGCAGCACCTGCGGCAGGAGTGCCGCCCGCGCGGAGTTCCACACCGGGTTGAACAGCTGGACGCCGACCAGCAGGGCCGCCACCGCGGCCAGCGGCAAGCCGGGGGCGGCCATCGCGGTCACCGCGACCGCGCGCAGGATGTCGGCGGCGACCATCACCGTCCGCGGGGGGTACCGGTCGGCCAGCCCGGACAGCAGCGGCCCGCCGACGAGGTCCGGCAGGAACGTCAGCGCGTAGGTCAGCGCGGCCCAGCCGGGCGAGTTCGTCCGGTCGTAGACCAGGATCGACAACGCGACCCGCGCCAGCTGGTCGCCGGTGACCGACACCAGCTGCGCCGAGAACAGCGCGCGGAATTCGGTCACACCGAGGACGTCCCGGAACCCTGCCGCGCGTGTCGTCATGGGCACTCAGGGTACCGCCGCGGACGCCCAGCGTGAACGGCCGTTAGGAGGTCACTGCCCCTCGCCGCACGTGATTTTCGGCTGCGGGTTGTAGTGGACGGTCCGGGTCGACCGGCTCACCTCGCGGCCGGTGGCGGCGTCCTTGAGGACGCGGGTGTCGGTGGTGGTGAACCCCGGGGCGCCGTTCGAGGCGTGGCAGTTCTCCGCCGGTCCCGGCTTGGGCTGCGGGTCGCTCTGGTTGGTCTGCGCGCCGGGGATCGACTCGACGGTGTAGCGCTTGGCGCCCCACAGCTTCACGGTGATCGACGACGGCGTCCAGATCGTCTGGATCGCGATGCCGGTCGGCGAGTCGTTGGTGAACTTGAGGTCGATGACGCTGGCGCCGTTGGGGTTCTGGAACACCGTCGCCTCGCGCGCGGCGGGGTAGCGGCTGATGTAGTAGCTGTGCTCCTTGTGGCCCGCGTCCTTCATGCCCGCGAAGTACGCCGCGTTGTACAGCGTGGTCGCGAACTGCGAGATGCCGCCGCCGACCTCGCGCCCCGGGGCGCCGTCCTTGATCACGCCGGCCTCGACGTAGCCCTGTGCCGTGCCGCGCGGGCCGGTGAACCCGTTGAGGCTGAAGGTTTCGCCCGGCTTGACGATGGCGCCGTTCACCTTCTGCGCGACGACGCGGATGTTGGTGCCGGAGTCCGCCGCGAACTTCTCGGTCTTGAACTCGCCGACGACCTCCTTGATGCCCAGCTGGTTCGCCTGGTCGGTGGTGACCTTGGCCGGGCTGTCCTTGTAGATCGCGGCGACCTCGCGGCCGTCGGTCTTCTTCAGCACGTCGGGCAGCGGCTTGAGGCTCGGGTCCCAGTCGATCGTCCGGCCGTCGGTGGACGGGTCGACCGCGGGCTTGCCGCCTTCGAAGACGACGGTCGCGTCCTTGCCCTCCTTCTCGGTGGGCTTCAGCTGCGGCCCGGCGGCTTCGGCGATCTTGGCGTTGTCGATCTTCGGCGTCAGCCCGCCGCCGTCGGCGGGCTCGAAGGTGATCGCCGCGGCGATCGCGGCCGG
Source organism: Amycolatopsis balhimycina FH 1894 (assembly GCF_000384295.1). Classification (NCBI taxonomy): domain Bacteria; kingdom Bacillati; phylum Actinomycetota; class Actinomycetes; order Pseudonocardiales; family Pseudonocardiaceae; genus Amycolatopsis; species Amycolatopsis balhimycina. The sequence continues at coordinate 2,875,954 of NZ_KB913037.1, read as the reverse complement.
CTTCACGGTGGCGTTCTTGCCTTCGCCCTTGACCACGAGCGGGCCCGAGACGGCGGGACGCGCGAACTGTTCCAGCGCGGCCTGGACGCCTTCGGGAGTGGTGCGGACCGGCGTGCTCGTCACCGGCAGGGCCACGGTTTCCCCGCGCGCCCACTTCTCGATCACGGCGGCGGTGGCGCCCGGCACGTCGAGCTTCTGCCCGGCCTTCGGCGGCACGGCGACCGGCTCGGCGCCGTCGAACTTCACGGTGCCCTCGACCGGGTCGCGGTCGACCTGGCCGCGCAGCGACTCCAGCGCGGCGGCGACCTTGGTGTCGTCGGCGTGGCTGACGACGCCGACCTCCCGGCTGGAGAACAGCGACGAAAGGCGCGTGAACGGGTTGAGCGGCTGCTCGCCGGCCTGGTCGAGGGTCTGCGGCCAGTCCAGGCGCAGCCCCGCCAACGTCGGCGACAGCGTGCCCTGCACGTCGCCCGCGGTCACGGCGAGGGGACGGGTGAGCCGCGGCTCGATCTTCCCGCGCAGCTCCTGCTCGGCGGCGTCGCGGCCCATCCCGCCGACGTCGACCCCGGCGACGGTCACGCCGCGTGGGACGCTGCCCTGGCTGACCAGCAGGTCGATCCCGTACAGCGCGACGAGCAGGCCGAACAGCCCGCCCGCGACCCAGCCGGCCTTGCGCAGGTTCCGGCGCTGCGGGGGCGTGGCTTCCGGCTCGGGCCGGACGACCGGCAGGACGTCCGTCTGCTCACCGTGTGACTCGGGCCAGCGCGGTTCGTACGGCAACTCTCCACCCCTTCAACGCGGCGCCGGGTCGCGCCGGTGACGGGGATCAGCGTACGGGGCACCCGGACAAGCCGTACGACTCGCCCTAACGGGGGATAAAGCGGTCACAGATGCGCCACCTCACCGCGCGTCGGGTTCGGGATTGTGCCCGGCCTTGGCCAGGAAGTCGAAGTCGCAGCCCTCGTCGGCCTGGGTGATGTGGTCGCTGTAGAGCGCGCCGTAACCGCGTTCGAACCTCGGCGCGGGCGCGGTCCATTCCGCACGGCGCCGCAAAAGCTCCTCATCGGACACTTCCAGCCGCAGCACGCGCGAGGGGACGTCGAGGGTGATCAGGTCGCCGTCGCGGACCAGGGCGAGCGGGCCGCCGACGTGCGACTCGGGGGCCACGTGCAGCACGCAGGCGCCGTAGCTGGTGCCGCTCATCCGCGCGTCGGAAATCCGGACCATGTCGCGGACGCCTTGTTCCAGCAGGTGCGCGGGGATCGGCAGCATCCCGTACTCGGGCATGCCGGGGCCGCCGAGCGGGCCGGAACCACGCAGGACGAGCACCGAGTCCGCGGTGATGTCCGGGTTCTCGATCCGCTTCTTGAGATCGCCGTAGTTCTCGAACACCACGGCCGGGCCGGTGTGCGTCAGCAGGTGCGGCTCGGCGGCGATGTGCTTGATCACCGCGCCGGACGGCGCGAGGTTGCCGTGCAGCACGGCGACCCCGCCCTCGGCGGCGACCGGGTTCTCCCGCGGCCGGATGACGTCGTCGTTGTGCACCTGTGCCTGCTCGAGGTTCTCCCCGAGGGTGCGGCCGGTGACGGTGAGCCGTTCGGTGTGCAGCAGGTCGGTCAGCCGCGAGAGCAGCCCGGGCAGGCCGCCCGCGTAGTAGAAGTCCTCCATCAGCCAGTCGCCGCCCGGGCGGATGTTCGCCAGCACCGGCACGCGCCGCGCGATCGCGTCGAAGTCGGCCAGGCTCACCGGGATCCCGCTGCGGCCGGCCATCGCGATCAGGTGGATCACGGCGTTGGTCGACCCGCCGAGCGCGAGCACGGTGGTGATCGCGTCCGCGTAGGCCCGTTTGTCCAGCACCTGCGTGATCGTGAGGTCTTCCCAGACCATGCCGACGATCCGGGCGCCGCTCGCCGCGGCCATCCGGTGGTGCGCCGAGTCGACGGCGGGGATCGACGCGGCGCCGGGCAGGGTCACCCCGAGCACCTCGGCGGCCGACGTCATGGTCGACGCCGTCCCCATCGTCATGCAGTGCCCCGGCGAACGCGCGAGGCCACGCTCCAGTTCGGACATTTCGGCGTCGCCGATCAGGCCCGCGCGCTTGTCGTCCCAGTACTTCCACATGTCGGTGCCGCTGCCGAGGACCTCGTTGCGCCAGTGCCCGCGCAGCATCGGCCCGGCCGGGACGAAGATCGCGGGCAGGCCCGCGCTGGCCGCGCCCATCAGCAGGGCCGGCGTCGTCTTGTCGCAGCCGCCCATGAGGACGGCGCCGTCGATCGGGTAGGAGCGGAGGATCTCCTCGGTCTCCATGGCCAGCAGGTTGCGGTAGAGCATCGGCGTCGGCTTCTGGTAGGTCTCCGACAGCGTGGCCACCGGGAACTCCAGCGGGAAGCCGCCCGCCTGCCAGACACCGCGCTTGACCTGCTCGGCGCGTTCGCGCAGGTGCATGTGGCAGGGGTTGATGTCCGACCAGGTGTTGAGGATGCCGATGACCGGCTTGCCGAGGTGCTCTTCCGGGTTGTAGCCGAGCTGGCGGCTGCGGGCGCGGTGGCTGAAGTTGCGCAGTTCGCCGCCGCCGAACCACCGGTGGCTGCGAAGCTCCTCGGGTTGCTTCATACGATTCAGTATGGCATCTGATATACGATCTGACGGGCCTGGTTGAATAGGCCCACAGATCGAGGGAGCGCGCTATGACCGGGACATTCAGCCTGCCCGCCTCCCGGACCGAAGTGGTCCTGGAGGAGATCCGCCGCGGCATCCTGACCCGGGAGCTCCTCCCCGGTCAACCGCTGGTCGAGGCGGAGCTTGCCGCGCGGCTCGGGGTGTCGAAGACGCCGGTGCGCGAAGCGCTGAAGGTGCTGTCCAACTCCGGGCTGGTCACCTTCAGCCCGTACAAGGGCGCATCCGTGGTCAAGGTCGACGCCGAGCTCGCGAAGTCCGTCTACGACGTGCGGATGGTGCTCGAGCCGGAGGCCGTCCGGCGGACGGTCGGGCGGCACGACCCCGAGCTGCTCGAAGACGCGGCCGAGGCGCTGAAGGAGGGGTCGTCGGCGATCGCGGACAAGGACCAGGCCGCGCTGAGCCTGCTGAACCGCCGGTTCCACCGCGCCCTCTACCGCGGCTGCGGTAACCCGCTGATGGTCACCATCCTCGACGACCTCAAGGACCGCGCGGCGCTGATCAGCGTCGTCGGCTGGGAGGCCAACCCCAGCTGGAAGAAGGAGTGGAACGAGCACAAAGCGGTGCTCGCGGCGGCCAAGAAGGGTGACGCCGAGGGCGCGGCCTCGCTGCTGCGCGACCACATCGGCGGGTTCCTGGAACGGGTGCTCAAGGCCATCGGATGAGGCTGCTGCTCGTCTCGGACACGCACCTGCCGGCTCGCGCCCGCGCGTTGCCATCACAGGTGTGGGACGAAGCCGAAGCCGCGGACGTCGTCGTGCACGCCGGCGACTGGGTCGACGTCGCCCTGCTGGACGAGCTGGAAGAACGCAGCAAGCGGCTGATCGGCGTGTACGGCAACAACGACGGCCCGGCGCTGCGGGCGCGGCTGCCCGAGATCGCGCGGGCCGACCTCGACGGCGTCCGCCTGGCCGTGATCCACGAGACCGGCGCCAAGCAGGGCCGGGAGCAGCGGTGCGACGCGCAGTTCCCGGACACGGACGTGCTGGTCTTCGGGCACAGCCACATCCCCTGGGACACGACGACCCCGGCGGGGCTGCGGCTGCTCAACCCGGGTTCGCCGACCGACCGGCGGCGCCAGCCGTACTGCACGTACCAGACGGCGTCGATTTCCCACGGCCGGCTGACGGACGTCGAGCTGCGTCAACTGCCCCTCAGGGGGTAGACAAGGCGTATGGATCCGGCATGGGCGTTGCGGGAGATCGCGTTCCAGCTCGAACGCGCGGGTGAACCGAGCTATCGCGTCCGCGCGTTCCGCAACGCGGCCGCGACCGTCGACAAGACCGGCGCCGAGAAGCTCTCGCAGCTGGCCGGGAACGGCACGCTCACCTCGTTGCCGGGAATCGGCAAGGCCACCGCCGGGGTCATCGAGGACGCGCTGGCCGGGCGCGACCCGGCGTACCGGGCGAAGATCGTCGAGAAGAAGCTGCCGGACGGCGAGCCGCTGCGCTCGGCGTTGCGCGGCGACTGCCACACGCATTCCGACTGGTCCGACGGCGGCAGCCCGATCGGCGAGATGGCCGTCGCGGGCCGCGACCTCGGGCACGAGTGGATGGTGCTGACCGACCACTCGCCGCGGCTGACCGTCGCGAACGGGCTTTCCCCCGACCGGCTCCGGCTGCAGATGCAGATCGTCGCGAAGGCCAACGAACTGATGGCGCCCTTCCGGCTGCTGCACGGCATCGAGGTCGACATCCTCGACGACGGTTCCCTCGACCAGGAAGAGGACCTGCTGGGGCAGCTGGACTTCGTCGTCGCGAGCGTGCACTCGAAGCTGCGGATGCCGGCCGGGGACATGACCCGGCGGATGGTGACGGCGGTCCGGAACCCGCACGTGCGGGTGCTGGGGCACTGCACCGGACGGCTGGTCGCCGGCCGCGGCCGTCCCGAGTCGGAGTTCGACGCCGAAGCGGTGTTCACCGCGTGCCGCGAGAACGGCGTCGCGGTGGAGATCAACTCCCGCCCGGAGCGGCTCGACCCGCCGATGCGGCTGCTGCGCCTGGCCGCGGAGATCGGCTGCGACTTCGCCATCGACAGCGACGCGCACGCGCCGGGACAGCTCGACTGGCAGCCCTACGGGTGCGAGCGTGCGGTCAAGGCCGGGATCGGGCCGGAGCGCATCCTCAACACCCGCACGGCGGATGCGCTCCTGACCCGCTGAGCCCGGCTCAGTTGATCGTGTAGGAGTCCCCGTAGACCTTCCACTTCAGCGGGGTGTGCAGGTCGAAGTTGCCGTCGTTGAGGAACTTCAGCTGCTCGGTGTCGACGCGGGAGGTGTCGGCGTGCGCCTCCTCCTGCTTCATGATGACCTTCCGGGCGGCGAAGAACGCCTTGAGGTAGGTCGTCTCGTCGCCGCCCTGGGCCGGCGTCTTCGCCTTCTTCATCGCGGCCTTGCGAATGCCGCCGAAGCTGTCGGAGCTGTCGCCGGGGCCGTGCATCACGATGGCGTCGTAGTAGGCGAACTGGCCGAGGTTGCTCAGGCCGTCCGACTTGCCCTGGCTCACCGACGGGTTGAAGTAGACGCGGTCGCGCTCGTTGTTCTGCGCGGTCTGGAACGCGCTGGTGGCCGCGGCCTGCTTCCACGCGCTCTCGAACGCCGAGCCGAGCCCGGCGTGCGAATCCGTGCCGTTCACCTTCCGCAGCGCCGGAAGGTACTTCGCCAGCGGGTTGTCCGGGACGGAGTTCGTGTACGCCTCGACGAGCTCGAGCATGTCGCCGGTGCCGGAACAGAAGCCGATGATGCCCGCGGTGTAGCCGCGGCCGTCGCCGATGTCTTCGATGTACTTGTACTGCGCCTTCCAGTCCAGGGAGGAGTTTTCCGCGCTGGAGACCAGCTTCATCGCGATTTCCTTCTTGGCCGGGGCCGAAAGGTCGCCGGCGGCGAGCACGGACGCGCCGGCCACCGGCGCCGGGGCCGGGGCCGCCGACGAGAACGCGGGGGTGGTGATCACGAGGGCCGCGACCGACGCCGCGCCGAGCGTGCCGATGAGGACCGGCCGCAACTTCTTGCTCATGGGGAGGAAACCCTTTCCGCGGGATGCGCCGCCGTCGGATCACGACAGCTACATGGATATGGGCAATTCGGGCGAAGCTGCGGCGTAGCGACACGGTAGCGAAGAGTCAGCGAGCTCCACAAGAGGCGGAAGTCGTTCATGTTCGTGAACGGTCCAGACCACCGCGACCAGTCCTCAAAGGACGCCCCGCGGGCGCGCCGCGGCGAAAGCCATGAGGGTGCCCTCATGGCTTTTACGTCCATGAGGGTGCCCCTCATGGCATGCGGGCGGTCAGCGCTTGCCGGCGAAGAGGCGGATGACGTCGGGCAGCACGGTCACCGGGATCGTCGGGTCGATCGCGCGCTGCACGCCGAGCCCGATGCCGAGGCTGAGCAGCGCCGTCGCGGCGTCGTCGGCCGACATCGGGAGCGTGATCCCGAACCGCCGCGCGTACCCGGTGAGCAGGCCGGCGATGGTGTCGCGGATGGCCTTGTCCCGCGCGGCCAGTTCGGCGCGCACGTGCGGGTCGCGACGGGCGTTCGTGGCGAACTCGACCTCCAGCGCGGTCCACGCCTCGTCGCCGATGCTGCGCTCGGCCCAGGTCTGGAACGCGGTGAGCAGCCCGTCCACGCCTTCGGCGCCGGCCAGGGCCTCGGCGATCAGCGCGACCTGCTCGTCGTGGATGCGGTCGAGCACCGCCAGGCAGAGTTCGTCCTTGCTGCGGAAGTTCGAGTACACCGCGCCCTTCGAGTACCCGGCCTCGTCGGCGACCTTCTCCAGTGACGTCACCGAGTAGCCGTCGCGCAGGAACAGCAGCTTCGCGGTCTCGATCAGCTGCTCGCGCGTGCGCGCCTGGCTTTCCGCGCGGGTGAGTCGGGCCATGGGGGCACTCTAGCGAACCCCGGAATCGGGGTACCATCGGTTTTGAGATACTGTTAGTCTCCGAAAATGGAACAACGCGACTTCGCAGTCCTCGTCGTCGGAGCCGGGGCGTCCGGGCTGGGGGCCGCCATCCGCCTGGGCCAGGCCGGGATCGGGGACCTCGCCGTGCTCGAGAAGGCCGACTCGCTCGGCGGGACCTGGCGCGACAACACCTATCCCGGCTGCGCGTGCGACGTCCCGTCCGCGCTGTACTCCTACTCGTTCGCGCCCAATCCGGAGTGGACGCGCGCGTTCGCCGGCCAGGCCGAGATCCGCGCCTACCTGCGGGAAACGGCCGCACGGTTCGGCGTCGCCGAGAAGATCCGGTACGGCGTCGAAGTGACACGCGCGCAGTGGAACGACCGCGACGCGCGGTGGGAGCTGGAGACGTCACAGGGTCCCTGCACCGCGCGGGTCCTGGTCGCCGGCACCGGGCCGTGGCACGAGCCGCTGATCCCGGACCTGCCCGGCCTCGGCGGTTTCCCCGGCGAGGTGTTCCACTCGGCGCGCTGGAACCACGGCTACGACCTGACGGGCAAGCGGGTCGCGGTGATCGGCAGCGGCGCGTCCGCGGTGCAGTTCGTCCCCGAGATCGTGCCGCGCGCCGGGCGGCTGCACCTGTTCCAGCGCACCGCGCAGTGGGTGCTGCCGAAACCGGACCACCCCGTCCCCGGCGTGGAACGGCTGTTGCTGCGGCGGTTCCCGGCGCTGCAGCGCGCGTTGCGCCGCGCCGAATACGGCGCGATGGAGGCGCTCGGCTTCGGGTTCCGGCACCCGTGGCTGCTGCGGCAGGTGCAGCGGATCGGGCTGGCTCATCTGCGGCTGACCGTGCGGGATCCGGTGCTGCGGGCGGCTTTGACGCCGGACTACACCCTCGGCTGCAAGCGCCTGCTGATGTCGAACACCTACTACCGCGCGCTGACGCAGTCCACTGTGGACGTCCATCCGACGGCGGTGCGGGCGGTCGAGGGCAGCCGGGTGCTGGGCGCGGACGGTTCGTCGGCCGAGGTCGACGCAATCATCTTCGGCACCGGCTTCCACATCCTCGACATGCCGGTGTCGGCGCGCGTGTTCGACGCCGAGGGCCGCAGCCTCGACGACCACTGGAAGGGCAGCCCCCAGGCGTTCGCCGGGACGACGGTCGCCGGCTTCCCCAACCTCTACCTGCTGCTCGGGCCCAGCCTCGGCACCGGGCATTCTTCGGCGTTCATGATCCTCGAGGCGCAGCTGCGGCACACGGTGGCCGCGGTGACCCGGACGCTGCGTGCGGACGGGACGTCGCTGTCGGTCCGTCCGGAGGCGCAGGCGGCGTTCAACGCCGAGGTCCAGGCCGCGCTGCCGGGCACGGTGTACCAGTCCGGCGGCTGTTCCAGCTACTACACCGACGTCAACGGCCGCAACAGCTTCAGCTGGCCGTTCTCCACCGGGCGGCTGCGGTCGCGGGTCGGTTCGTTCGACGAGGGGGACTACGAGATCACAGCGTCGCGAAGCGCAGCCCCGCCTTGGTGAGACGGTCCACGAGCGCGTCGCCCATCGCGGTCGCCGTGGTCACCTGGCCGGAAGTCGGCGGCAGGTCGTCCGTCGCCAGGCACAGCGCCGACTCCGCCAGCATCTTCGCCGTCTCGTCGTAGCCCGGGTCGCCGCCGGACACCTCCGTCACGACCCGCTCACCAGCGCCTTCGCCGACAAACCGGACCGAGAACCACGAGCGGGCCCGTCGCTCGGGGCTCGGGCCGCTGCCGGGGGCCAGGAACCGCGAGAGCGCCCGCCGGGCCGGCGGGATCTGGGCCGCGGCGAGCAGGACACCCGCGCCGGCGACGCCGCCCGCGAGCACCGGCAGGTGCTTGACCGCGGCGAAGTGCCGGTAGGTGAAGTCCGGCCCGTAGCGCTCGGACGCGGCCGCCGACCGGCGGACGATCTCGGGGTCGATCGTCGGCAGCGGCACCGCCCACCAGCCCGCGCCGTCGACCCGGTGCGGGCCCCGGCCGGCAGCCGCGACATGATGGTCAGCGCGCTGAGCACCGTGCCGCCGGACGGCATCCCGCTCGCCCGGACGTAGCCGTCGACCTTCAGCGGCACGCCTTCCGGCAGCTGCCGCACGGTGAACCACGCGCCGAGGTCGTGCGGGACGGAGTCGAACCCGCACGCGTGCACCAGCCGCGCCCCGGTCTCGCGGGCGCGCCGGTCGTGCGCCAGGTACATCCGGTCGACGAACTCGGGTTCGCCGGTGAGGTCGACGTAGTCGGTGCCCGCCTCGGCGCACGCCGCCACCAGCGGTTCGCCGTGGTCCAGGTACGGGCCGACGGTCGTGATCACCACCTTGGTGGCTTCGGCGACGGCCCGCAGCGACGCCGGGTCGCCGGAGTCGGCGACGAGCAGGTCGAGCGAGGAGAACCGGTCGTCGAGCTCCGCGAGCCGCGTCCGGACGGCCTCGAGCTTGCCGCGGTTGCGCCCGGCCAGCGCCCAGCGCAGGTCCGCGGGTGAGTGGCGGGCCAGGTACTCGGCGGTCAGGCCGCCGGTGAACCCGGTGGCGCCGAACAGGACCACGTCGTACGTGCGCATGTCTTCTCCTCCGGGACGTCGACCTCAGGTTACCCGTCGGTCACTTCCTCGTGCCGGGTGAAATACCGGCGGGTACAGTGCCCCCTCGAACGCGAGGAGGCAACCGTGACCGAACGCTTCGGCAGCTACCAGAACGAGCTCTACCTGCAGGGACTCGGCGGTCAGCTGCCGCCGTGCTCGACCGACGCGACGAAGCTCGAAGCGTCGGCCCGCGAGGTCATGGCGCCCGGCCCGTTCTCCTACGTCGCGGGCGCGGCGGGCTCCGGCGCGACGGCGCGCGCCAACCGCGAGGCGTTCGACCGCTGGCGGATCGTCCCCCGGATGCTGACCGGCGCCACCGACCGCGACCTGGCCACGACGGTGCTCGGCACCCGGCTGCCCGCACCGGTGGCCGTCGCGCCGGTCGGCGTCCAGTCGATCGTCCACCCGGACGCCGAGTCCGCGACCGCCCGCGCCGCCGCGTCGGTCGGCCTGCCGTTCATTCTTTCGACGGCGTCGTCCACCGGCATCGAGGACGTCGCCGCGGCCAACGGCGACGGCCCGCGCTGGTTCCAGCTGTACTGGCCCGGCGACAACGACGTCTGCGCGAGCCTGCTCACGCGGGCGAAGAACGCCGGGTACACGGCGCTGGTCGTCACGCTCGACACGTGGACGCTGGCGTGGCGACCGTCCGATCTGGACCAGGCGTACCTGCCGTTCCTGAAGGGGGAGGGGTGCGCGGTCCCGTTCACCGACCCGGTGTTCCGCGGCCTGCTGGAGAAGACGCCGGAAGAGGACCCGAACATGGCGATCCTGCGCTGGATCGGCATGCTCACCGGCACCGACCGGACGTGGGACCAGCTGCCGTTCCTGCGCGAGCACTGGGACGGCCCGATCGTGCTGAAGGGCATCCAGCACGTCGGGGACGCGCGCCGCGCGGCCGAGGCGGGCGTGGACGGCATCGTGGTGTCGAACCACGGCGGCCGCCAGGTCGACGGCGCGATCGGCGCGCTGGAGGCGCTCCCCGGCATCGTCGCGGCGGTCGGCGACCGCATGGAGGTGCTCTTCGACTCGGGCGTCCGCACCGGCGCGGACGTGCTCAAGGCGCTGGCGCTGGGCGCGCGGGCGGTGCTGGTCGGCCGCCCGTGGGTGTACGGCCTGGCCCACGCGGGCGAGGACGGCGTGCGCCACGTCCTGCGGAGCCTGCTGGCGGACTTCGACCTGACCATGGGCCTTTCCGGCCACCGCACGCTCGCCGAGCTGGGGCCGGACTCGCTGCAGCGGGCGTAACGGCTCAGCCGAGCCCAAGCGGGACCGGCGTGCGGCCGGTCACGTAGCGGGGATATTCGGAGGTCCGGGTCGTCACGCACGGCTATCCTGGTCCGAGAATGTCCGAGCCATCCCCCTTCCCAGCGCTGCGTGCGCGCCTGCCCGAGCTGATGCCGCGCGACGAGCAGCGGCTGCGCCGCCGGCTCGAAGGCGCCCGCAAGGCCCGCGACCGCGACTCCGCCTTCGCGCAGATCGCCGCCGACATCGACGCGGCCGAGCTGCGCGTCCAGTCGCGGCGCGAGAGCGTGCCCAAGATCGAGTACCCGGAAGAGCTGCCGGTCAGCAAGCTCAAGGACGAGATCGCCGCCGCCATCGGCAAGCACCAGGTCGTGATCGTCGCGGGGGAGACCGGCTCGGGCAAGACCACCCAGCTGCCGAAGATCTGCCTGGAGCTCGGGCGCGGCATCCGCGGCCAGATCGGGCACACGCAGCCGCGGCGGCTGGCCGCGCGCACCGTCGCCGACCGGATCGCGAGCGAGCTGAAGACCGAGCTCGGCGAGACCGTCGGCTACAAGGTCCGGTTCACCGACCAGTCCGGGCAGGACACCCTGGTCAAGCTGATGACCGACGGCATCCTGCTCGCCGAGATCCAGACCGACCGGTCGCTGCGCCAGTACGACACGCTGATCATCGACGAGGCCCACGAGCGCAGCCTCAACATCGACTTCATCCTCGGCTACCTCAAGCAGCTGCTGCCGCGCCGCCCCGACCTCAAGGTCATCATCACCTCGGCGACGATCGACCCCGAGCGGTTCTCGAAGCACTTCGACGACGCGCCGATCGTCGAGGTCTCCGGCCGGACGTACCCGGTCGAGACGCGCTACCGGCCGCTCGTCGACCCCGACCATCCCGAAGACGCCGGGGACGCGGACGAGCGCGACCAGACGCAGGGCATCCTCGACGCCGTCGAGGAGCTGTGCGCCGAAGGCCCCGGCGACATCCTGGTGTTCCTGTCCGGCGAACGCGAAATCCGTGACACCGCGGACGTGCTCAACCGCGCGAACCTGCGGGGCACCGAGGTCCTGCCGCTGTACGCGCGGCTGTCGGCGGCCGAACAGCACCGCATCTTCCAGTCCCACACCGGGCGCCGGGTCGTGCTCGCCACCAACGTCGCCGAGACGTCGCTGACCGTGCCGGGCATCAAGTACGTCGTCGATCCGGGCACCGCGCGGATCTCGCGCTACAGCCACCGGACCAAGGTGCAGCGGCTGCCGATCGAGCCGGTGTCGCAGGCGTCGGCGAACCAGCGCAAGGGCCGCTGCGGCCGGACGTCCGACGGCATCTGCATCCGGCTCTATTCCGAAGAGGACTTCGAGGCGCGGCCCGAGTTCACCGACCCCGAGATCCTGCGGACCAACCTGGCGTCGGTCATCCTGCAGATGACGTCGCTGGGCCTGGGCGACATGGCGGCGTTCCCGTTCGTCGAGCCGCCGGACCGCCGCCAGGTCGCCGACGGCGTCGGCCTGCTCCAGGAGCTGGGCGCGTTCGCCCCGGGTGGTTCCGGGTCCGACCGCGGCCTCACCGACATCGGCCGCAAGCTCGCGCAGCTGCCCGTCGACCCGCGGATGGGCCGGATGGTCCTGGAGGCGGCACGCAACGGGTGCGTCCGCGAAGTGATGATCATCGCCGCCGCACTGTCCATTCAGGACCCCCGTGAGCGGCCGGCCGAGAAGCAGCAGGCGGCCGACGCCCAGCACGCGCGGTTCGCCGACCCGACGTCGGACTTCCTCGCCTACCTGAACCTCTGGGAGTACGTCTCGGAGCAGCAGAAGGCGTTGTCCGGCAACCAGTTCCGGCGCATGTGCCGCACCGAGTACCTGAACTACCTGCGGCTGCGCGAGTGGCAGGACATCTTCGGCCAGCTGCGTCAGCTGGCCAAGCCGCTCGGCATCTCGCTGAACACGAACACGGCTTCGGTCGACCCTCAGCGCGTGCACACCTCGCTGATCGCCGGGCTGCTCTCGCACATCGGGCTCAAGGATCCGGCCAAGGGCGACTACCTGGGCGCGCGGGGTGCCCGGTTCGGCGTGTTCCCGGGGTCGGCGCTGTTCAAGAAGCAGCCGCGCTGGGTGATGTCGGCGGAGCTGGTCGAGACGTCGCGGCTGTGGGCGCGGGTCAACGCGCGCATCGAACCCGAGTGGGTCGAACCGCTGGCGGAGCACGTCGTCAAGCGCAGTTATTCCGAGCCGCACTGGGAACGCAAGCAGGGCGCGGTGATGGCGACCGAGAAGGTGACGCTGTACGGCGTCCCGCTGATCGCCGATCGCCGCGTCAACTACGGCCGGATCGACCCGGAGCTGTCGCGGGCACTGTTCATCCGGCACGCGCTGGTCGAGGGGGACTGGCAGACGCGCCACCACTTCTTCGCCGAGAACCGCGCGCTGCTGGAGGAGGTCGAGGACCTCGAGAACCGCGCGCGGCGGCGCGACATCCTGGTCGACGACCAGACGCTGTACGAGTTCTACGACGCGCGGGTCCCGGCGGACGTCGTCTCGGTGCGGCACTTCGACAGCTGGTGGAAGAAGGCGCGGCACGCGGACCCGGATCTGCTGTCGTTCGAGAAGTCCATGCTCATCAACGAGTCCGCGGGCGGCGTCCGCGAGGGCGACTACCCGGACTCGTGGACGCAGGGTACGCAGGTCTTCAAGCTGACCTACCAGTTCGAGCCGGGCGCGGACGCCGACGGCGTCACGGTCCACATCCCGCTGCCGGTGCTGAACCAGGTGACGCCGGACGGGTTCGACTGGCAGGTGCCGGGGCTGCGTACGGAGCTGGTGACCCAGCTGATCAAGTCGCTGCCGAAGGCGTTGCGCCGCAACTTCGTCCCGGCGCCGGACACGGCTGGTTACGTCCTTTCGCGAGTGTCCGCTTCGGACGGTCCGCTGCTGGAAGTGCTCGGCCGCGAACTGCGCGCGCTGCGCGGGATCACGGTGCCTTATGCGGACTGGGACCTGTCTTCGGTGCCGGAGCACCTGAAGATGACGTTCCGCGTGGTCGACGAGCGCGGCAAGAAGGTGGCCGAGGGCAAGGACATCTCGCTGCTGCAGCTGAAGCTGGCGCCGAAGGTCCGGGAGACGATCTCGAAGGCGGCCAACAGTCTCGAGAAGGCGGGGCTGACGAAGCCCGACTTCGGCTCGCTGCCCCGGGTTTTCGCGTCGACCCAGCGCGGCCACGACGTCAAGGCGTACCCGGCCTTGGTGGACGAAGGCGCGTCGGTGGCGGTGCGGCTGCTGGACACACCGGGCCAGCAGGAGCACGCGATGTGGGCGGGCACGCGGCGGATGCTGCGGCTGAACCTCAACTCGCCGATGAAGTTCATCACGCGGTCGCTTTCGAACTCGTCGAAGCTGGTGCTGAACCGCAACCCGCACGGCAGCGTGGCGGCGCTGCTCGAGGACTGCGTCGACTGCGCGGTGGACGCCCTGATGGCCTCCGGCGGCGGCCCGGTGTTCGACGAAACCGGGTTCAAGGTGCTGCTGGAGAAGATCCGCGCGGGCCTGCATCCGGAGGTCCTCGGCGTGCTGACGGACGTCGAGAAGATCCTTCGCGCGGCGAACGACGTCGAGGTGCAGTTGTCCTCGGCGCGCGGCCCGGCGGAGTCGCTGGCGGACATCCGCGCTCAGCTGGCTGCGCTGGTGTATCCCGGTTTCGTGACAGAGACAGGCGCTTCGCGACTGCGTCACGTGGTGCGGTACCTCCAGGGGATTTCTCGCCGCCTGGAGAAGCTGCCCCTGGAGCCGACCCGCGACCTGCAGCGGACGGCGGACATCGCGTGGATCACGCGCGAGTACGAGGATGCGCTGGCTTCGCTGCCGCCGGGGACGTCGTCGCCGGCGTTGCGCGAGGTGCGGTGGATGATCGAGGAACTGCGGGTTTCGTTCTTCGCCCAGACGCTGGGGACGGCTCATCCGGTGTCGTTGAAGCGGATCACGAAGGCCCTTGACGACGCCCTGGCGTGACGCCCGAAATATCCGGCTCGGGCGGTTCAGAACTTCCGTCGGTTGACCCCGGGCGTGCGGGCGTCAAGCCTGGGGCGGCTGAAGACCTTCCTGGGAAAGGACCTTCCGATGTCCTTGGGTGTTTCCTCCCCTAAGCGGAGAATTCTCGCCACTCTCACCGCGCTGCTCCTGCCACTCGCCGTCGTCCTCGCGCCGGCCGCGAACGCCGCCACCGGTGGTTCGCCGCTGCCCGTGGATCCCGCGCACGGCAAGCACAAGATCGCCCGGCTGGCGCAGGAGCCGCGGCACGACGTGCCGAACCCGCTGCTCAAGGAGCGCTTCGCCGAGGAGGAAGAGGAGGACGGCGACGATCCCGCGCTGTCCGCGCTCTGCCAGACCTACATCGGCAAGCCGAACCCCTACCGGCCGCTCGCGCCGAACACCGACGTCATCGACGGCGACACCATCGTGCCCACCGGCAGCCAGACCGGGTGCAGCACCGCCCAGAACGAAACCACCATCGCCGTCAACCCGGAGAACCCGCGCAACATCGTCGCCGGGTCGAACGACTACCGGCTCTACAACACCCGCGAGTCCCGCAACGACTCCGGCGGCTTCGCCTACACCTCGTTCGACGGCGGCCGGACCTGGGCCAACGTCCAGCTGCCGCACCTCGACTTCCCGACCGGGGCGGCCGCGCCACTGTCCTACATGGACGCCGCCGGTGACCCGGCCGTCGCCTTCGGGCCGCACAACACGGTGTACTACGCGACGCTCGTGTTCAGCCGCGCGGCCGTGCCGGACGACCAGCAGCTCGCCAGCGGCATCGCGGTGTCGGTGTCCCACGACGGCGGCCGCAGCTTCGGCGACCCGGCGATCCTGCACCTCGACGGCGTCACCCCGGCGGGTACGCCGACGCCCGCGAACATCTTCAACGACAAGGAGTGGATCGCCGCCGACCCCGTTTCCGGCGACGTCTACGTGACCTGGACGCAGTTCACCTACGACTCCACCGGCGCGTTCACCGAGTCGCCGATCGTGCTGTCGAAGTCCCGTGACTTCGGCCGGACGTGGTCGCCGATGCGCCGGGTCTCGCCGTCGCTGAGCGGGTTCCACGGCGGGATCACGCCGTTCGGCAGCGGCTCCAACCCGGTGATCACCCGCGACGGGACGCTCCAGGTCGCCTACGAGACGTCGGTCTGCGCGACGGCCGCGTGCGACCAGCCGTCCGACCACGACGCCGTCGTCGTGGCGACCTCCCGTGACGGCGGCCGGACCTTCCGGCACAGCGAAGTGGGGCTCGACTTCGACTTCCCGGTCGACGAAGACGTCGCCAACAACGCGCTGACCGGCGAGCACTTCCGGATCAACAGCTTCCCGCAGCTGACCTACGACCGGGTGACCGACCACCTGTGGGTGACCTGGGCCGACGACCGCAACGGCACCTACCGCGACGGCGAGTCGGTCAAGACGAACGGCGACGCCTTCCTGAGCGGGTCCGACGGGCGGCACGGCTGGTCGAAGCCGGTCAAGATCGGCACGGGCGCCGACGAGGTGTTCCCCGCGGTCGCGGCGCTGGCCGGGCGGGTCGCGGTCACCTTCTACACCCGCGCGTACGACCCGGGCGGCATCGGGCTGGACTACGCCTACGCCACCGGCTGGGGCGGCGGAGTGGGCGCGGCGCCGATCCGCCGGATCACGACGCAGACGGCGAACCCGCAGGTGCAGTTCGTCTCGACCGGCGCGGTGACCGGAAAGGAACTGCAGGGAGTGTTCATCGGCGACTACACGGCCACGGCCGTCGGCGCCGACTTCCGGCTGCACCCGGCCTGGACCGACTTCCGCGGCAACCCGGGCAAGACGTTGCCGAACCAGGACGTCGGGACGCAGACCCTGCCGATGTTCCCGTAGGGCAGCGTCCGGGAATCCCCAACACAGACGAAAATGCGCGAGAAGTTCAGATATCTGTTGGGTAACCGCGAGTAACGTCCTCGGCCGTCCGGTCGACTCGGAATTCAAGAAAGGGTAAACGGCCGCGGGGCAGGCCGGATTCGAGGGGCGCGAACATGCGGTCGCTTCGTTCACTCACAGTGGGGGTGCAGGGCGGGAGAAGTCCCGCGGCGCTGGTGGAGGCCGGGGGGCTGACGGCGCTGGTCGTGCTCGCCCTGTGGCAGTTCGACCGCTGGGACGGCGTGCCGCTCGGCCCGCCGGCCCGGGACGCGGGCGCGGTGCTCGCGCTGGCCGCCGCCGGGGTCGCGACCGCGGCGGCGGTGGTCGCCGCGCTCGGCCCGGCCGAGGCGGGGCACCGGAAGCTCGTCGCCCCGCTGGGTTTCTACGGCCTGGTGGTGATCCCGGCCGGGGTGGTCGGGGGGCCCGGGCCGGGGATGACGATCGCGCGGTTCGTGGCCAGCTGCCTCTTCCTGGTGCTGGCCGCGACCGCGCTGCCGTGGTCGGCGCGGTCGAGCCGGCCGTTCGCGCTGGCCGGCACGCTGCTCGTCGCGGGGATCGCGCTGTCGCTGCTGGAGGGGTACCCGGTGGCCGCGCACGTGATCGTCGTCGGCGGCTGGTGGGTGGTCGCCGCCGGATTCGTGGCCGCGGGCACCGCGCGGGCCGAGCGGGCGACCTGGCGGATCGGCATCGGCCTGTCCCTGGTCGCGGTCGCTCACCTCGAGGCGTTCACCAGCGTCCCGGAGTTCCTGACCGCACCCGAGCTCGAGTTCGGTGGTCTGCGCCTGCTCGGGCTCTTCGTGGTGCTGGTCATGCTGGCCCGGCCGGTCGGCGGCGCGCTGCGCGCGGCCCGGGCCGACGCCGAACGTGAGCACGAGATCCGCAACGTCCTTTCCGGGCTGTCCGGGGTCGGCTACCTGCTGGATGCCGGCCCGGAGACGCTGGACCGCGGGCAGCGGGCCGAGCTCGCCTCGGCCATGCGGGCCGAGCTGGCGCGGGTCGGGGAACTGCTCGGCGACCGCCCCGGCGACCAGGACGGCGACACCCCGCTGCGGCCGCTGCTCACCCAGCTCGTCGCACTGCGCTGCGCCCGCGGCGAACGGGTCGAGCTCGACGTGCCACCGTGCCTGTGGGTGGCCATGCCCGCGCACGCGCTGACCCAGGTGCTGACGAACCTGCTGGCCAACTGCGACCGGCACGCGCATGGCAGCCGCGTGCGCGTGGTCGCCGCGGCGGACGGTGACCGCGTCACCATCACCGTGGCCGACGACGGGCCCGGGCTGCCGGAGCACGGCCACCCGAAACCGGGGATCGGCCTGAGCGTGTGCACGCGGCTGCTCGCCGAGCACGGCGGGCAGCTCTGGCTCGGCCCGCCCGGCCCGGGGTGCACGGTCGAGGTCCGCGTGCCCGCCGTGGCGGACATCCCGGCTCCGCGGGGCAGCCCCGTCCGCGTCGGGTCACCGCAGGTCGTCTGACCATGGTCCGCCGTCCGGTCGTGGTCATCGACGATCATCCCCTGGTCAGCACCGCACTGGTGGTGGCGTTGCGCGCCGAGCGGATCGACGCCGCGCGGATCCCGGTCACGAGCGGGACGGAAATCCTGGCCGCCGTCCGGCAGCATCGGCCCGGCCTCGCGCTGCTGGACCTCGACCTCGGCGACACGGCCGGGCTGGACCTGATCGGCCCGCTGCGGGCCGACGGCTGGGCGGTGCTGGTCGTGACCGCCTGCCTCGACCGCCGCCCGATCGCCGCGGCGATCTCCCGGGGCGCGATCGGCTGGATCGGCAAGCAGGAGTCGTTCGAGCAGCTGGTGGCGATGGTCGTCGAAGCGGTGGCGGGCCACGAAGTGCTCTCGCCCGCGATCCGCGACGAGCTCGTACGGCTGCACCAGTCGGCGCATCTGCGGCAGCAGCAGCTCAGGCAGGCACTCGCTCGGCTGTCCGCCCGCGAGCGGCAGGTGCTCACCCGGCTCGCCGCCGGGCACACCGCCGCCGACGTCGCCGCGGAGTTCGCGGTCTCGCTGACCACCGTGCGCGCGCAGATCCGGTCCATCCTGGCGAAACTCGACGTCCGCTCGCAGCTGGCCGCGGTCGCGGTGGTCAACGAAGCCGAGCGCGCCGGCTTGGGCTGAACGAGGTCACACGGCGCACATCAGACAGCGCACATCAGACAGCGCACATCATGCAGTGTCAGATTACGCAGCGCACATTACACAGCGTCAGATTACAAAGTGGCTTTCCTCAATTTTGACGATGCGGCCGCAACCGCCGCGATGGCGCAATTGAAAGCCAATCGTGCGGGAGGGGTTCTGCGATGACGCGCTGGATCGTCGGTCAGAGCTTGAAGTTGCGGCTGCTGGTGCTCGTCGGCGCGGCGGCGCTGCTCGTCTTCGGCGGCATCCAGCTCCGGACGACTTCGCTCGACACACTGCCGGAGTTCTCGCCGACCTCGGTCGAGGTCCAGACCGAGGCGCTCGGCCTCTCCGCCGCCGAGGTCGAGCAGCTGATCACGGTGCCGCTCGAGGCGGATCTGCTCAACGGCATCGCCTGGCTGAAGACGATCCGGTCGGAGTCGGTGCCCGGGCTGTCCTCGCTGACGCTGGTGTTCGAGCAGGGCACCGACCCGCTCAAGGCGCGCCAGGTCGTGCAGGAACGCATCACCCAGGCCAAAGCGCTGCCGAACGTGTCGAAACCGCCGATCATGCTCGAGCCGCTGTCCTCGTCCAGCCGGGTCATGATGATCGGCCTGACCCCGAAGCAGCTGTCGCTGATCGACACCTCCGTGCTCGCACGGTGGACGATCAAGCCGCGCCTGATGGGCGTGCCCGGCGTCGCGAACGTGTCCATCTGGGGCCAGCGAGACCAGCAGCTGCAGGTCCAGGTCGACCCGAAGAAGCTGGCCGCCAGCGACGTCTCGCTCGCGCAGGTCATCCAGACCGCCGGCAACGCGATGTGGGTGTCACCGCTGACCTTCCTCGAGGCTTCGACGCCCGGCTCCGGCGGTTTCTTCGACACGAACAACCAGCGTCTCGGCATCCAGCACGTGTCGCCGATCGCGTCCGCGGAGGACCTCGCGAAGGTCACCGTCGAAGACACGCCGAACCGCATCGTGAAGCTCGGCGACGTCACCACCGTGGTCAAGGACCACCAGCCGCTCATCGGTGACGCCGCTGTCCAAAGTGGACCGAGCCTGATCCTGGTCGTCGAGAAGTTCCCCGGTGCCGACACGATGTCCGTCAGCCGCGGGCTCGATCAGGCGATCGAGGACCTGCGCCCCGGTCTCGGCGGCGTGCGGGTCGACACCGGCGTGTTCCGGCCGGCGATGTTCCTCGACGCGGCGATCGGCAACGTCGGGCTCTGGCTGCTGATCGGCGGGATCCTGCTGCTGGCCGTGTTCGCGCTGACCCTGCGCTCGTGGCGCGGCGTCCTCGCGGGGGTGGTCTCGCTGCTGGTGTCGCTGGCCGCGGGCGCGGGCGTGCTGACCCTGGCCGGGGCGACGATCAACCTGCTGACCGTCGCCGGGCTGGTGGTCGCCGCCGGGCTCGTCGTCGACGACATCCTGATCGACCTGCGGGAGATCCGCCACGGCCTCGCCGCCGAGGGGAAGACCCGCGCAGAGCTGGTTCTCGACGCATCCCTCGCCGTGCGGGGCTCCGCGATCTTCGCGACCGTGATCGGCCTGCTGGTCCCGATCCCCGTGTTCTTCCTCGACGGCCAGGCGAAGACGTTCTACCTGCCGCTCGTGCTCGCGTACGGAGCCGCCGTGCTGGCGTCGCTCGTGGTCGCCCTGACCCTCACCCCGGTGCTGGGCGTGCTGCTGATGCGGCCCGGGCGGCCGGTGGCGCGCCCGGCCGGGCCCGGCGCGCGCTATGTGCGGTTCCTCTCCCGGGCGCTGGCGCACCCGCGCCGGATCCTGGCCGGCGCGCTGGTCCTGCTGGTCGCCGGGATCGGGTTCTTCCCCCTGGTCACGCAGTCGCTGCTGCCGACGGCGAAGGACCCGGACGTGCTCGTGCAGTTCAACGGCCCGTCGGGCACCTCGCTGCCGGAAATGGACCGGATCACCGCGCGGGCGGGCGACGAGCTGCGGCGGATCGGCGGCGTGCAGACCGTCGCCGTGCAGGTCGGCCGCGCGGTGCTCGCCGACCAGGTGGTCGGCACGAACTCCAGCCAGCTGTGGGTCACCCTGACGCCCGGCGTGGACTACGACACCGCGCTGGCCGCGGTCCGCCGCACGGTGAGCAGCTACCCCGGTATCAAGAGCCAGGTACAGACCTACGGCGAGAGCCGGGCGTCGGAGATCCTGGCGACGAGCACCAACGAGGTCACCGTCCGGCTGTACGGCCAGGACATCGACATCCTGAAGCACAAGGCCGGCGAGGTCGCCACGATGCTGGCCGGCGTCACCGGAATCGTCGCCCCGCGGGTCGAGACGCAGGACGAAGAGCCGATGATGCTGGTCGACGTCAACCTCGCCGCGGCCGAGCGGTTCGGGATCAAGCCGGGCGACGTCCGGCGCGAAGCGGCGACGCTGGTGAACGGCACCGAGGTCGGCAGCCTGTACGAGGGCCAGAAGATCTTCGAGGTCGTCGTGCGCGGCACCCCGGCGACGCGGACCAGCCTGTCGGGCATCCGGGACCTGTCGATCGACACGCCCGGCGGCGGGCACGTGCGCCTCGGCGACGTCGCGAACATCACCGTCGGCTCGAAGCCCACCGTGATCAAGCGCGAGGACGTCTCCCGCCGGATCGACGTCACCGCCTCGGTTTCCGGGCGCTCGGTGAGCTCGGTGTCGGCGGACGTGCAGGGCAAGCTCAAGGACATCTCGTTCCCGCTCGAGTACCACGCCGCTCTGCTCGGCAGCTACTCGGACCACCAGGCCGCGCTGGGCGAGCTGCTGGCCGTCGCGATCGCGGCCGCCATCGGCATCTTCCTGCTGCTGCAGGCGGCGTTCAGCAGCTGGCGGCTGGCCGCGGTCACCTTCGTCGCGCTGCCGTTCGCGCTGACCGGCGGCCTGGTGACCACCGTGCTGGCCGACGGTGAGCTGTCCCTCGGTTCGCTCGCCGGGTTCCTGCTGGTGACCGGGCTCGCCACGCGGGGCACGGTCGCGCTGGTCCGGCGCTACCGGCGGCTGCGAGACGAGGGCACCGGGTTCGGCCCCTCGCTCGTCGTGCGCGGCGCACACGACGTTCTCGGCGGCGTCCTCGCGACGGCGGGTGCGATCGCGGCGTTCTTCCTGCCGGTGCTGTTCTTCGGCACGGCCGCGGGGCTCGAGATCGTGCACCCGATGGCGGTGAACGTGCTCGGTGGCCTGGTCACCTCGACGGTGCTGGTCGCGCTCGTCGTCCCGGCGCTGTACCTCGTCTTCGCCGGCCGCCGGACCGAGCGGGTCGACGACACCGCCTTCACCGAAGAGCCGCCAGAAGCGTCCACAGTAGACACCCCAACGGAAAGCCCGGCCTGAACCACGTCGGCGGAAGGAGCGAAATGCGGATCAGCAAACACGTCATCACCGGCGTCGTCGTCGTCGCCGCGGGCCTGGCCATGGCGGGGTGCGCCAAGACCTCGGCGGCGACCTCCGAAGAGCCGCCCGCGGTCGTCCAGCAGGTACCCGCGGGGGAGATTCCCACGGTCACTCTGAAGCAGGACGCGGCGGACCGGATCGGGCTGAAGACCGAAGTCGTGCGGGACGAGACCGTCGACGGCCTCCAGCGCAAGGTCGTGCCTTACGCGGCCATCCTGTACGACCCGAAGGGCGACACGTACGCGTACGCGGCTTCGGAGCCGTTGGTCTTCAAGCGGGTGAAGCTCGTCGTCGACACGATCACCGGCGACCGTGCGGTGCTCTCCGACGGCCCGCCCGCCGGCACGACCGTGGTCGTCGTCGGCGCGGTCGAACTGCTCGGCACCGAATCCGAGATCGCCGAATAACCCCGGGGGAGTCCTGCGATGCTGCGGTGGATCGTCGGTTCGAGTCTCAAAGGCCGGTTCCTGGTTCTCGCGCTGGCCGGCGCGCTGCTGTTCTTCGGCTCGCTGCAGCTGAAGAAATCCCCGGTCGACGTGTTCCCCGAGTTCGCGCCGCCCCGCGTGGAGGTGCAGACCCTCTGCGTCGGGCTCAACACGGCCGAAGTGGAGAGCCTGGTCACCGTGCCGCTCGAGCAGGCGTTCAACGGCGTCGCGGGAATCGACACCATCCGCTCCAAGTCGGTCTCCGGGGTCTCGTCGATCGAGATGATCTTCAAGCAGGGCACCGACGTCATCAACGCCGAGCAACTGGTGTCCGAGCGGATCGGCACCGTTTCCCACCAGCTGCCGACCTGGGCGGCGCCGCCGGTGATCCGGCCGCCGCTGTCGGCGACCAGCCGGGCGATGCACATCGGCGTCAGCTCGAAGACTGTCGGCCTGCTCGACCTTTCGAACATCGCTTACTGGACCCTGCGGTCGCGGATCCTGCGCGTGCCCGGCGTGGCCAACGTGGCCATCTGGGGCGAACGCCTCGACCTGCAACAGGTCCAGGTGGACCCGAAGCGGCTGAAGGCGCAGAACGTCACCCTCACCCAGGTCATGGAGGCGGCGTCGAACGCGGTGGACTCCGGGCTGCTGCAGTTCACCAACGGCGCGGTGCTCGGCACGGGTGGCTTCGTCGACACCCCGAACCAGCGTCTGGGCCTGCAGAACCTGCCTCCGATCGTGACGACGAAGGACCTCGCGGAGGTCTCCGTCCCACGGCCCGACGGCACGTCGGTCCGGCTCGGTGACGTCGCCGACGTCCTGCGCGACCACCCGCCGCTGATCGGCGACGCGGTGATCAACGACGGCACCGGGTTGATGCTCGTGGTCGAAAAGTTCCCCTGGGGCAACGCCCTCGACGTCGACAAGGGCGTCGAGCAGGCGATCGACGAGATGCGGCCCGGTCTGCAGGGCATCGACATCGACACGACGATCTTCCGGCCGGCGACCTTCATCCAGGCGGCACTGGGCAACCTGACCACGTCGATGGTCATCGGCGCGCTGCTGCTGGTGCTGATGCTCGGGCTGTTCCTGTGGGACTGGCGGACCGCGCTGATCAGCGTCGTCGCGATCCCGCTGTCGGTCGTCACGGTGGGGCTGATCCTCGACTCCCAGGGCTACACCATCAACACGATGATCCTGGCCGGGCTGGTGATTGCGCTCGGCGACGTCGTCGACGACGCGATCGTCGATGTCGAGAACGTGTTCCGAAGACTCAAACAACATCGGGCCGAAAATCCGGAGGCCACGAGACGGGCGACCGCCCGGGTGATCCTGTCGGCCTCGATCGAGGTCCGGAAGGCGATCATCTACGCGACGGCCATCGAAGTCGCCGCGGTGAGCCCGGTGATCCTGCTGCCCGGCCTCTCCGGCTCGTTCTTCCGGCCGCTGGCCCTGGCGTACTCGCTGGCGATCCTGGCGTCGATGTCCGTCGCCCTCACCGTGACGCCCGCGCTGTGCCTGATCCTGTTGCGCAAGACCAAGTTCGAGCGTCGCGAGTCGCCGGTGGTCCGCTGGCTCGCGCCGCGCTACACCCGCCTGCTGCAACGGGTCGTGCGCCATCCGTACCGCGCGTTCGCCGGGGCCGGGGTGGTGCTGATCGCCGGGATCGTCGTGTTCCCGCTGCTTTCGGCGTCGCTGTTCCCCGAGTTCAAGGAACGCGGCTTCCTGATCCACTGGATAACCAAGCCCGGCACGTCACTGGCCGAAGAGCGGAGGATCGTCGAGTCGATCAGCAAGGACCTGCGGGCCATCCCGGGCGTGCGCAACTTCGGTTCGCACATCGGGCAGGCGTTCCTGGCCGAGGAGATAGCCGGCGTCGACTTCGGGGAGAACTGGATCAGCATCGATCCGGACGTCGACTACGAGAGCACGGTCGCGGCGGTCGAGGACGTCGTGAACAGCTATCCCGGCATGTTCCACAATGTCGAGACGTACCTGGCGGAACGCATCGACGAGGTGCTGACCGGGTCGAGCTACCCGATCACGGTGCGGATCTTCGGCACCGACCTGCCGACCATGCGCGCCAAGGCCGACGAGGTCCGGAAGCTGCTCGCCGACGTCCCTGGCACGACGGACGCGAAGGTCGAGCTGCAGCAGGACGAGCCGCAGCTGCAGGTGACGGTGAACCTCGACGCGGCCCAGAAGTACGGGCTCAAGCCGGGTGACGTGCGCCGGGCCGCGGGCACCCTGGTCGCCGGGGAGGAGGTCGGCGACATCTATCGCGGCGGCAAGACCTACGACGTCCAGGTGTGGAGCACGCCGCAGACCCGGCAGAGCGTCACCGACATCGGGAACCTGGTACTCGACACGCCGACGAACACGCAGGTGAAGCTGAGCGACGTCGCGGACATCCGCGTCGTGCCGGTGCCGAACTCGATCCGGCACGAGAACACCGCACGCCGCATCGACGTCACGGCGAACGTGTCCGGGCGGGACCTCAACGACGTGGTGGGCGACGTCCAGCAGAAGCTGCGCGACGTCCAGTACCCGCAGGGCTTCCACGCCGAGCTGCTCGGCACCTTCCAGGAACGGCAGGCGGCGCAGAACCAGATCCTGCTCGTCGCGATCGGCGCCGCCGTGGCGATCCTGTTGCTGCTGCACTCGGCGTTCCGCAACTGGCGGATGACGGTGCTCGCGTTCGTCGCGCTGCCGATGGCCGTCGTCGGCGGCATCCTGGCCGCGCTGATCAACGGCGGGATGCTGTCGCTGGGGGCGCTGGTCGGGTTGTTCACGGTCTTCGGCATCGCCGCGCGAAACGGGATCATGCTGATCAGCCATTTCCACCACCTGAACGAGGTGGAAGGAATGCCGTTCGGCGTGGAGCTGGTGCTGCGCGGGTCCCGTGAACGGCTGCGGCCGATCGTGATGACCGCGCTCGCCACCGGGCTCGCCGTGCTGCCGCTGGTGGTCGCCGGGGACATCCCGGGACACGAGATCGAGCACCCGATGGCCGTGGTGATCGCCGGCGGCCTGGTCACCTCGACCCTGCTCAACCTGTTCGTCCTGCCCGCTCTGTACCTGCGATTCGGCAAGGCCGGGCGACCGGCCGAGATCGGGAGTTCTCATGCGCCGCAGCACGTTTAGCCTTTTCGCGATCGGTCCGTTGCTGGCGGTGACCGCGTGCGGGAGCCAGGTCGCCCCGCAGGCCGCGTCGTCTTCGGTGGCGCCACCGCCGGTCTCGTCGTCGGCCGCGCCGTCGACCACGGCCTCGGCCAAGCCCGTGGTGGCCGTCCCGACGTGCGGTCCGGTGACCATCCCACCGCTGGACAAGAGCGCGTTCTCGGCGTCCACCAAGATCACCGGCAACTGGATGCCGCTGCCGGTGGGGTCGCAGTGGACCCTGGAAGGCCGGGCCAACCGCGGTGGCGGGGTGCTGCCGCACCGGATCGTGTTCACCGTGACCGACCTGGTCGAGGTGATCAACGGCGTCCCGAACGTGGTCACCTGGGACGTCGACACCGACAAAGGCACCGTGTCCGAAGCCGAACTGGCCTTCTTCGCCCAGGACGACAACGGCAACGTCTGGAACTTCGGCGAGTACCCGGAGGAATACAAGGGCGGCAAGTTCTCCGCCGCGCCGAGCACGTGGCTCGCCGGGCAGAACCGCGCCGAGGCGGGTGTCCAGGTTCCGGCGAAGGTGCAGATCGGTACGCCCGAAGTCCTGCAGGGCTCCTCGCCGACGGTCAACTTCCTCGACTGTGCGAAGGACGTCAAGACCGAAGACCACGTCTGCGTCCCGACCGGCTGCTACGACAAGGTCCGGGTGGTCGACGAGCGCAGCCCGCTCGCGCCGGACACGGGCGTGCAGACCAAGTCCTATGCGCCGGGCGTCGGTGTCGTCAAGGTCGGGGCCATCGCCGACCCCGAAGGCGAGACGCTGGTGCTCGCCGAGCGGAAGACGTTGAGCCCGCCGGAACTGGCGAAGGCCGACGCCGAAGCACGCAAGATCGACCGGCACGGCCGGGACACCCACCCGGTCTACAAGAACGCGTCCCCGTTGCAGGGCCCCTGACTCCCGCGGCCGACCTGCCCGAGATGTCGGTCGCACGCCGGAGGTCCACAGTGGCCACCCGTCCGGATCGGATGACGACAGCTGACATCCGGGCGTCCTCCAGGAACCAGCGCATGACCGGCACAGCCTGCTGGTAGGTCCCCAACGCGCGGGTACCCCGCCGGGCACGCTCGGCATGCAGCAAACCGGACAGGAACAAGACGCTGCCCTCGGATACCTCCAAGGCAGCGGAGTATGCGACGCTCATCCAGCGCAGAACCTCGATGAAGTTGGTCTGTGGCAGGACCACCTTCATGCCGAGGTTCTGCGCTCTTCTTTTGTATAGCAACGAATTCAGCATGTCGCTACCGCTACCGGCGACTACACCCTGCGCCCGGCTCGCGATGACCGGCTGACAGAGCGTTGTCAGGGCGTATGACCGGGCTGTGAGCCCGGATGATTCGGCGATGACCCCGGTATGAGCCGGAACGGCGATGATTCCCGCATGATGCGATGGATCGTCGGGATCAGCCAGAAGTACCGGCGCCTGGTGCTGGCTGTCGCAGTGGGCCTGCTGGCTTTGGGGTTCGTGCAGTTGCGCAGCACTTCGGTGGAAGCCTTGCCGGAGTTCAGCCCCGTGCGCGTCGACGTCCAGGTCGAGGCGCTCGGGCTGTCGGCGGAAGAAGTGGAAAACCTTCTCACCAACCCGATGGAGAACGAATTCTTCAACGGCATCCCGTGGCTTTCGAAGCTGGAGTCCCGCACGATGCCCGGGCTCACTTCCATGGAGATGACCTTCGAGCCGGGTACCGATCCGATCCGCGCCCGCCAGGTGGTGCAGGAACGCCTCACGATGACGCCTGCCCTGCCCCAGGTCGCATCCCGGGCTCCGCAGGTGGTGCAGCCGCTGTCGTCCACCGGCCGGCTGATGATGATCGGCCTGTCCTCGAAGGACAAGTCGCTGATCGACATGTCGCTGCTGTCCCGGTGGACCGTCGTCCCGCGCCTGCTGTCCGTGCCAGGCGTGGCGAACGTCGGCATCTGGGGCTTCCGGGACCGCCAGCTTCAGGTTCAGGTCGACCCGTCGCGGCTGATGCACGACGGCGTCACCCTCGACCAGGTCCTCCGTACCTCGGCCAACGCCCTCTGGGTCTCTCCGCTGACCTTCGTGGAAGCGTCCACTCCCGGCCTCGGCGGCTACGTCGACACGTCCAACCAGCGCATCGAGGTCCAGCACAACCAGCCGATCAAGACCGCCGCCGACCTCGGCAAGATGACCATCCAGGGCGCCGAGGACCGCCAGCTGCGCCTCGCCGACGTGGCGAACATCGTCGAGGATCACCAGCTGCTCATCGGCGACGCGGTGGTCAACGACGCGCCGAGCCTGATGCTGGTGGTGGAGCGGTTCCCGGGCACGTCCGTCCAGGAAGTGACCAAGAATGTCGAGGCGGCGCTGGACGAACTGAAGCCCGGCTTGTCCGGCGTCCAGCTCGACACCACGATCTACCGGCCGGCCACGTTCGTCGAGAACATGACCGCCAATCTCACCTGGACCCTGCTGCTCGGCGCCCTTCTCCTGCTTCTGCTGATCGGCGCGATGTTCTTCAACTGGCGCATGGCACTGGTCAGCCTGCTCACGATCGCCACGTCGATCGCCGTGACCGTGCTGGTGCTCAACTGGTTCGCGATCCCGCTGAACATGATGTCGTTGGCGGGCCTGGTGATGGCGCTCGTCATCGTGGTGGACGACACCGTCGTCGCGGTGGACAACGTCCGCCGGCGCCTGCGGCAACGCCGTGAGGCCGCTGACGACCAGCCCACGATCGGCGTCATCCACGCGGCCGTCCTGGAGATGCGAGGCCCGCTGATGGCGGCCGCCGTGATCACCGCGGTCTCCGTCGTGCCGGTCTTCATCCTGGACGGGGTGCGCAGCGCCCTCCTGACCCCGGTCGCCATCGCGTTCCTGGTAGCGACTGCGGCCTCCGTCCTCGTCGCGCTGATCATCACCCCGGTGCTGGCGACGGTGCTGCTGGGCAAGGAATCGCTCCAGCACCGTCCGTCCCCGGTCGCCGACTGGCTGGAGGCGGCCTACGCGGGGCTCGTCCGCCGTGTCCTCCGCGCGCGGATCTGGTCGTACGCGACCGTGGCCGTCCTGGTGGTCGCCGCCCTCGCCGCGCTGCCGTTCCTGGGCGCCCGCCCGCTTTCGCCCACCTTGCACGAGCGCGGCTTGCTGATCTCCTGGGAAACCGCACCCGGCACCTCCCGTCCGGAGATGGACCGGATCACCGCCGCGCTCACCAGCGAGCTCCGGGCCACCTCGGGAGTCCGCAACGTCGGCGCGCACTCCGGCCGGGCGCTCGCCGCCGACCAGATCGCCAACATCAACTCGGGCGAGGTGTGGCTGTCCATCGACGAGAACGCCGACTACCAGGGCACCCTCAACGCGATCAAGCGCGTGGTGAGCGGCTACCCCGGGGTTCGCAGCGACGTGCTCACCTACTCCGACAAGCAGGTCCGTGAGGTGACCACCCGAGGCGCCTCCGACGATCTGGTGGTCCGTGTCTACGGCAACGACTACGACGTGCTCAACGCCAAGGCCAAAGAGGTGCTGGGGATCATCTCCGGCGTCCAGGGCGTGGACCGGCCGAAGATCAACGGCGCCCAGGTCGCCCCGACCCTGCAGATCGAAGTCGCCGTCGACAAGGCCGCGAAGTACGGCCTCAAGCCGGGTGACGTCCGCCGGCAGGCGGCCACCCTGATCGCTGCCACCGTGGCCGGCAACCTCTTCCAGGACCAGAAGGTGTTCGAGGTCGTGGTCTGGGGCACGCCCGAGGTGCGCCACGACGTGACCAAGATCAAGGACCTGCGCATCGACGCCCCGATCGGCGGCCCGGGGAACGGCCCGTCCCAGGTGAAGCTGTCCGATGTGGCCGACGTCCAGATCGCGCCGAAGCCGGAGATGATCACACACGACCAGGTGTCGCGCAGCATCGACGTGGTGGCCAACGTGCGCGGGCGCAGCCTGTCCGCGGTCACGGCCGAGGCCAAGGACAAGCTGGCGGCCGTCGCCTTCCCCCGTGAGCACCATCTCGAGGTGCTCGGTGCCAGCGAGGCGAGGGCTGCCATCGACTTCCGGGTGTGGCTCTACGCCATCGGTGCCGCGATCCTGATCTTCTTCCTGCTCCAGGCGGCCATGGCGAGCTGGCGGCTGGCGGCGCTGTACTTCCTGCTGCTGCCGGTGGCATTGACCGGCGGCGTGCTGGCGGCCGTGGCCGGCGGCGAGAGCGTGTCGATCGTGGCCATGCTCGGCCTGCTGACCGTGCTCGCCGTGACCGTTCGCGGTGGCCTGCTCCAGATCGGGGACTACCGGCGGCTCGCCGGGGACGGCCATCCGCCGGGCGAGGACCTGGTCGTGCTCGGCTCCCGGCAGCGGTTCACCCCGGCCGTGACTTCTCTGCTGGGCGCCGGTCTCGCGCTCATCCCGCTGGTGATCGCCGGTGACGCCGCCGGCTTGGAGGCCGCCGGTCCGCTCGCCTGGATCATCCTGGGCGGCCTGGTCACGGCCGGCGTGGTGAACCTGCTCGTGCTGCCCGCTGTCTACCTGCGTTTCGCAGGAAACCGGGACAAGGAGGTGACCGTCGATGCGCGGTCGTGATCGACAAGGCCCATGGCCGGCCGTCGTCCTGCTCACCGCGGGACTGGGGCTCAGCGGGTGTGCCGCCAGCGGCGCCGCGCCCCAGGAGCAACCGCCCGCCAACGTCGCGGCGATCCCGGGCAAGGAGGTCAAGAGCGTGACGTTGTCCGACCGTGCGGCAAAGCGGATCGGTGTGCAGACCGTCCAGATCGCCGCGTCGCCCCAGGGGCCGACGGTGCCCTACTCCGCCGTGTTCTACGCCGCGGACGGCGTCGCCTGGCTGTACACGGTCACCCAGCCGCTGACCTACGTGCGTGAGCAGGTGACGGTGGCGAACGTCGGTGGTGCTGCGGGTGACCAGGCTTTCCTGTCCAGCGGCCCCGCGGCGGGGACGACGGTGGTGAAGGCGGGCGTCATCGAGCTGTACGGCACCGAGATCGGGATCAGCACGGAATAGTTCCGTCCACAGTGGACCAAGGGTAGGGGTCGCGACCATGATGCGCTGGATCGTCGCCACGAGTTTGAGGCTCCGGCTGCTCGTGGTCGTCGGCGGGGCGATGCTGATGTTCTTCGGTGTCCTGCAGATTCGCACCATGCCCGTCGACGCCTTCCCCGAGTTCGCGCCCCCGCAGGTCGAGGTGCAGACGTTGTGCTCCGGCCTGTCCGCGCGCGATGTCGAGGAACTCGTCACGGTCCCGATGGAAAAGGAGATGCAAGGGCTCCCCGGCCTGGCCGACCTGCGGTCCAAGTCGGTTACCCAGCTCTCCTCCATCGTGCTGATCTTCAACCCCGACGTCGACCTGATGAACGCCCGGCTGCTGATCCAGGAACGGCTGAACTCGATCACCCCGAGGCTGCCGCGCTGGGCCAACTCCCCGTTCATGATCCAGCCGCTGTCGGCCACCAGCCGGGTGATGAAGATCGGGCTGTCCCAGCCGGACAAGTCCGACGCCGCACTGGTCGACACCGCGCTGCAGGCGTACTGGACGATCCGGCCACGCCTGATGCGCGTGCCCGGCGTGGCCAACGCGGCCATCTGGGGTGACCGCTGGTGGGTCAAGAACGCGTTGGTGGATCCGGAAAAGATGAAGCAGCACAACGTCACCATGCAGCAGGTGATGGATGCCGCCGGGGACGCGGTGGACGTCGGCATGCTCAAGTTCCGCAAAGGGTTCGAGATCGGCACCGGCGGGTGGGTGGACTCCGCGAACCAGCGGCTCCAGGTGCAGCACAAGCTGCCGGACCTGTCGGGTCAGCAGCTCGCCGAGATCCCGGTCGACCTGCACGATCTCGCGCACCCGGTCTACCTCAAGGACGTCGCCAGGATCACCGACGACATCATGCCTCCCTCGCTGCTCGGCGGGGACGCGGTGATCGGCGACGGCCTGGGCATCATGATGATCATCGAGAAGCTGCCGTGGGCCAACACCCTGGACGTGACCCAGGGCGTCGAGCAGGCGCTCAAGGAGTTCGCGCCGGGCATGCGGGGCATCAAGGTGGACACCGAGATCTTCCGGCCGGCCACCTTCATCGAAAGCGCCGTCCAGAACCTCAGCCGGGCTCTGGTGATCGGGTTCATCCTGGTCGTGCTGATCCTGATCTTCTTCCTGTTCGAGTGGCGGGTCGCGCTGATCAGCGCGATCAGCATCCCGCTCTCCCTGGTCGCCGCCGGGCTGGTGCTCGACGCGATGGGCGCCACGATCAACACGATGATCCTGGCCGGGTTGGTGATCTCGCTGGGGGTGCTGGTCGACGACGCGATCATCGACGTGGAGAACATCGTCCGGCGGATCCGCCAGTACCGCCAGGAGGGCAGCGACCGGTCGACCGCGTCGATCGTCTTGGAGGCGTCGCTGGAGGTGCGCGGCCCGATCGTGCACGCCACCGCGATCATCCTGGTTTCCACCGTCCCGGTGTTCCTGCTGGCCGGTCTCACCGGCTCGTTCTTCCGCCCGCTGATCCTCGCCTACGGCCTGGCGATCCTGGCCTCGCTCCTTGTCGCGCTGACCGTGATTCCCGCGCTGGCCCTGATCCTGCTGCGCAAGGCGCCGATCGAGCGGCGCTCGTCGCCGCTGGTGCGTTGGCTGCAGCGGGCGTACCTGGTGGTGCTGCGCCGGGTCGTGCCCCGGCCGGCCGCGGCCTTCGCCACCTTCGGCGTCTTCCTGATCGCCGGGCTGGTCACCGCCCCCTTCCTCGGCCAGGACCTGTTCCCGGCGTTCAAGGAACGGGACTTCCTGATGCACTGGATCACCCAGCCGGGCACCTCGCGGGCGGAAATGGTGCGCATCACCGAGCAGGTCAGCGCCGAGCTGCGGGCGATACCCGGGGTGAAGACCTTCGGCGCGCACATCGGGCAGGGCACGCTGGCCGACGAGATTGTGGGCATGAACGCCGGCGAGAACTGGATCAGCATCGACCCGAACGTGGACTACGACCAGACGGTGGCCGCGGTGAGGGACGTGGTGGCGGGCTACCCGGGCCTGCAGACCGATGTGCAGACCTATCTCAAGGAGCGCACCGAGGAGGTGCTCTCCGGCGCCAGCGAGCCCATCGTGGTGCGGGTCTTCGGTGACGACCTCAAGGTGCTGCGGGAGAAGGGCGACCAGATCAAGAGCCTGGTGGCCGGGATCGACGGTGTGATCGACGCGCGGGTGACGCTGCAGACCACCGTTCCGCAGGTGAACATCCAGGAGAACCTGGAGAAGGCCACCCAGTACGGCATCAAGCCCGGTGACGTGCGGCGCAGCGCGGCCGCCTTCATCGCCAGTGAGGAAGCCGGTGACATCTGGCGCAAGGGCAAGAACACCGAGGTGCACGTCTGGAGCGAGCCGGTGGCCCGCAACAGCGTCGAGGCGGTGCGCGCGCTGTTGATGGACGCCCCCGACGGGCGGAAGATCCCCCTCGGCGAGCTGGCCGATGTCAAGATCATCCCCGCGGACAACCAGGTGCTGCGGGAAAACGGCTCGCGGCGCATCGACGTGGGCGCCAACATCGCCAAGGGGCATTCCCTGGGAGCCATCGCCGACGAGGTGCAGCGCCGCCTGGCCACGGTCGGCTTGCCGACCGGGTACCACGCCCAGCTGATCGGCGAGTACAAGGAGGCGCAGGCCGCGCAGGATCGGCTGCTCCTGTTCTCCGGCATCGCGCTGATCGGCATCCTGATTCTGCTGGCCACCGCGTTCGGCAGCTGGCGCCTGGCCGTGCTGGTGCTGCTCACCCTGCCGATGGCGCTGATGGGCGGGGTGCTCGCGGCGTGGCTCGGCGGCGGCGTCCTCTCGCTCGGCTCGCTGGTCGGCTTCTTCACCGTGCTCGGCATCGCGGCCCGCAACGGCATCCTCATGATCAACCACTTCCAGCACCTGGAACGGGAGGAGGGCGAGACGTTCGGCCCGGCCCTGGTGCTGCGCGGCGCGCAGGAACGGCTCGCGCCGATCCTGATGACTTCACTCGCTGCCGCGCTCGCGCTGGTTCCGCTCGCGATCGCGGGAAACCTGCCCGGGCACGAGATCGAGCACCCCATGGCGATCGTGATCATCGGCGGGCTCGTCACTTCGACCCTGCTGAACCTGTTCGTCACGCCATCGCTGTACCTCCGGTTCGGCAAACGACGCCGCACCGGTGACGAGCCGGCCATTCCGGCAAACGGCTGACCCTATTGTTGGGGCCGCAATCGGCAGTAGACTGTTCCCATTCAGCGGCAAGCCGGATGGGGGACGCGTCGTGGATTTTCGTCTACTGGGCGTCGTAGAAGCGTGGTCGCGGCATGAACGAATTGACCTCGGCCCGCCCAAGCAACGTTTCTTACTGGCCGTCCTCGCGTTAAAAATAAACCAACCGATTTCGGTTGACCGGCTCGTCGATCTCACCTGGCCGATCTCCCCGCCGCCTACCGCTCAGCATGCCATTCATGTCCGAATATCAAAATTGCGTGCCACGATCGCCAAGCGAAATCGCGACGGGCGCGCCATCGAGATTCTCACCAAGGGGTCGGCCTATGTGTTGCAGGCCGACCCGATGTGCGTCGACGCGCACCGGTTCCGCGCACTCGTCGCCGACGCGAGGGCGGGAAAGAACGACACCGACAAGATGTCGCTGTACCGGCGGGCACTCGAGTTGTGGCGGGGGCCGCCGCTGGCCGACGTCGCCTCGGAGATCGCCGACCAGCTCTGCGCCGGCCTCGAGGAGACCCGGCTGATCGCACTGGAGGAATGCCTCGACGCGGAGCTGCGTCTCGGCAGGCACCGGATCGTCATCGACGAGCTCACTGAACTGGTGGCGCAGTACCCGTACCGGCAGCAGCTGCTGGCGCAGCTGATGCTTGCACTGCACCGGTCGGGCCGGGGGCCCGAGGCGTTGCATGCCTACAAAACCGCCCGGTTGCGGATGATCGAGGAGCTCGGCCTGGAGCCTGACATGGCGCTGCGTCGGCTCGAGCACGCCATCCTCCTGGGTGATCCATGTCTGGACCTCGCCGGGCCAGGGCCGCGAGTGCCCGCTCCCCGGCTGCCTGCTCAGGTGGAGGCGGCCATCGAGGTCGACCAGCTGACCCGGCGTTTCGGCGAGGTGACCGCGCTCGACCAGGTCAGCTTCGCGGTGGCGCCCGGTGAGATCGTCGGTGTGCTCGGCGCGCCCGGCGCCGGCAAGACCACCCTCATCCGGGTGCTGGGCACCCTGCTGGCGCCGACCGGCGGTTCGTTCGCGATCGCGGGCGTTCCCTCGCACCGGGGCGCCGAAATCCGCGCCCTGATCGGCCTGCTGCCTGCCCCGGCCGACCAGCCGGGGCACCTCACCGGCGTCGAGACGCTGGCCTCTTGCGCTCGGTTCTCCGGCCTCGGGAGGACGGAGGCGTGGCGGCTGGCCGGGCGGCTGCTCGCCGAGGTGGGCCTCGTGGATGTGGCGGGCAGCCGGATCTCGGCCTACGACCGGGAGCTGCGCTGCCGGCTGGGGCTGGCGACGGCGCTGGTGCGCGAGCCGAGCGTGCTGCTGCTGGACGAGCCCACCAGCGGGCTGAACCCCTTGGCGGCCAACCGGTTGCTCGACCTGATCCAGCAGGCCGCCACCTGGCGCGGGGCCACGGTCCTGTTCACCACCTGGGAGCCGGCCGAGGTGGCGTACGTCCGCGCCCGGCAGCTCATCCTGGACCGCGGTGTAGCGCAACGGTGCGAACCGCGGGATGGCGTGACGCTCGCGCGCGTATCCAGCCACGGTTGTTGTTGACCTTGGCTGGTCGTGAGTCAGAAACAGGGTTATAACACTGTTTCTCACGCACGACCCCGGGGCAAGCGGACGTGGACCTCGGCGCCGCCGGGGGAGTCGGCCACCCAGGCCGAACCGCCGTGGCCGGCCGCGACTTCGCGGACGATCGCCAGCCCGAGGCCCGCGCCGCCGCTGTCGCGGGTGCGGGCCGCGTCCAGGCGGTGGAAGCGGTCGAACACGCGCTCGCGTTCCGCGGCCGGGATCCCGGCGCCGTCGTCGGTCACCGTCAGCTCCACG
This sequence comes from Amycolatopsis balhimycina FH 1894, assembly GCF_000384295.1. Classification (NCBI taxonomy): domain Bacteria; kingdom Bacillati; phylum Actinomycetota; class Actinomycetes; order Pseudonocardiales; family Pseudonocardiaceae; genus Amycolatopsis; species Amycolatopsis balhimycina. The sequence goes on along the minus strand of NZ_KB913037.1, from coordinate 2,840,483 downwards.
TGTCCGTCCTCCGTGGACAGTCCGACGACCACCCGGGACGTCGCGTGCCGCTCGGCGTTGTCCAGCAGGTTCCGGATCAGGCGCCGCAGCTCGTCCGGGCGTCCGGGCAGCCGGGCCGGGGTGAACGGCGAGAGCTCGACCCGCACCTTCCCGCGCGCACCCAGTGACTCCGTCTCGGCGAGCACGAGCTCGTCGAGGTCGACCGGCCCGGTGGTGCCCGGTATACCGTCCATTTTGGACAACACGAGCAACTCGTCCGTCATGGCGGCCAGTCGTGCGGCTTCCTGGTGGGTGTCGCGAGCCAGCCGCAGCCAGTCGGTCCGGTCCGGGTGTGCCAGGCCGACCTCCAGCCGCGCCAGCATGCCCGAGACCGGGCTCCGCAGCTCGTGCGCGGCGTCGGCGACGAACCGGGACTGCCGCTCGGCCGAGGACTGCAGCCTGCCGAGCATCGCGTTCATCGTCCGGGACAGGAGGCCGACCTCGTCCGCGGCCGCCGGTTCGGGCACGCGCCGTGCCAGCTCGCCGGCGCCGATGCCGGCCACCTCGCGGCGCATCGCCTCGACCGGCCGCAGCGTGCGCCCGACCAGCAGCCACGACAGCACCGCGATCCCCGCCAGCAGCACCGGGGAACTGATCATCAGCGCCGACGTCGTCGCGTCGACCGCTTCGGTGGCCGGGTCCAGCGAACTCGCCGCGTAGACGGCCAGCGAGTCGAAGCCGACGGTCACCGCCACGCTCGCGACCGTGTAGTCGTGGTCCTCTTCGATGCCCGGGTTTGCGAGGATCACCGGCCCCGAACCGTCCGGCCATCGCGGCAGCAGCGGGCCGCGCCCGGCCAGCGCGGACCCCGCCGCGATCACTCGCCCGTTCCGGTCGACGACCTGGACCAAGGCGGTGCCCAGCGGCACATGGGTCGTCCTGGCGGAGACCAGCTGGGCGGCGGTGTCGCGAGCCCGCTGCTGCGCCAGGTTCTCGGCGTTGGCCGTGAGGTTCTGCCGGACCAGCGTCACGACGACCGCACTCCCGGCGAGCAGGCCGAGCCCGACCACGAGTACCGCCAGCACGGTCAGCCGGACCCGGACCGTGCCGAGCCGCTTACCCGCCATCGGGATCGAGCCGGTAACCGGTGCCGCGGACGGTGCCGATCGCGTGCCGCCCGAACGGCAGGTCGACCTTGCGCCGAAGGTAGCCGATGTAGACCTCGAGCACGTTCGTCTCGCCGGCGGCCAGCGCGCCGTCCCAGACCTGCTCCAGAGCGAACGCCTTCGGCACCACCCGGCCCGGCCGCGACATCAGCAGTTCCAGCAGCGCGAACTCGCGCGGTGTCAGGTCGATCTCCGCCGTGCCCCGGCGGCACGTGCGTGCCGCCCGGTCGAGGACGAGGTCGCCCGCGACCAGGCTCGTCGAGCCCCGCGGCCCGGTTCGGCGGAGCAACGCCCGCAGCCGCGCCAGCAGCACGCGGTAGGAGAACGGCTTGGGCAGGTAGTCGTCCGCGCCGAGGGTCAGCGCCCGCACCTGGTCCTGCTCGCCGTCGCGCGCGGTCAGTACCAGCACCGGGGTGCCGATCCCGGCCGCGCGCCACCGCGTGCACAGGTCGAGCCCGGCGAGCCCGGGCAGCATCAGGTCGAGCACGATCAGGTCGTACCGGCGGTTGAGGCCGAGGTCGAGCGCGACGAGCCCGTCGGCTGCCGTCTCGACGGCGAAACCGTCGTGCCGCAGTCCTTCGGCCAGGGCGGCCGCGACCGTGTGCTCGTCTTCGACGACGAGCACACGGGCGGCCGGGGGCGCATCGGGCATGCCCGATTCTAGCTCGCTGATCAGCGGTTTCTCGCGTGTCGATACCGGACCGCGCCCGCGCCGAGGCCGAGCAGCACCGGCACCACGAGCACGACCGGCAACGCGCCGCCGGCGTTGAGCGTCTGCTTCCCGGCGACGTCGAGGTGCACTGGCGGGCTGACCACGAGCGGGCCGCGTCCGGCGGTCGACTTGGCGTCGGGGAGCAGCACGACGTAGACGGCGAAGCTGCCGACGTTGACGGCCTGGATCGGCCAGCTCAACGTCTGCGACTCACCGGGTCCGATGTTCTCGATCACCTGGCTGCGCTCGGACGACCAGTCCTCCGGGTCGACGTACACGCCGTCGGTCAGGCTGACGACGTTGAGGTGCGCGAGGACCTGGCCGCTGGGTTCGGCGCCGGGGTTGGTGACTTTGCTGCTGAGCGTCACCCGCTCGCCGACGGCCATCGCGACGCCCGGCCGGTCGAAGCTCACGTCGGCTGCGGCCGCGGGCGAGGCCAGCGCGAACAGCAGGCCGACCACGAGCAGAAGTGTCTTTTTCATGCCGTCCTCACCCCCGGGAAAAGCCGGACGAGCCGTGGGCTCCAGCCGGTCAGCACGGCCGTGGCGACGACGAGGACGACCACCGGGGACACGAGATAGCCGAGTTCCCGCGTCCAGGCATGTCCGCTGACCAGCACCAGGCCGACGTAGTGCAGCCCGGACGCGATCGGGTTGGCCCGGGTCAGCACGTCGAAGAACCAGCCGCGCGGCAGCCCGCCGGGCAGCTGCGTCGGCGCGAACAGCGCGAGCATCAGGAACAGGCTGATCGCCAGGCTGGCCTTGTTGCTGCCGGACACCGCGCTGATCAACAGGCCCACCGCGGCCAGCCCGGCGGCGAGCACGCTGCCGACGGCCAGCGCGAGCACGAGTGCGCCGGTCACCAGCGAAATGCCGTTCCCGAGCACCCAGATGTAGGGCACGGTGACGACGAAAGCGCCGAACCACACCGAAAGCGCCGCGATGAGCTTGCCCAGTACGATCGAGCGCCGCGGCACCGGAGTGAGCAGCAGGCATTCGAGGGTGCCGCGTTCGCGTTCGCCGCTGATGCCGTCGGCGCTGACCACGAGCGTCACCAGGACGCCGACACCGACCGCGATCTGCAGCGTGTAGTTGACGGCTTCCTTGTGTTCCAGGAAGTTCAGCGTCTGGTCGATCGCGGTGAAGTACGTGATCGCGCTGACCAGCAGGCTGAACGCGAACAGCAGGGTCGGTGCTCGCCCGCTCAGCCACAGGTCCCGGGCCTCCTGCGCGGCCACGATCCGGGTGCTCATCCGACCTTCTCCCCGGTCATCACGAGAAACGCGTCGGCGAGCCGGTCGGTACCCGCCCGACGCGTGATTTCTTCGGGCGTGCCGGTCATCAGCACCTTTCCCCGGTGGAGGATCAGCACCTGCGTGCACAGCTGTTCCACCTCGTGCAGGGTGTGCGTGCTGAGGACGACGACGGCGCCGCTGCGCCGCGCGACGTCCCGGACCAGTTCGAGGATCCGGGCTTGCCCGGCGGGGTCGAGGCCGAGGGTCGGCTCATCGAGGAACAGCACGACGGGCTCGTTCACCAGCGCGCGGGCGATCCCGAGCCGCTGGCGCATGCCGCGGCTGTAGGACGCGATCCGCGTCCGCGCCCGCTCGGCGAGGCCGACCTCGCCGAGCAGCCGGTCGGCGCGTTCCCCGGCGGCGCGGGCGTCGATGCCGAAAAGCCGTGCGTGGTACCGGAGGTACTCCCACCCGGTTTCCTGGGCCGGGTATCCCGAGCTCTCGGGCAGCACCCCGACGCGGCGGCGGATTTCGGCGGGTTTCGTCGACGGCACCCCGGCGACGGAGAAGGTGCCGGCGGTGGGTTCGAGGATGGTCGTCAGCAGCCGGATGGTGGTGGTCTTCCCGGCGCCGTTCGGGCCGAGCAGCCCGAGGATCTCGCCGGCGTGCGCGGTGAAGCTCAGCTGGTCCACGGCGACGCGCGGACCGTACCGTTTCGTGAGCCGCTCGGCGGCCAGCACGGGTTCCATCCACCCAGCGCACCACCGCCGGATGTGAGAACGATAAGAGCTACTTCGCGTCGGCGTAGACGTCGACCGGGGCGACGTGCAGCGGGAAGCGGACCGGGCAGGCCGGCCCGAACAGCAGTTTCGCCGCCTCCGTCATCGAGTCCACAATGGACTGCGTGACGACGTCGGCCAGCTCGGCCGGGGTGTGGACGATGACCTCGTCGTGCTGGAAGAAGACCAGGCGGGCCGGGGCGGGGAGGCGGCGGCGCAGCGTCGCCAGCATCACCGCCGTCATGTCGGCCGCGCTCGCCTGGACGACGAAGTTGCGCGTGAACCGGCCCCAGCCGCGCGATGCCCGGCGGGCCTGCAGTTCGCCGGCTTCGTCGGAAGCCAAGCCGCCGGTCAACGCCCGCCAGGCCGCCGAGGGCGCGGGGGAGGTGCGGCCCAGCCGGGACCGGACCCGTTCGCCGCGCTCACCGGCCTGGGCCGCTCGCTCCACATAGGACACCGCGTCCGGGAAATGCTGCCGCAGCAGGCCCAGCAGCGGGCCCGCTTCGCCGGACGTGCCGCCGTACATCGCCGAGAGCATCGCGATCTTCGCCCGGGCGCGGTCGTCACGGTCGTCGTCGGAGACCGGGACCCAGCGGGCGCCGGAGAACAGCGCCTCGCCCAGCCGTGCGTACAGGTCCGTCGCCGCCGCGACGTCGGCCAGCCGCCGGTCGCCCGACAACGCCGTGAGCACCCGGGGTTCCAGCTGGGCCGCGTCGGCCACCACGAGCTTCCAGCCGGGGTCCGCGCGTACGCACGTCCGCAGCACCTTCGGGATCTGCAGCGCTCCGCCGCCGCGGCTGGCCCACCGCCCGGACACGACGCCGCCGACGACGTAGTGCGGGCGGAACCGGCCGTCGGTGACCCACTCCTCGAGCCACGCCCAGCCGTTCGCGGCAAAAAGCCTCGACAGCTCCTTGTACTCCAGGAGCGGCCCGACCGCGGGGTGGTCGATGCCCTTGAGGAGGTACTTCCGCGCCGCCGTCACCTCGATCCCCGCGCGGGCCAGCGCCCGGACCACGCTCGGTGGCGAGTCCGGGTTGACCGGCCGCCCGCCGAACGCCTCGCTGATCTTCGCCGCCAGCTCCACCAGCGCCTTCGGCCGCTGCCCGGCCGGCACGCGCGGCCCCAGCCGCGAAGCCAGCAGCGCCTCGTGCACGTCGGCCCGCCACGGCAGCCCGTCGGCCGACATCTCCGCCGCGGCCAGCGCGCTCGCCGACTCCGCGGCCAGCAGCAGCCGAAACCGGTCCGGGTGCCCGGCCGCGGCCACCCGCCGCTCCTGCTCCGCGAGCACGCGCCGCGCGGCCGTGACCACCCGCACGCCCTCGGGCAGCGTCGGCACGCGGGTTTCGAACAGCGTCGGCTGTGCCAGTTCGACGTCCGTCGAATCCTCCGGCGGTTCCTCGCCGTTCGCCCTGGCCCAGGCCGCCCGCAAGCTCCGCGACTGCCCTTCCAGGCCCTCGTACGCCAGCAGCAGCCCCTCCGCCAGCGCGAGGTCGTGGCAGCGGCGCACCCGCAGCCCGGCCGCCATCAGCACCGGGTACGTCCCTTCCACCGAAGGGAACACCCACCGCGGCTCCAGCGAAGCCTCCAGCTCCCGGGCCAGCGCCGCGAAACCCGCCTCGTCGAGCCCGGTCGCCGTCGACGACGGCGTGTCCACGGTGAAGCTCCCGTCCTCCTCCCGCCCCGCGATCACCTGCACGAAGACATCATGCCGACCACCACCGACAAAAAGCGCCGGGTGCGCATCCGGCCCGGTTGGTTTACTCTCCAGTAGCCCCCATACCGCCGGTACGCCCGCCGTCGGCGTGGGCTCTTTCCCAGCAGCGACGGAGGTGCCTGGATGAGCCTGGTCGAGCTCGCCACGCAGGTGGCGGACAAGGTGGCCGAGACGGCCCGCAGCGTCGACGTGATGCGGCGGGCGGGTCTCGTTCCCTTCCCCCGGCTCGACGAGGGCGTGCGGGCGCTGGTCGCGCTCCGGAAGTACGGCCCGTTCGCCGGCGCCAACCACATCTCCGCCCGCCGCGACCCGGCCGCCGTCGGCATCGTCGACGAGCTCGGCCCGCTCACCTACAAGCAGCTGGACGACCAGTCGAACGCGCTGGCCAGGGCCTGGTCCGAACGCGGCATCAGGCCCGGCCAGGTCGTCGCCGCGCTGTGCCGCGACCACCGCGGCCTGGTGCTCACGATGGCCGCGTCCGGCAAGCTCGGCGTCCGCCTGCTGCTGATGAACACCGGGTTCGCGAAGCCGCAGCTGGCCGACGTCGCCAAGCGCGAAGGCGTCACCGCGCTCGTCTACGACCAGGAGTTCACCGGCCTGCTCGACGCGATCCCGGACGGCGTCGACCGCTACCTCGCGTGGGTCGACCCCGGCTCCGACCTCACCGACCGGACCGTCCCGGTGCTCGACGAGATCATCGCCAGCACCGACGACCGGCCGTGGCCCGCACCGGCCAAGCCGGGTGGGTTCGTGCTGCTGACCAGCGGCACTACCGGCACGCCGAAGGGCGCGCCGCGCCCGCACACCTCCGCGCTCGCGTCGGCGCAATTCCTCGACCGGATCCCGCTACGGTCCAACGAGGCCACCTACATGGGCGCGCCGCTGTTCCACGGCACCGGCCTGTCCCAGTTCATCCTGTCCTTCGCGCTCGGCTCGAAGGTCGTCATGCGGCGCAAGTTCAACCCCGAAGAAGCGCTGCGCGGCGTCGCCGAGTACCGGTGCACCGCGCTCGTGCTGGTGCCGACCATGCTGCAGCGCATCGTCGACCTGCCGAAGGACGTCCGCGAGAAGTACGACACCTCGGCGCTGCGGATCGTCTTCGTCGCCGGTTCGGCGCTCTCGCCGGATCTCGGCAACCGGGCGAACGAGGCGTTCGGCCCGGTCGTGCACAACCTCTACGGCTCGACCGAGGTCGCGGTGGCGACCGTCGCGACGCCGGAGGACTGGGCGAAGGCCCCGGGCACGGTCGGCCGCGCGCCGGTCGGCTGCAAAGTGGCGCTGTACGACGAAAAGGGCGGCAAGATCACCGAGCCCCACGTGACCGGCCGCGTGTTCGTCGGCAGCGGGCTCAGCTTCGGCGGCTACACCGACGGCCGCCACAAGGAGATCATCGACGGCCTGCTCTCCAGCGGCGACGTCGGCCACTTCGACGAAGACGGCCTGCTGTTCATCGACGGCCGCGACGACGAAATGATCGTCTCCGGCGGCGAGAACGTGTTCCCGATCGAGGTGGAGAACCTGCTGGTCGAACGCGAAGACGTGATCGAGGCGGCGGTGATCGGCATCGACGACCCGGAGTTCGGGCAGCGGTTGAAGGCGTTCGTGGTGCGAGCCGAAGGGGCCGACCTCGACGCCGACGAAATCCGCGACTACGTCAAGGCGAACCTGGCCCGCTACAAGGTGCCGCGGGACGTCGAGTTCCTGGACGAGCTGCCGCGCAACGCGACTGGGAAGGTGCTGCGCACCAAATTGCGGTGACAACCGAGGCTCCGCCTCGGGCCGGGGGCTTCGCCACCCAGACCCCCGAAAAGCGTTGTCATGAGCCCCGCTGGACGTTGACGATCCGCCAGCGCCCGTCGCGGTGCTCGGCCACCACCGTGCAGGCGACGCCGTCGCGGTGCCCGCTCGCGACGCCGACCCCCGGCGTCACCTCCAGGCGCGTCCACCGGAACGCGGCCGAGGGTGGCCGGCCGGGCCAGTCCGCCTTGCCGAGCACGCGCCCGGCCGGGCCGTCGCCGCGGAAGCCGTCGGCCAGCAGCGGCTCCAGCGCGCCGGTGTCGCCGCCCGCGTCGGCGTCCCGCCAGCGGGCCAGCAGCTCTTCGAACGTCTCCACGGTTTCGAAGGTCGCAGGCACCGCGTAGCCGAACATCGGCCACCTGGCCGAGATCCGCTGGCAGACTGGCCGGGCCATGACTGAGACGAAACTCCTCCCGGCGGGCACGGTCACGATCCTGTGCGCCGGCGACGCCACCCCGGCCGTCTTCGCGACGCCCGAAGCGGCCCTCGCGGCGCTGACCGGTGGCCCGGCGGCCGTCCACACCGGCGAAGTGCTGCTGCGCGACGACGGCACGCCTGCCGGACCCGCCGTCCGCCGCTGCGAACACCTGCGTGCGCTGGCGGACGACGGCCGGGTCCTCGTGTCGGCGCGCACCGCGGCCGCCCTCGGAGACGCCGTCACGCTGCACGACCTCGGCGTCCACCGCCTGCCGGACCTCACCGCGCCCGAGCGCGTCTTCGAACTCGGCGAGCCGCCCGATCCGCGGCCGCTGCGCTCGCTCGACGCGGTCCCGAACAACCTGCCCGTGCAGCTGACCGGCTTCGTCGGCCGCGAGACCGAGGTCGGCGACGTCCGGCGGCGGCTCGCCGAGACGCGGCTCGTCACGCTCGCCGGTCCGGGCGGCAGCGGCAAGACGCGGCTGGCCGCGCAGGTGGCGGCGACCGGCGAGTGGCCCGGCGGCGTGTGGTGGGTGGAGCTGGACGCCCTCACCGGGAGCGCCGAGGTCGCCGAACTGGTCGCCGCGACCCTCGGCGTGCCGGTGGAGCCGCGCGTGGGCGCCGCGCGCTCGGTCGCGACGGAGCTGCGTGACCGGCGCGTGTTGCTCTGCCTCGACAACTGCGAGCAGGTGCTCGACGGCGTCGCCGACGTCGCCGTCGAACTGCTGCGGTCGTGTCCCGAGGTCGCGGTGCTGACGACCAGCCGGGAACCACTGGACGTGCCGGGGGAGACGGTGTGGCGGGTGCCGCCGCTGGCCGTCGAAGAGGCCGTCGCGTTGTTCGTCGAACGGGCGGGCGCGGTCCGGCCACTGTTCACTTTGGACGCCTCCAGCGCGACCGCCGTCCGGTCGATCTGCACCCGGCTCGACGGCATCCCCCTGGCAGTCGAACTGGCCGCCGCTTGGCTGGGAACCCTGGCGCCGCACCAGATCGACGCCGGTCTCGACGACCGGTTCGCCCTGCTCACCCGCGGCCCCCGCGGGGTGCCGGCGCGGCAGCGGACCCTCGAGGGCTCGATCGCGTGGAGCCACGACCAGCTCGGCGAGGAAGACCGCGCGGTGTTCCGGCGGCTCGCGGTGTTCGCCGGCGGGTTCACCCTCGACGCGGCGGGCGGCCCGGCGGTGCTGCCCGCGCTCGGCCGGCTCGTCGACAAGTCCTTGGTGCTGGCCGAAGACGGGCGCTACCGGCTGCTGGAGACGCTCCGCGAGTACGCGGCCGCCCGGCTGGCCGAGGCGGGCGAGACCGACGCCGCCCGCGACCGCCACCTCGACCACTACCTGGCCCTGGCCGAAGCCGCCGAGCCCGAGCTGGACCGCGACAAGGACGCCTGGCGGGCTCGGATGGAGCCCGAGCGCGACAACCTGCGCACGGCCCTGGAATGGGGCCTGGCGCGGGAAGACGCCACGCGCGGCCGCCGGCTCGCCGCCGCCGTCGCGTGGCTGTGGAACCTGCGCGGCCGCGGTCGCGAGGGCTTGGCGTACCTGAAACGCGCCGTCGCGCGGTGCCCGGCCGACCGGACGGTCCTGCAGGCCCGGCTCCTGACCGGGATGGGGCTGGTCGCGGACACGACGGCGCCGTTCGACCTCGAAGCCGCGCGGCAGGGCCTGGAGCTCGCCACCGAACTCGGCGAAGCGGGCCTTCGCGCGCGGTGTCTTTCGCTGACCGGTCTCGGTCACCTGTACACGGACCTGGACAGCGCCTGGGACATCGCCGTCGAAGCCGAGAAGATCGCCGAAGACGCCGAAGACGGCTTCGCGCGCGACAGCGCGTTGATGCTGCGTGGGATCGTCCAGTTCGTCCGCGACCGCCACGACGAAGCGTCGCCGTTGCTCACCGAGGCGGGTGAAGGACTCCTTCGCCGCGGAGACCGCGGACTCGGCTCCACCGTCCTCAGTGCCCGGTCGATGATCGCGCTCGCCGCGGCGGACCTGCCGCGGGCGCGGGAACTGGCCGAGCAGGCCGTCGACGTCGCCGCGCCGCTCGGGGACTTCCACCGGGTCAACACGACGCTGTGCCAGCTCGCGCTGGTGCACTGCCTGGCCGGGGACGTCGAGGCCGGGTTCCGCGTGATGGAGCCGTTCCTCCGGCTGGTCGAGACCGCGGGCGACGTCTTCGTGCCGGGTATGGCGCGGGTGATGGGCGAGCTGCACTGGCGACGCGGGGAGTTCGAAGCGGCGCTGGGCTGGTTCGAGCGCGAAGCGGTTCCGGGGACGTACATGGCGTCGCAGGGACTGGCCGAACGCGGGGCCGTGCTGCGCGCGCTCGGCCGGACGGAGGAGGCCGCCGAAGTGCTCACCACCGCCGTCGAACTCACCCGCCGCTGGTCCCTGCCGTCACCCCTGGCCGGCGTCCTGGAGCAGCAGGGGTACCTGGCGGAGCCGGAGCAGGCCGCCGAGCTGCAGCACGAAGCATTGACGCTGCGCGTCGACCACGGCCTCCACCTCGGCGTCCTGGCGAGTCTCGACGCGCTGACCACGCTGCTCGCGCGCGCCGGACGCGAGGCCGACGCCGCCCGCGTGCTCGTCTCGGCGTCCCAGGCCCGGGCCGAGCTGGGCTTCCCGCGCCGTCCCGCCGAGCAGGCCGGGCTGGACGCCCTCGGGCTCGCGACGGACGAGACGCCGATGCGCCTCGACGACGTCGTCGCGTTCGTCCGCCGGACCCGCGGGGCCCGCGGCCGCCCGTCGAGCGGCTGGGGGAGCTTGACGCCGACCGAGCTGGCGGTGGTGAAGCTCGCGGCCGAGGGCTGCACGAACCCCGAGATCGGCACCCGGCTGTTCATGAGCCGCGGCACGGTGAAAACGCACCTCGCGCACGTCTACGCCAAGCTGGGCATCGCGAACCGGACCGAGCTGGCGACGGTGGCCGCGGCGCAGCTGACGTGATTCAGTCCCAGTCGATGCCGAAGACGCCGGGGCCGAAGTCCAGCGCCACCGCGTGGACGCCGTCGGCGCCGTCGAGCTTCAGCGGGCGGCGGGCGAGCGTTCCGGTCGTGCCGTGGCGGGAGTACTGCCAGCAGCTGCCGGGCGCGGTGCCCGGCGCGAACCGGACTTCCAGCAGGTACTCCGGTACCGGGCGGCGGAACTCGCGGTAGTGGGTGTTGCGGCACTCCGGGTACGGCGGCCCGCCGTTGGTCAGCGTGTACTCGATCAGGTGCGTCTCGCCCCGGTTGATCGGCCGGCCGAAGAGCAGTTCGGCGACGATGAGGCCGTGGGTTTCGTCGACCTCGGCGCGGCCGACCCGGCAGTTGCGCACGGCGTGCAGCTCCGGCGGGCCCGCCGCCGGGTCGTCCTGGGTGTAGATCAGCAGCCAGCGGTCCTGGCCGTCCGCGGCCGCCTGGAACACCGCACGGGCGGTGACCGCGCGCTGGCCGCCGTCCTCGGCGATTTCACACAGGTCGTGCAGCCCGACCAGCTTCAGCGGGTGCGGGCGCTCCAGTGCCTGCGGCGCGCCGACCTTGTCCAGCAGCGGCTGCAGCACCTCGCGCGGGAACGCCATCGGCTCGCGGGTGTGCCGCTTCCCGGCGCCCCCACGCGGCCGGGGTGGCGGCAGCAGCCCCAGCAGAGCACCGGCGGGAATGTCGAGGATGTCTTCGAGCGTGCGGACGGCCGAGAGCGAGCTCTGGCGCTCCGGCTGGCGCTTCCCGGACTGCCAGTAGCTGAGCGCCGTGACGCTGACGACGACACCGCGGGCCCGCAGCCGCGCCTGGATCCGGTCCAGCGACAGCCCGCTGGTGGCGATGGCCGCGCGCAGCTGAGTGGCGAACGCGGTGCGCTCACCGTCCTGACCGCCCGTGCTGCCCGCCATTGCCGATCCCGTCCCCCTGGATCCCCGACACGGAGACGTTAGCAGGATTCCTCACGCCCTCCGCGCTCGTCTTCACCAGGGCCGCCACTCGGGCGAACGGGCTAGTACTGGCAACTGTGAACCATTGCCCTGGTCTGGGCGGACACGCTTACATGACTTGCCTGCCCCGGTGGCTCCGCCTCCCCCTCACGGCCCACCCGGGCGCAGGTGTGACCGGCCGCGAGAGCGGTTCCGGCTCCGGTTCACCCGGCCGCGTTGTGCGACCGGCCGGTGTGGCCGCGCGATGACCGGTGGCCCGGCGACGCCCCCAGCGCCGGGCCACCGGTCTTTGTTACCACCGGGTAGCATCCGGGACATGACGCTCCGCCAGAACATCCTGATCACCGGCGCCAGCAGCGGGTTGGGCGAAGGAATGGCCCGCCGGTTCGCGGCGAAGGGGCGCAACCTCGCGCTGTGCGCGCGGCGCACCGAGCGGCTCGAGAAGCTGGCCGCCGAGCTGACCGCCGCGCACCCGGGGATCAAGGTCGTCACGCGCACTCTCGACGTCACCGACCACGACCGCGTGTTCACCGTCTTCGAGGAGTTCCGCGCCGAGCTCGGCTCCCTCGATCGGGTGATTGTGAACGCCGGGCTCGGGAAGGGGCAGCCGGTCGGCACGGGCCGGTTCGACGCCAACCGCCAGACCCTCGCCGTCAACTTCGTCGCGGCCGCGGCCCAGATCGAAGCCGCCGCCGGGATCTTCCGCGAGCAGGGCTCGGGACACCTCGCGGTGGTCTCCTCGTTCGTAGCGCTCCGCGGCTTCCCGGGCCACCTCACCGCGTACGCCGCTTCGAAGGTGGGGATCTCGGCGTACGTCGACGGCGCCCGGATCGAGCTGAAGCGCAAGGGCATCGCCGTCACCGACGTCCGGCCCGGCTACATCGAGTCGGAGATGAACGACCGGATCGGCCGGAACCCGTTGCTGGCCAAGGCCGAGCACGGCGCCAGGGCGCTGGCCAAGGCGATCGAGGCCGAGCCGGCGCGCGCCTACGTCCCGGCATGGCCGTGGGTGCCGCTGAGTGTCGTCATGCGCCTGCTGCCGGGCTCGCTGCTGCGGAAGATCGCGTGAACACCCCGGTCGAGGTCCGCGCGGAGGACGCCTTCGACGCCGCCGCGGTGCACGCCTGGCTGAGTGCGAAGGTCGAGGGTCTCGGGGACGCCCCGCCGCTCGTCCGGCAGTTCCCGGGCGGCGCGTCGAACCTGACCTACCAGCTGACCTACCCGGACCGGGAGCTGATCCTGCGCCGCCCGCCCGCCGGGCACAAAGCCGCCTCGGCGCACGACATGCGGCGTGAGTACCGCGTCCAGCACGCGCTGAAGCCGGTGTTCCCGTACGTGCCGCGGATGCTGGCGTTCGGCGACGACGAGAGCGTGCTCGGCGGCGACTTCTACGTCATGGAGAAGCTCGACGGCCTGATCCTGCGCGGCGACCTGCCGCCCGGTCTCGAGCTGCGCCCGGACCAAGCGCGCGAGCTGTCCGGCAAAGTTGTCGACCGGCTGGTGGACCTGCACGCCGTCGACGTCGGGAAGGCCGGGCTCGCCGATCTCGGCAAGGGCGCGGGGTACGTCGGGCGCCAGATCCGTGGCTGGTCGGAGCGGTATGTCGCGGCGCGCACGGACAACGTCGGCGACTTCGCCGAAGTACGCGCGTGGCTGGCGGAGAACCAGCCCGCCGAGGTGAAGATCTGCCTGATCCACAACGACTACCGGCTCGACAACCTGGTGCTGGACGGCCCGGGAACGCTGAACATCACCGGCGTGCTCGACTGGGAGATGGCCACGCTCGGCGACCCGCTGATGGAGCTCGGCAGCATGCTGGCCTACTGGGTGCAGGCCGGCGACGACGACGTCATGCACGCGAGCCGGCGGCAGCCGACGCACCTGCCGGGCATGTTCACCCGCGAGGAGTTCGTCGCCCGCTACGCCGAGAAGACCGGGCTGGAGATCGGCGACTGGCGGTTCTACGAGGTCTACGGCCTGTTCCGGCTCGCGGCCGTGCTGCAGCAGCTGTACCGGCGCTACCACGACGGCGCCACCCGCAACCCGGCGTTCAAGGACTTCTGGCAGTTCGTCGGCTACCTCGACTGGCGCTGCCGGGAGATCATCGCGAAGGGACGTGTCTAGTGGGCGCGATCTATCTGGTGCGGCACGGACAGGCGTCGTTCGGCGCGTCCGACTACGACGCGCTGTCCTCGCGCGGCTTCGAACAGTCCACTGTGGTCGGTGCGGAACTGCTGCGGCGCAACGTCTCCTTCAGTCAGATCAGGTCGGGTACGCTGGCCCGGCAGCGCGACACCGCGGCCACGGCGCTGAAGGTGCTCGACGCGGTCGTCCCGGTGGTCGAGGATCCGCGCTGGAACGAGTACGACCACGTCGACATCGCGCTGCACCACGCCGGCGGGGCACCGCAGGAGGATTCCCACGCTTACCAAGGCGTGCTGGACGCGGCGCTGACCGCGTGGGTCGAAGCCGGCGACGGCGGCCCGTGCGCCGAGACGTGGCCCGCGTTCCTCGCGCGCTGCCGTGCCGCCCTCTCCGACCTCGTCGCGTCGCTGGGCAAGGGCGAGCACGCGGTCGTGTTCACCTCCGGTGGCGTGATCGCCGCGGTCTGCGGCGCCCTGCTGGGGACGCCGGAAGCCGGGCTGCTCAAGCTCAACCGCGTCACGGTCAACGGCGGCATCACGAAGCTGGTGTCCGGGCGCGGCGGGGTCACGATGCTGTCGTTCAACGAGCACCCGCACTTCGAGGCGGACGCGGCCCCGTTGCTCACCTACCGGTAGGAGGCACCCGATGCGGTTCGGTGACGTCACGCTCATCCCGGTCGGCGGCCACCGCCCGGAGGACGTCGTGGTCGACGGCGAAGGCCGGATCTACACCGGCGTCGACGACGGGCGCGTCCTGCGCCTCTCGCCCGACGGCCGGCACATCGACGTCGTCGCCGACACCGGCGGCCGCCCGCTGGGGCTGGAGCTGTACGGCGACGACGAACTGCTGATCTGCGACGCGCGCGCCGGGCTGCTGGTGGTGCCGCGGTCCGGCGGCACACCGTCGGTGCTCGCCACGTCGGCCCTGGGCCTGGACTTCGTGTTCTGCAACAACGCCGCGGTGGCCGCGGACGGGACGATCTACTTCACGGACTCCTCCCGCCGGTTCGGCATCGACAACTGGCGTGACGACCTCATCGAGCAGACCGCGGGCGGCCGCCTGCTCCGCCGCTCCCCGGACGGCACGATCGACCTGCTGCTGGATGGCCTCCAGTTCGCGAACGGCGTCGCGCTGGCCCCGGACGAGTCGTTCGTCGCGGTGGCGGAGACCGGCGCGTTCCGGGTTTCGCGGGTGTGGCTGCGCGGTTCGCGGCAGGGCCGGTCGGACGTGTTCGCCGACGGCCTGTGGGGGTTCCCGGACAACATCTCGACCGGCACGGACGGCCTGATCTGGATCACGCAGGCGTCGCCTCGCGTGGCGGCGCTGGACGTGGTGCGCCGCCTCCCGGCCTTCCTGCGCGCGGGAATCCGCGCGCTCCCGACGTCGCTGCAGCCCCGCCCGGGCCGCGAAGTGGGGGTGCTGGGTGTCGCGGCGGACGGCAAGGTCGAACGCGAGCTGCGCGGCGAGATCCCCGGGTTCCACATGCTCGTGGGCGTCCGCGAGTGGCGGGGCAAGCTGTATTTCGGCTCTTTGGAGGAGTCGGCGATCGCGGTGACACCTACCATCGGGTGATGCTGAGCAACGTCCGGATCGAAGCGCGCATCCCCACCCAGGACCTGGCCCGCGCCCGGCGCTGGTACGCGGAGAAGCTTGGACTCGAGGCCGTCGAGGAGCGCGAAGGCGGCCTGCGGTACGAAGGCGCGTCGGGCGTCTTCTGCCTGTATGCCTCGGCCGGGGTGTCCGACGGCTCGTTCACACAGGTCGCTTTCTACGTCGACGACCTCGAAGCGACGGTCGCCGTGCTGCGCGAGCGCGGCGTCGTGTTCGAGGAGTACGAGGGCATGCGCGGCGGCATCATGGAGATCGACGGCAACTACCCGAGCAAGGGCAGCGGCGAGCGGGCCGCGTGGTTCCGCGACAGCGAGGGCAACCTCATCGGCCTCGCCGAAGTGGTGCCCTGACGCGTTACTACGGCACGGTTTCGCCGCGGTTCGACCGCGGGCCCTCCGAAAAACGTCGTCACGGGTCGTGGTGACCGCGCCGGTGTAACAGCCCTGTGTCAGGTGCCGACTAAGCAGGGCACAATTGGAGTCGGCGGCGGAGGGAACCACGAGTGCAGGGCGAGGGGCCGTACGAAGAGGTGCCGACCATCGTCGTCGAGCGGTACAAGTACATCCTCAATCAGATCCACGTGGTGAACGAGAACGTCTACCGGTTCTTCGCCATCTTCCAGGCACTGGCGACGGCGATGGTGACGGCGGCGCTGGGTCTGTTCGTGGGCTATTCGAAGTGGGGAATCTCCGCGGACACCGCCCGAACGGGCGTCCGCGGCGTGCTCGTCTTGACCACGGCCGTCGCGGCATTCACGGTCTTGATGGTGGTGATCGGCCTCCTTTCTTGGCTCGATTACCGCCGTGAAGAGTGTGAGCTGACGGAGAAGTTCTTCGCCGCCGGGTTCCGGACATTACCGCGCCTGCGCAACTTCTACCGCTGGTACGAGACTTACATCGTCTTCTTCATCGTCGCGATCACCGCGGTCCTCTGGATACTCGGTGAGTCGACCCTGGTCGCGCGGATAAGGTGATGGGCGTTCCCGGCCGCGACTACATCGGGGTAGGCGTGGGAGCAATGGTTTCGGACGGCGTGGACAGGTACTTCTTGGCGCGCCGCGGCCCGGCGGCGCGCAACGAAGCCGGCTCCTGGGAGTTCCCGGGCACCTACCTCGCGCGGCACGTAGCGGGCGAGCCGGGGATCGCCGAAGAGACGAAGTGCTCGGCGATCGGCTGGTTCCGCCTGGACGAGCTGCCTTCGCCGCCGAGCAAGATCACCGGCGCGAACTTCGAGGCCTGCCGGAACGCCGCCACCCGCGATGGCCGGACATAGGTCCCTCTGGAAGGAGCAGGTCGTGGAGCTTTGGGACATCCTCAGAGGTGGCGGCGACGCGCAGCTCACCGCCGACGTCGAATACCTCGTCGACTACGCGGCCGGCAAGTTGATCCTGGCGCGGGACACTTTCCCCGATTACACCTTGCATGACCGGCGCCACGCCGACAACGTGATCGGCCTGATGGAGAAGCTCTTGGGGCCGGACATCGAGAGCGTGACGCTGCTGGAAGCGGCCATGCTCATCCTGGCTGCCTACTTCCACGACATCGGCATGGTCTACAGCCGCGAGGAAGTGCGGGAGCTGCTCGAAGAACAGGACTTCAAGGACTACCTCGACGAGCATCCGTCGGCCTTCGTCCGGGTCGCCCAGTCGGACGAGGTACCAGGCGACATCGTCGTGGACTACTGCCGGGCGCGTCACGCCGACCGGGTGTCCGAACACCTGTATCGGCTGGAACCGGGCAAGCTGGCCTGGCAGAGTGTGAGCTTGGTCGAGGCGCTGGCCACGGTGTGCAAGAGCCACAACGAACCGCTGGACGAACTGCGCTCCGATCGGTTCGAGACCGACTTCCTCGACGGCTGCGACCTGCGGCTGTGTGCGATCCTGCTGCGGGCCGCGGACCTGCTTGACTTCGACGAGACCCGGTCCCCGACCGCGGTGTACGAGCACCTCCGGCTCGACGACGCCGAGGGAAGCCGCAAGGTCAGCCGGACCGAGTGGGCGAATCACATGGCCGCCCGCGGCTTCGTGTTTCCGCGCGACCGGAGTCCCGGCTACGCCGTCAAGTTGATCGCCAGCCCGGACCAGCCTGCGGTGGAGAACGCCATCCGCAAGTTCCTCGATCTGGTCGAGCACGAGTTGCGCGGATGCCGCGTCCTGCTCGACAGCTGCCACCCGCGGTGGCGGTCGCTGAACTTCCCGGGCAACGTCGACCGTCGTGGCATCGTGAGCCAGGGCTACCTCTGGGGCGACTACCGGTTCGTGCTCGACCGGCATGCGGTTCTGCAACTGTTCATGGGTGACCGGCTCTACGCGAACCCGTACGTGTTCATCCGCGAGCTGCTGCAGAACGCCATCGACGCCTGCCGGCTGAATGTGTACCTGCACGACGCCGACCCGGAGTCGATGGAAGTGCACATTTCGGCGTGGGAGGACGAGTCGGGCAATTATTGGTTCCGCGTCGACGACACCGGCGTCGGAATGGATCGGCACATCATCGAAAACTACTTCCTCGGTGTGGGCCGCTCGTACTACAGCTCCGACGATTTGCAGGCGGAAATTCTGCGTAAAGGGAACAAAAGCCGGAAGTTCATGTCCATCAGTCGATTCGGCATCGGAGTGTTGTCGACGTTCATAGTCGGCGATCATGTGGAAGTCTCCACCCGGCGGCGTGATCCAGATGGAAGAGCGGGGGTTCGCCTTCGGATGTCGCTGAACAGTCTCGACGACTTCTTCGTCTTACGTTCACATCCTATGTCTGTCCCGGCTTTCCCTGGTCGCGATGAGCATGAAAGCGACTATCGAAAGAAGTGTGGAACAAGCGTAGCGGTTCGGATCAACCCCGCCAAGTCCGATGTTGCACTGGACAAGCTTTTGCAGTACGCCAAGGATAGTCTTTTCTATCCGCCGGCCAAGATTTTCATTAATGGAATTGAATGGCGTGAGCGCGAGTATCCGGACCTGTCCTGGCCATTGCTTGACGGTCCGGTTTCTCATATTGTCTCTGATCGAGCATTCGCGGATGTCGAATCGGGTGCCGACCTCCTCAAGACAACCGAAATACAGCTTACCTTCCTTCCTTTGGATTTGACCAGGAATTCGCCGCTTCAGCAACTTCGAGGTCAGGTCTTGGCGGTTTCGGTTGACGTATACCCCGCGATTTCGAATCGCCAAAGCAGTCTACTGGCGGCTCTTCCAAGAGAATTAATCGACGAACTGCCATCACAGCTCGCGGCCCGGCTGGAAAGATGTATCAAATCCCGCGAGTCGGTATGCAGAAAACGAAGCTTTGGTCAACTGGATTTGATGGTACTGCTGCACTGCGAGACTACAGTAATCAAAGAGCTGCGAGTCTGGCTCAATGCGAGACATTTGAAGGGTGACTTATCATTTGATTCTCTGTTCAGTCGAACTCTTGGCCTCGAGGGCATCTTGGATCGAGAGGCGAATTTGCCGCCAACCGTCTCTCTTGGCCGAATTTATACCTTGTACTGGCTGGACCTGCTGGACGGCCGTGCGGCGCGGCACGTTGCAGAAGAGTGGCTCGGGCACAATGGCGTGCGGGTCTCCGTCAAGCTCGAAGCAGGGCCCGGTGGCCCACATTCAGCAGCCTCTCTGGCTGGAGGTCTGCTCTACGGTCCGGTCTGTCTTTTTGATCGCCTTCGCCCCGATGTTTCAGTTGCACGTGATTCGCTTCGCGATATTTCTTACGCCATAAGGTCCGCGCTACACCTGGCTCTTCGTCGTGCGGCGGCAGGGTATGGGGATTCCGAGTTCCGGGGTGCAATCGAGGGCTTGTCCACTGATATTGGTTTTCCGGAGTTCAAGTTGCGGTCGGTGACCTCGGCGCAAATAACTGACGACGACCTCTTCTGGGAGTGGATGAAAGAAAAAACCATCAACCCGGGCGGTAAAGGGTTGAGTATGGATGACCTGTGTGCCCGGGCGGCAAAAAAGGAATTGTGGCAGCCGCTTCGAGCGACCGGCCTTTGGTCGATAGAGCATAGTGGCGACGCGCGATCTGCCATGAATTTTTACGATGTTCTACGAGTTGCGATGCTTGAATCACGGCTCGATTTACGACTTCGAATTCTCGAGCCCGATGGAGAATTCCCGTACGGTGAACTCAGGGCGAGTCATCCTAAGAAGGATATTCGTCCGGCGGGTCTTGATCATCTTCCACCCTTCTTTGCTGTCCGCTATGACGATGTGGACGTTGTCATTTGCTCCAATCTTCCGGCAAATCTGGCCAATCCGCTGATTGCTTGGCTTGTCGAGCAGTGGGAGGTGCTGGGCGTCCGCGTTTATCCGGCGATCTTCTTGCGGATAAGACACGCTCTCGCGATTGTCGCAAACCTGAGGATGTTCACCGTTGGAACGGTTGCCGATGGTGAAGCGTCGAGAGCTGCCGATCAGGTGAACTCCGCTCTCGACAAACTGCGACGTTCGATGGCGAACCCGCCGGAGATCCTTGCCGCGCAGGTCTACGCGAGTAGCAAGTACAGCTTGCGGCTGCGGCAATGAGCGCTCAGCGACCCGTCCAGCGAGGCTCCCGCCCCGCCGTCCAGGCCGCGTAGAACTCTTTGTGGTCCTTGGCCGTCATCAACAGCGCCTGCGTGATCGCCTCCAGCTCGATCGCGCTACCGAGGTCCATGTCCAGTTCGCGGGTCAGCAGCACCTTCGTCGTCGCGTACGCCAACGCCGGGCCGTCCGCCAGTCGCCGTGCCAAAGCCGAGGCTGCGGCCGGCAGCTCCGAGTCGTCAACCACCTGCGAAGCCAGCCCGATCTCCGAAGCGCGCTCCGCGGATACCTTGTCGCCGAGGATCAGCAGCTCCGTCGCCCGGCCCAAGCCGACCAGACGCGGCAACAGATACGCCGAACCCATGTCCGCCCCGGCCAACCCCACCTTCGTGAACAGGAACGCGAACTTCGCCGACTTCGCCAGCAGCCGGAAGTCGCTGGCCAGCGCGATCACCGAGCCCGCGCCCGCCGCGACGCCGTTGACCGCCGCGATCACCGGCAGCGGGCACTCCCGCAGCGCCTTCACCACCGCGCCCGTCATGCGCGTGAACTCGAGCAGCTCCGCGGTCTCGAACTTCTGCAGCTCGCCGATGATCTCCTCGACGTCGCCGCCGGAGCAGAACCCGCGGCCGCGGCCGGTGATCACCAGCACCCGGACGTCGTCGTGCTGCGGCAGCTCGATGATGAGGTCCCGCAGGTCGGCGTAGACCTCGAAGGTCAGCGCGTTCAGCTTCTCGGGCCGGTCGAGGGTCACCGTGGCGACGCCGTCGGCCACGGTGAACTCGAAGTGCTCCCACTCCTTCAGCGGTGCGGTCGCGCGGAACGGGCTCATGACTGGATTCCTCCGCCGTCGAGTACGAGGGTCTGGCCGTTGATCGCGGCGGCTTCCGGCGCCGCCAGGAAGGAGACGGCGAACGCCACCTCCGAAGGTTCCAGCAGCCTGCCGAGCGGGGACGCCGCCGCCAGGGCCGCTTCGGCGTCGCCGGTGGAGCGGCCGGTGCGCTCCTGGATCCGTGCCACCGAGGTCGCCGTCATGTCGGTGCGGACGAACGCCGGGCACACCGCGTTCGCCGTGACGCCGGTGCCGGCCAGCTCCGCCGCCACCGCGCGCATGAATCCCACTGCCGCGTGCTTCGACGCCGTATACCCGGCTGTGTAGCGGTAGCCGACGTGCGAGGCCGTCGATGCCACCGTGACGATCCGGCCGCTGTCGCGCGAGCGCATTCCGTCCAGTACCGCGCGCGTGCAGAGAAAAGCGCCGGTCGCGTTCACCTCGAACTGCTCGCGCCAGTCGCTCAGCGATGTCCGTGAAACGGGGGCGCTCGACGAGATCCCGGCGTTGTTGACCAGCACGTCCACCGGCTCCGCCGAGGCGAAATAGGCCTCGACCGCGCGTTCGTCGGTGACGTCGCATTCGGCCCGGCCCGGCGCGAGCACCGTGTCACCCGAAGCGCGGAACCGGGCGGCGATCGCCGCGCCGATGCCGCGCGTGCCGCCGGTGACCACGACCAGGCGGCTCACGGGCGGCCCGCCAGGGCGCGCCGGTCGAGCTTTCCGTTGGCGGTGCGGGGGAGTTCCGGCATGAAGACCACCTCGCGGGGGTACTTGTGCTTGGCCAAGTGGGCTTTCGCGTGGGCTTTCAGGTCGTCCGCGGACACCGAAGCCCCGGCCCGCAGCACGACGTACGCGCGCGGCACGACCAAGCCGCCGGTTTCGTGCCCGACGACCGCGCAGTCCACCACGGAAGCGTGGCCGAGCAGGCAGTCCTCGATCTCGCCGGGCGCGACGAACACGCCGCCGACCTTGAGCAGCGCGTCGGCCCGGCCGTGGTGGCGGAAGCACCCGTCCGGATCGCGGCTGAAGAGGTCGCCCGAGGTGAGCGTGTCGCCGTCGAACGTCCGCGCGGACTTCTCCGGGTCGCCGAAGTACTCCAGCGCGATCGTCGGCCCGGTCACGCGCAACGGCCCGATTTCCCCGTCCGGCAACGGGTTTCCGAGCTCGTCGACGACCTGCGCGGTGTAGCCGGGCACCTCGGTGCCGAGCGTGCCGATCTTCGCCTCGCCCGGCCGGTTCGACAGGTAGATGTGGTACGCCTCGGACGAGCCGATCCCGTCGACCACCGGCACGCCGAAGGCCGCGTCCCACTTCCGGTGCAGCTCCGAGGGCAGTGCCTCGCCCGCCGACGTCGTCATCCGCAGGCAGCTCAGGTCCTGCTCCGCCGCGGCCGGGTGCGCGACCATCGCGCTCATCATGGTCGGCACGTTGACCAGCACGGTCGGCCGGTGGCGAGCGATCAGCTCGAAGATCAGGTCCGCGGTGCTGCGTTCTCCGAACGCGATCCCGGCCGCGCCGACGCCGAACGGGAACAGTGCCACCAGGTCGCGTGCGTAGCCGAAGAACAGCTTCGGTACCGCGAGGACCCGGTCGTCCTCACGCAGCCCGAGCACCTGGACGGCGTACCGCTCGAAGCTCTCCAGCGGACTGCGCAAGGGATGCACGCACGCCTTGGGTGCGCCGGTGCTGCCGGTGGTGAACTTCCAGATCCCGACGTCGTCCACCGTGGTCGGTGCCGCTTCGAGGGTGTCCGGCGCCGCGTCGACGAGCGTCCGGAAAGGACTCTCGCCGGGGCGCAGTTCGGCTTCGGGCACGCCGGTGACGAGCAACCCGGTGGCGCCCGCCTCGCGCAGCGCGGGCAGCGTGACGGCGTCGGCGAGCACCGCGACGGCTTCGGTGTAGCCGAGGTAGTACGCGTAGTCCTTCGGCTGCAGGAACGGGTAGACCTCGGCGGTGACCGCGCCGATCTTCTGTGCGCCGTACCACGCCGCGACGAACTCGTCGCCGTCGCTCAACGCCAGGAGCACCCGCTGTCCTTTTCGGACACCCGCGTCGAGCAGGACGTTTCCGATCCGGTTGGTGAGCCGCGCCAGCTGCGCGTAGCTGATCGAACGATCCCCGACGAGCAGGGCGGTCCGGTCGCCGCGGCCCTCGGCCACGTGCCGGTCGAGGAAGTGCGTGGCGAGGTTGAACGGCTCACTCACGGGCCAGCTCCCGGATCGCTTCCACCAGCAGGTCGGTCAACGTCGAGAACGTCTCGTCGCCCTCTTCGGCCGTCGCCTCGGCCGGCTTGCCGCAGTACGCCTCGGTCATCCCCATTTCGCGGAAGCCGCCATCCTCAGGCGCCGAGGCGAGGCTGACCGGCACGTGCGGCAGCTCCCGCATCAGCGCCTGGTCGACCAGCTCGGGCCGGTCGGCCAGCACCAGCGACGTCTCGTACCGCCCGGCGTGGCACTCGCCGGACCGGAACTCCTCGGTCAGCCGCCGCGCGTGCCGCCGCCGGACCAGGTCGAGCAGGGCGACGCGTCCGTCGTAGGCGAAGTTCAGCGTCTCCACCGCCCGCCGCAGCGTCACCAGGTGCGCGGGTTCGAAGTGGTTGTTGACCAGCAGGATCCGGCGGAACCGCTGGCCGATCAGCGACGCGCCGATGTCGACGAGCAGCGAGTGCAGCGTCTCCTCGCCGATGTGGACGCCGCCGGCGAACCCGGCCGCGAACCGCGTCACACCGTAGGGCACCTCGGGGAGCACCAGCACGTGGACGTCCTCGTCGGCGGCCAGCCGCTCGGCGGCGCGTTCGCACATCCCGCGCGAGATCAGCGGGTCCGTACCCAGCGGCGCGTGCGGGCCGTGCGGCTCGATCGCGCCGAGCGGCAGCAGCAGCACCGGCACACGCTCACCCGAGGCGAGCGCGGCGACCTGCGGTGAGCTGAGGTCCGCGAAGTACGTCACGCAAATCAAGCTACACCGCAGCGGCCTGAGGTGTATAGAGTTGCGCTCATGCCCGCCGACGCCTTCGAAGCCAGCCCCCAGGAGCTGGTCGTGACGTTGCTGGGCAGCTACGTGCACCCGCGCGAAACCCGCCGGGTGTGGTCGGGCGGCCTGGTCGCGGTGCTCGCCGAGCTGGGCTTCTCCGACGGCGCCGCCCGCATCGCGCTCACCCGCCTGGTGCGCCGCGGCCTGCTGCAGCGCCACCGCGAAGGCCGCACCGTGCACTACTCGCTGACCCGGCGCACCATCGCGCTGCTCGCCGACGGTGACCACCGGATCTTCTCCCTCGGCCGCCGGGAGCGCGCCGCGGGCGAGTGGACCGTGCTGTGGCAGAGCATCCCGGAGAGCCGACGGCAGGCCAGGGAACGCCTGGTCAGGCGGCTGCGGTTCCTCGGGTTCGGGCCGTACCAGGACGGCACCTGGATCGCCCCGCACGACCGCGAGGCCGAGGTCGTCGCCCTGCTCGGCGAACTGGACGTCACCGAGCACGCCGGGCTGCTGCTCGGCCGTCCGTCGGCCGCGCTGGACGTCCGCCGGTTCGCCGGGCGGGCCTGGGACCTCGACGACCTGGCCGCGCGGTACACCGCGTTCGTCGGCCAGTTCGGCGGGTACGCGGACAAGGACATTTCGGACGCCGAAGCGTTCGAGGTCCGCACGCGCCTGGTGCACACGTTCCGGGCGTTCCCGTCGCTCGACCCCGAACTGCCCGCCGACCTGGTGCCCGCACCGGATCGCCGGGCGGCCGCGGTCGAGCTGTTCCACGATTTGTACGCCGCGCTCGCGCACCCCGCCCAGCGCCATTTCGACGAGGTGACCAGAGGATGACCGAAACCAGTCAAGCGACCCAAGAAGCCATGAGCTACACCTCGTACCTCGCGCTGGACGACGTGCTCAACGCGCAGCGCACACGTTCGGACGAGCACGACGAGCTGCTGTTCATCGTGATCCACCAGGTCTACGAGCTGTGGTTCAAGCAGATCCTGCACGAACTGGCGTTCCTGCAGGAGAACCTCGTGGCCGGCAACACCGCGCTTTCCATCCGCACGCTGCGCCGGATCCTCACGATCCTCAAGGTCGCCGTCGCGCAGATCGACGTGCTCGAAACGATGACGCCCAGTCAGTTCACCAGCTTCCGCGCCCGGTTGGACGCTTCGAGCGGCTTCCAGTCGGCCCAGTTCCGCGAGCTGGAAGCGGTGCTCGGGCGCCGCGACGAGCGCGTGTTCGCGCACTACCCCGAAGACGGCGAGCAGCGGAAACGCATTGCCGAAGCGATGGCGCGCCCGTCGTTGTTCGACTCTTTTCTCGCGTACCTCAAGGCTTCTGGTTACGCGATCGAGTGTGACCGAGACGTCACCCGACCGGTGGAGCCGTCCCCGGCCCTCCAGGCGATATTGCTGGACGTGTACAGCGACGACGGGGGACCCTCGGTCGTCGCGGAGTGTCTGGTCGATCTCGACGAAGGGATGCAGGAGTGGCGCTACCGGCACGTGAAGATGGTCGAACGCACCATCGGCGACAAGACCGGGACGGGAGGATCATCCGGCGCGACTTACCTGCGTACCACGCTTTTCCAGCCGATGTTCCCGGATCTCTGGGCCGTACGGAGCCGACTGTGACCACTTTGGACGACTTGCGCGCGGACGACAACGCCCTCGCCGCGCACTACACCCGGTTCGCGGTGGCCGAACGCCTGCTGCTGTCCGGGCACTCGCACCAGGCCTGGCCGGACGTCGCCGAGGAGGGACTCCTGGAGTCCTTCGCCGACGCCGCGCGTGACGTCGACGTCAAATGGGAGCGCGCCTTCGCGAAGGCGGACGAGCTGCGCGCGGGCTTCCGCCTGCTGCTCGGCGACCCGCACGGCGAGTACGCGCTCGGCGCGAGCACGCACGACCTCGTGCTGCGGTTCCTCTCGGCCATGGAGCTGCCGCGGCGGCCGCGGCTGGTCACCACCGACGGCGAGTTTCACACCCTGCGCCGTCAGCTCGCCCGCCTCGAGGAGGAGGGCGTCGAGATCGTGCGGGTGCCCCTGGAACCGGTGACGACGCTCGCCGAGCGTGTCGCCGGCGAGGTCGACGGCACCACCGCGGCAGTGCTCGTCTCGGCCGTGCTGTTCGAGACGTCGAGGCTCGTGCCCGGGCTGGCGCACCTCGCCGACGTCTGCCGCGGCCGCTCGATCGAGCTCGTCGTCGACGCCTACCACGCGCTCGGCGTCGTGCCGTTCGCGCTGCACGACCTCGGGCTCACCAACGCCTGGGTGCTCGGCGGCGGCTACAAGTACCTGCAGCTCGGCGAGGGCAACTGCTTCCTGCGGCTGCCCGCGCACGCCCAGGAGCTGCGGCCGGTGATCACCGGCTGGTACGCCGAGTTCGGCGCGCTCGCCGACGCGCGCCACCCCGGCAAGGTCCCGTACGCCACCGGCGGCGACCGGTTCGCCGGCTCGACCTACGATCCCGCCAGCCACTACCGCGGTGTCCGGGTCCAGCGGTTCTTCGCCGAGCAGGGGCTCACGCCGGAGTTCCTGCGCGAGGTTTCGCAGCACCAGGTGGGCCTGCTCGCGTCGGTGTTCGACAAGCTGGCACTGCCGGAGGACGTCGTCACCCGCGACCGCGAGACGCCGCTCGGGATGCTCGGCGGGTTCCTCTCGCTGCGCTGCGCCGATGCCACCGGGCTGCAGGCGGCGCTGGCCGCCCACGGCGTCCGCACCGACAGCCGGGGTCCGTACCTGCGCTTCGGCCCGGCGCCCTACCTCTCCGACACGCAGCTGGAGACGGCGATGAACACCCTCGGCACGGTGGTCCGGGGCTGAACACCGGTCCGTATCGCGGGACCTCCGCTGGTCCGTGCTGCGGCGAAGATCTAGGTTGGTGCCGGGCACCCGCGGGCGGACGACCTCCGCGCGAAGGGTTCCCGCCAAACCCGTGAAGCGCGTCCCGGCCACGAACCGGGCGCGGGAGACAAAGGAGTCACCACCGTGACCGAAGGAGTGTTCGCCCGGGGCACCGGGCACGAACAAGTCGTGTATTGCCACGACGCGGCCAGTGGCCTGAGGGCCATCATCGGCATCTACTCCACCGCGCTCGGCCCCGCGCTGGGCGGGACGCGCTTCCACCCCTACGCCACCGAATCCGACGCGCTCGACGACGTCCTCGCGCTGTCCAAGGGCATGGCGTACAAGAACGCGCTGGCCGGGCTTGACCTCGGCGGCGGCAAGGCCGTCATCATCGGCGACCCGAAGACGCTCAAGTCCGAAGCGCTGCTTCGCGCGTACGGGCGCTTCGTGCAGTCCCTGGGCGGCCGCTACATCACGGCGTGCGACGTGGGCACGTACGTGCAGGACATGGACGTCGTGGCCCGCGAATGCCAGTACGTCACCGGCCGCTCGCCCGAGGACGGCGGGGCAGGCGACTCGTCCGTGCTCACCGCGTTCGGCGTCTTCCAGGGCATGCGGGCCTCGGCCGAGCACGTCTGGGGCAGCCCGGACCTGGCGGGCAAGCGCGTCGGCGTGGCCGGCGTCGGCAAGGTCGGGCACATCCTCGCCGGGCACCTCGTGGACGCCGGCGCGCAGGTGACGATCACCGACGTGTGGTCGCCGGCCATCGAGCGCACCCGCTCGGTGTACGGCGGCGTCCAGGTGGCGTCCGATGTGGACACCCTCCTGCGGTCCGAACTGGACGTCTTCGCGCCGTGTGCCCTCGGCGGTGTGCTGAACGACGAAACCGTGCCGGTGCTCGGCGCCCGCATCGTCTGCGGCGCGGCGAACAACCAGCTCGCCCACGCCGGCATCGACAAGCAGCTCGCCGATCGCGGCGTCCTGTACGCGCCGGACTACCTGGTGAACGCCGGCGGCGTCATCCAGGTCGACGACGAACGGCACGGCTTCGACTTCGCCCGCGCGAAGCGCAAGACGACGGCGATCTACGACACGACGAAGGCCGTGTTCGCGCTGGCCGACACCGAGGGCGTGCCCCCGGCGACGGCGGCCGACCGCCTCGCCGAACGGCGGATGGCCGAGGTCGGCCGGCTGCGGTCCATCCTCACCGTCTGAGCCCAAAGCCGTGAAGGCCACCTTCAGGAACTTGAAGTTCCTGAAGGTGGCCTTCACGACTGTTCCGGAAGCTCAGCCGCTCTTGCGGCGGAAGGTCCGCTTGTTGGCCGCCGGGCCGTGGGCGTGCTGGTTCTTGCCGCCGGCGTTCTCGTGCGACGCGCCGCTGCGGGTGCTGGCCTGCTTGCGTTCCAGTGCTTCGCGGAACTTGCGCTTGACGTCGTCGTCCTCCTCGCCGCTGGGCGACGGATTCGGTTCACTCATGCTTACCTCCGGAAATGACGACGTGTGACCACTCCAGCCTGGCATCACTCAAACCGCTTGGCGAGTCGATTACGTCACCCTCGTCAGTGTTTGGGCGACGGAACGCCGCCCCACTGCACCGACTTGCGGGTCAGCGGGCGGCCGCAGTGGTCGCACAGCAGCATCGGGCGCAGCCGGTTGCCGCATTCGACGTGGTGCAGCGTGATGTCCGGCTCCTGGCCGGTCACCTCGAACCCGCGTGACCACTCGGCGATGAACGCGAGCGCCGGGAAGAACGCCAGGCCCTTCGCCGTCATCCGGTAGTCGCGGGCGTCGGTGCGGGTCTTCGCCGTGCCGGTGCGCAGCACGCCGACCTCGACGAGCTTGCTCAGCCGGGCCGACAGCACGCTCGGGCCGATGCCCAGCTCGCGCTCGAACTCCGAGAAGTGCCGGCAGCCGAGCAGCGCGGAGACCAGCAGACCGGTCGACCAGCGATCGCCGAGCAGCTCCATCGTGTCCGGGAAGAACATCATCGGGTCGCCGGCCAGGGACTCGGCGTCCTTGCGGCGGAAGCGCTTGGACGCCGTCGCCGCCGCGACGCCGGTGCTGTCGAGGCGTTCCGCGCGGACGTCACGGGCATCGACCCGGCGGCCGCAGGCGGCGCAGCCGAGGGGCGCTGATGTAGCCAGCTCGCAGTCGAGGTGGATCAACGTCGGCAGCACCTCGCGGCGGCCTTCGACCCACTCGCGCTCCCACGCCCAGATGCAGATCAGCAGCGGCCACAGCTCCAGGCCGCGTTCGGTGAGCCGGTACTCGTGCCGCGTGCGGCGGGCGTCCCGGTACGGCACGCGCGTGAGCATGCCCGCTTCCACCATGTCCCGCAGGCGTCCGGACAGCGCCGTCGGCGAAATGCCCAGCCGCAGGCGCAGCTCCTCGTAGCGCCGGAAGCGCAGGAACAGGCTCTGCAGGATGAGCAGCGTCCACTGGTCGCCGACCAGTTCCAGCGCTCTCCGGAGCGGATCTCCCGCCGGCCGGACGCGGTGCGCGGTCGCTTCGGTCACTGTCATCCCCTCGATTGCTTGCGGACCCAGCGTACCTGACTACACCAAAAGAAGCCTATTGACAGCTGGGTACACAAATCATAGTCTCATCTCCAGCAGCCCGCAGCACTGAGGCCGACAGCCAGGGAGCAGCCCGATGACCAGCACCTCCGAACAGCCGCTGATGGTGGCCCGGACGGCGGACACCGGCGAGGCGAACCCCTATCTGCTCGGCGTCTACGCCCCGGTCGGCACCGAGATCGACGCGGAAGACCTGCAGGTCATCGGCGAGATCCCGAAGGACCTCAACGGCGTCTACCTGCGCAACGGCCCGAACCCGCGGTTCGCCCCCGAAGGCCGTTACCACTGGTTCGACGGTGACGGCATGATCCACGCCGTCCACCTGGAGAACGGTAAGGCCCGCTATCGCAACCGCTGGATCCGCACGAAGGCCTTCGAGGCCGAGTCCACGGCGGGCAAGGCGCTCTGGACCGGCGTCATGGAGAACCCGGAGCACAACCCCTTCGGCAACTCCCACGGCCTGGGGCTCAAGGACAACGCCAACACCGACGTCATCTTCCACCGCGGCCGGATCCTCGCCACCTGGTACCTGTGCGGCTCGCCGTACGCGGTCGACCCGCTGTCGCTGGAGACGCTGGGTGCCGAGGACTTCCTCGGCACGCTGGTCGGCGACGTGATGGCCCACCCCAAGGTGGACGAAACCACCGGCGAGCTGTTCTGGTTCGACTACGGGCCGCGCCCGCCGTACCTACGCTACGGCGTGATCAGCGCGGACGGCCGGGTCGTGAACACGACCGAGATCGAACTGCCGGGCCCGCGCCTGCCCCACGACATGGCCATCACCGAGCACTACGCGGTGCTGATGGACCTGCCGCTGGTCCAGGACCTGGAAGCGGCGAAGCAGGGCCGTCACAAGCTGCACTTCGACCGCTCGATGCCGAGCCGGTTCGGTGTCATGCCACGCTACGGAGACGGTAGCCAGATCCGGTGGTTCGAAGCGAGCCCCTGCTACATCTACCACGTCGTCAACGCCTGGGAGGAGGGCGACGAGGTCGTCCTCGACGTCTGCCGCGTGCAGCGCCCCCAGCCCCGGGCGGACGCCCACACCCCGCTCGCGAAGATGCTGTCCTACCTGCGGCTCGACGCCCAGCTCCACCGTTACCGCTTCGACCTGCGGACCGGTGCCTGCCGCGAGACGCCGCTCGACGACGGCAACACCGAGTTCCCGACCGTCGACGCCCGCGGCGTCGGCAGGCGGAACCGGTACTCCTACACGGTGCACATCTCGCCCGAGTCGACGCTGAAGTTCGACGGGCTGGTGCGCCACGACAATCTTGCCGGCACCAAGACCGAATACCGGTTCGGTCCCGGCCGGTGGGGCAGTGAGGCTCCGTTCGCACCCCGCGAAGGAGCATCCGTCGATTCGGCGGACGGTTATCTGGTGACGTTCGTGCAGGACGAGCGTGAGGGACGCTCGGAACTGGACATCTTCGACGCCGCCGATCTCGCTGCCGGACCCGTGGCCAGGGTCCTGCTTCCCCAGCGTGTCCCGCTCGGTTTTCACGCGACCTGGGTCCGGGCGGACCAGCTGGAAAACCTCCGCGCATGAGATGCCATCGAGAGGGTCGCGCCCGGGACTTCCGGACGCGGGGATGGTGGAGTGCGGAGACGATCGATCAGCTCGTGAAGGAGCGGGTCAGTGCCGACCCGGAGGGTCTCGCGCTGGTCGATCCACCGAACACCACCGCACTGGTCGGACGCGACCCGGTGCGGTGGACCTGGAACCGGCTCGACGAACGTGTCGACGTCCTGGCCGCGTTCCTGCTCGCCAGAGGGGTGCGAGCAGGTGACGTCGTGGCCGTGCAGCTGCCGAACTGCTCGGCCCTGGTCCAGGCGTTCCTCGCGATCGTGCGGATCGGCGCGGTCGTCACCCCGTTCCCGGTGTCCTACCGGGAGCACGAGCTGGGCCCGATGTGCCGGCGCACCGGGGCCGCGGGAGTGATGACCGCATCCAGATACGGCGAGCACGAGCTCGCCGGGGCGGCCCTTGGGCTAATCGGCGCTTCGGCGCCGTCGGTCCGGTTCGTCGTCGCCAGGGGGGACGACGAACCGGCCGGCGCCCTGGCCTGGCCCGAAGATCCACTGCCGGCGGCCGAGAAGTCCACTTTGGACTCATACTTGAGCCGGCTCGACACCGATGTCAACGACTGCGTGACGATCTGCTGGACGTCCGGCACCGAAGCCGAACCGAAGGCCGTCCCGCGCTGCCACGGAGACTGGCTGGCGGCGGCCGCCGGCTGTGCCCAGGCCGCCGGGATGACCCGCGACGACGTCGTGCTGTCGCCGTTCCCGATGACGAACATGGCCGGCATCGGCGGGATGTTCCTGCCGTGGCTGCTGACCGGCGCCGTGTTCGTCCCGCACCACCCGTTCGACCTGCCGGTGTTCCTGGGCCAGCTCGCGGCCGAGCGGGTGACGTACACGCTCGCGCCGCCGGCGTTGCTGACCATGCTGCTGCACAACGAAAAGATCCTGTCCGGAGTGGACCTTTCCGCGCTGCGGAAGATCGGGTCCGGCTCGGCGCCGCTCTCGCCGTGGCTCGTGCGCACCTGGGCCGAGCGGTACGGCATCGACATCATCAACTTCTTCGGCTCCAACGAAGGCACCGCGCTGCTGTCCGGTCCGGTGGACATCCCGGACCCGGACCAGCGCGCGAGCTACTTCCCGAACTACGCCTCCGCCGTCGCCTGGTCGACCCCGGTCGCCGGCTGGACGTCGGTGCGGCTGCACGACCCCGTCACCGGCGAGCACGTGACCGAACCCGGGCGCCCCGGCGAACTGCACATCGCCGGGCCGACGGTGTTCGCCGGATACCTCAGGGAGAGGGGCGAGCCGCTCGACACGTCGGCGTTCGACGACGACGGGCACTTCCGCACCGGCGACGTCTTCGAGATCGCCGGCGAGCGCGGCGAGTTCCTGCGCTACGTCGACCGGATGAAGGACCTCGTGATCCGCGGCGGCATGAACATCTCGCCGGCCGAGGTCGAGGGCCTGCTCGCCGGCCACCCGGACGTCGCCGACGTCGGTGTCGTCGGCGTGCCCGACGACGTCATGGGCGAGCGGGTGTGCGCGGTCGTCGTGCCGGGCTCGCGCAAGCCGACGCTGGAGGAGCTGGTCGCGTACCTGCGCGAGCGCAAGGTGGCGGCGTTCAAGCTGCCGGAACGGCTCGAATACGCGGACGCGCTTCCGCGCAATCCGGTGGGGAAGATCCTCAAGCGGCAGCTGAGGGAAAGCCTGGGGTGAGGTCATGACGGTGTTCGTGCTGGGCGGGGCGCAGACCGACTTCGCGCGCAACTTTACGAAGGAAGGGCGCGGGATCCTCGAGCTGTTCGCCGAGGTCGTGCCCGCCGCGCTGGCCGACGCCGGCGTGAGCGCGGACGACGTCGAAGTCGCCCACGTCGGCAACCTCGCGGCGGAGCTCTTCACCGGCCAGGCCCAGCTCGGCGGGCTGCTGGTGGCCGCGGTGCCGGAGCTCGACGGCGTGCCCAGCACCCGGCACGAAGCCGCGTGCGCATCCGGCAGCACCGCGGTGCTCGCCGCGTGCGCGGACCTCGAAGCCGGCCGGTACGACCTGGCGCTGGTCGTCGGCGTCGAGCTGATGCGCAACGTCGACGGGCAGCGGGCCGCCGAGCACCTCGGGTCCGCCGCGTGGGCCGGGCACGAGGCCGTCGCCGCGAAGTTCCCCTGGCCCGCGCTGTTCGCGGACGTCGCTTCCGTCTACGACGAGCGGTACGGTCTCGACCCGGCGCACCTCGGGCTGTTCGCCGAACACGCCTTCGCCCAGGCGACGCTGAATCCGCTGGCCCAGGCCCGCGACTGGCGGTTTCCAGCCGGCGCGTTCGGGCTCGACGACGAACTCAACCCCGTCATCGAAGGCCGCCTGCGCAAGCAGGACTGCGGCCGGATCACCGACGGCGCCGCGGCGGTCCTGCTGGCCTCGCCCGCGTTCGCCGAACGGCTCGGCGGCGGGTTCCCGCGCATCGCGGGCTTCGGGCACCGCACCGCGCACATCGGCCTCGCCGAAAAGGTCGCGGCCGGCGGCGAGTACCTGTTCCCGCACCTGCGCGGCGCCGTCGTCGATGCCTACCGGCGCGCGAGCGTGCCCGGCCCCGACGCACTCGACGTCGTCGAACTGCACGACTGCTTCACCATCACCGGCCTGGTCGCGCTGGAGCACCTCGGCGCGGCACCGCCCGGCGACGGCGGCCGGTTCATCGCCGGAGGCGGCCTCGACGCGGCGGGGATCAACCCGGGTGGCGGACTGATCGGCCTCGGCCACCCGGTCGGCGCGACCGGCGTCCGCATGCTGTGCGACGCGGCCCGGCAGGTCACGGGCGTCTCGGGCGAGACGCAGGTCGGGGGCGCGCGGACGGCGTTGACGGTAAACGTCGGCGGCTCGTTCACCACCGTGGTCACCATGATCGTGCAGGCCGCCGCATGAGGCTTTCGGTGTCGCTGGGACTTTGGCAGGACCGCCTGCCGGTGGAAGCACTGGAAACCGCCCGCGCCGCCGAGGCCGCCGGGTACCCGGAGCTGTGGATCGGCGAGATGGCGACGTGGGACGCCTTCGCGCTCGGCACGGCGATCGGTGCGGCCACTTCGCGGATTTCCCTCACCTTCGGCCCGCTCGCGGTGACCGTGCGGGACCCGGCGACGATCGCCATGGGCGTCGCGTCGGTGGCGGCGCTGACCGGCCGCGAGACCGGTGTCGCGCTCGGCACGTCCAGCGACGTGGTGGTGCGTGCCTGGCACGGCCGTTCGCGGGACCGGGCGGCCACGGCGCTGGCGGAGTCCGCGACCGCGGTCCGGCAGCTCCTCGGCGGCGAGAAGTCCACTGTGGACGGCAAGGTCGTCGGCTCGCGGGGGTACCGGTTGCGGCTGGCCGCCCCGAAGTCGCCCTTGACGATCGCCGCCTTCGGCCCGCGCGCCCTCGACGTCGCCGCGCGGCACGCCGACCGGATGGTCGTCAACCTGGTCAGTCCCGCGGCCGCGGCGACGCTGGTCCGCGGACTGCGCGAAGCCGCCCAGCGCGCCGGCACCACCCCGCCGCCGGTGGCCGCGTGGGTCGTCGGCGCCGCCGACCCGGGCCGGGCCGAGGTCGAACAGCTTCGCCGCGGCGTGGTCGGCTACCTCGCCGCGCCCGGCTACGCCGACATGTTCCGCGCCGAAGGGTTCGGCGCTCTCGTCGACTTCGCCCGCACCCGCCCGCACCCGCGCGAGCTCCTGGCCGCGGTGCCGGTGGAGGCCATCGCCGCGGTCGGGCTGCTCGGGTCCCGCGCCGACATCGCCGCGAAGGCCGCCGAGTACGCCGCGGCGGGCGTCGACGAGCTGGCGATCGTCCCGGCGACGAGCGACGACGACCCCGGCGGCGCGAAAACTCTCGCCGCGTGTCGATCCGCCGTCGTCCCGTTCGACGCGTAGGCATGACTGAAGCCAGCGAAACCAAGAACCTCGACCGGTCCGGCCTCGCGGAACTGCCGTGGAGCAGGGCGCGCGACCTCCTCGCCACCCAGACCCCGCACGAGGACCTGACGTTCTTCGTCGGGACCGTCCGCCCCGACGGGCGGCCGCACGCCGCGGGCGTCGGAGCCATCTGGGTCGACGACGCCCTGTACTTCGTGAGCGGGCCGGGCACGCGCCGGGCCCGCAACCTGGCGGCGAACCCGGCGTGCACCGTGTCGGTGCGGCTGCGCGGCCTCGACCTCACGATGGAAGGCGAGGCCGGCCGCCTCACCGACGCCACGACCCTGGAGCGGGTGGCGGCCGTCTACCGCGAGGGCGGCTGGCCCGCGGCGGTCGTGGACGAGGGGTTCACGGCCTCGTTCATGGCCGCGAGCGCCGGGCCGTCGCCCTGGCACCTGTACCGGCTCACGCTGCACCGGGCCATCGGCGTCGCCACCGCCGAGCCCCACGGCGCCACCCGCTGGGACTTCAGCCGCTGATCGACGAGGCGACCAGCCCGCCGATGGCGACCATGCCGTCGGCGTTCGGGTGCAGCGGTGCCGCGATCGACGTCGGGATCACGCTCTCGAACCACTTCACGCCCGGCCGCTTGCAGACGTCGTGCCCGATCGAGGCCGTCCGCACGTCGACGTAACGGGCATCGTGCGCGGCGGCTTGGCGGGCCAGGGCCGCGTTGGTCTTGTCGATGCTGCCCTGGATGTAGTTCGCGTCGCGCGGGGTGAGCGGCGCGATCGGCCAGCACCCGTTGTGCGGCAGGTACGTCCCGTACCCGGCGAGGTAGACGGCGGCGT
This sequence comes from Amycolatopsis balhimycina FH 1894, assembly GCF_000384295.1. Classification (NCBI taxonomy): domain Bacteria; kingdom Bacillati; phylum Actinomycetota; class Actinomycetes; order Pseudonocardiales; family Pseudonocardiaceae; genus Amycolatopsis; species Amycolatopsis balhimycina. The sequence continues at coordinate 2,805,025 of NZ_KB913037.1, read as the reverse complement.
TCGGCGCGTGCGCGTGGATCGCCTCCAGCAGCTCGCCCCACACCGGCTCGAACGCGGCGATCTTCTCGGCGAGCTGGTCGTGGCCGCCGGCGGTGAACCGGTCGACGCAGTCCCCGATGATGCCCGGCAGCAGGTTGATGCAGCTCGTCGCCGCGCCGACCAGGCCGACGTCGTTGCCGCCGATCGTCAACGTCACGATCCGGGTCGAGGTGCTCAGCGCGTCCAGCTGCGGCGGCACCGGGCCGGACGACGTCTGCTGCGGTGCGGTCATGTCCGCGGTCGTCGCACCGGAGCACGTGACGTCTTCGAGCGGCACGCCGAGGTCCTTCGCGGCGACGTGCGGGTAGTCGAGCAGCGACCGGAGGCAGCCGGGAGAGGAGAGGTCCGGTGGCGGGATCAGCGGCCCGGCGGCCGCCGAATCGCCCAGCGCCACGTACTCGCCGCCGGTGCCCGCCGTCGCCGTGCCCGCCGTCGCGCTCGCCAGCGCGGTGACCATGATCGCGATCAACGCCGTCGTTCTCATTCGCACGCCGTCCTCCTTGACGTTGTGCCGATGATTGGCTTCCGTGACACCATCGGCACGCAGCGTGGCCGGATTGACTGGGAATCCGGGCAGAGAACGGGGGGATCGGTTGTGACGGAGCACAAGCACGGCGGGGACCTGGCCCTCGGCGGCCAGCGCGTGCACGAGCGGCTCAGCCGGGAGGAGCCCGAGCTCGTCTCACGGGTCCTCACGCGCATCCAGGCCGAGGTCGCGGACTACCGGCGGCTGCCGGTGGAGGAGCTGGCCGGCGACATCGCGGGCATCACCCGTCAGGCGGTGCGGGCGTTCGCGCGGAGCCTGCGCGAGGACCGCGAGCTCAACGCCGCCGAGCTGCGGCAGATCGGCGCGTCCGCGGTCCGGCGCGCGGAGGAGGGTTTCCCGCTGGAGGCTGTGCTGACTGCCTACCACGTCGGCGCGCGGGAGATCTTCTCCGTCGGCTCCGCCGAAGCGGGCCACGCGGACGTGGCCGACCTCCTGGAAGTGGCGGACCGGGTGCTCGCGTTCGCCGGCACCGTCACCGGCGCGGTGACTCGCGGCTACCTGGAGGAGCTGCGCACGAAGGTCGGCCAGGAGCACACCGCGCGCCGGACGCTGCTTTCGGTGCTCGTCGACGGCGGCCCGGTGGACGTCGTCGCCCGCAGCGCCGGGATCGCCCTGCCGGCGCGGTACCTCGTCCTGAGCGTCGAGCTCGGCCCGCACGCCGACGAGGAGTCCCCGGGTGTGGACGCCGAGATCGCCGTCCGCCGCAAGCTCCGCCGCTTCCTCGCGGCGTTCGAACGGTGCTGCGGCGACGGCGTGCTCGCGTCGCTGGACGGCCCCGGCGGGCTCGTCCTCCTGCCGCTGGCGGGGCGGCTCGCCGACGTCGCCGAATGGCGGCAACTGCTGCACACGGCCGGCCACGCGGCGGGCGTCGCCGTGCTCGCCGCGGCGGACACCGCGGCGCCGGAGCAGGTCCGCGAGGTCGCCACGCAGACCGCGGACGTCCTGGACGTGCTCCGCTGGTTCGGCCGCGAACCAGGCCTCTACCGCCTCGACGACGTCCTGGTCGAGTACCAGCTGACCCGCCCTGGCGCGGCCCGCGATCGGCTCGCGGCGGTGCTCGGCCCGCTCGACGCGCACCCCGAACTCGTCGAGACCCTGGAGACGTACCTGGTCCTGGACGCGAATCGCCGCCGAACGGCGACGCGGCTGCACGTCCACCCGAACACGGTCGACTACCGCCTCCGCCGGGTCCGCGACCTGACCGGCGTCGACCCGCTCCACCCGGCGGGCCTGCCCCGCGTCATCGCGGCCCTCGCCGCCCGGCGGGCTTCGGCGTCACGCCGGGCTTGACTGGCGGGACCGCGAGAGGTCGAGGGCTCGCACTTCCACGGGTCGGCGGGGCGCGGGCACCCGAACCGGCCACGGCGTGCGGGCGACCAGCCCGGTGAGCGTTCCCGCCGCCAAGGCGGCCGTCAACACGATCGCGGCCACCGCCGAGGCGTGGCCGAAGGCGAGCTCACCGAAGCGGCCGAGCACGAACCCGGTGTGCAGCGCCCAGGCGACCACCGCGATCCCCGCCGCAGCGCCGAAGGACGTTTCGAAGGCGGCCGCCAGTACGACCGCGCCCAGCGTGACCAGCGCGTACCACGGATGACCCGTCGCGCCGGCCAGGTCCGCCACGATCACCGCCGCGATCGCGGCCACACATCCGAACGGGAACCCGAACCCAGCTGTCATGTTCCCAGTGCAGTTTCGACGGCGTCGAAGGCCATGATCCAGGACACATTTCCTACGCGGAGCCGCCCGGATCTTTACGTCTTGTTTACTCCGCTTGTTTACTCCGGGCGGTCACGCGGCCGATCGCGTCGGCGAGCTCCGGCCAGACCGCGCGCGGCAGGTTGTGCCCCATGCCCGGGACGACGACCAGCTCCGCGTCCGGGATCGCCTCCGCCGTCGCCTTGCCACCGCTGACGTCGATCAGCGGGTCGGCGTCGCCGTGCACGACCAGCGCCGGCAACCGCACCGACCGCAGTCCCGCGGTGCGGTCGCCGGAGGCCATCACCGCCGCGGCGTGGCGCAGCGTGCCCACCGGGTGGCGTGCGCGGTCGTAGTGCAGTGCCGCCTTGGCCAGCAGGAACGCTTCGGCGTCGGGGTAGCCGGGGGAGCCGAGCCGCCGGTAGCCCTCGACGCTGTCGGCGATGGCCTGTTCGCGGGTGTTCGCCGGCGGCCGCGACAGCAGCGCCAGCGCCCACGGCTCGGCCCGGCCGACCGCCGGGTCGCCGGTGGTCGACATGATCGACGTGAGGCTCAGCAGCCGGTCCGGGTGGTCGATGGCCAGCTGCTGCACGATCATCCCGCCCATCGACGCGCCCACTACGTGCGCGCATCCGATGCCGAGCGCGTCGAACAGCCCGATCGCGTCGTCGGCCAGGTCCGAAAGCCGGTACGGCGCGGTCGTCAGGTCGCCGGCGGCGATCGCGGGCAGGTCCGGCGCGGGCAGGTGGTCGAGCCAGGTGGAGAGCCCGACGTCCCGGTTGTCGTAGCGCACCACGAAGAACCCGTGGCCGGCGAGCAGTTCGCAGAAGCCGTCCTCCCAGGTGATCATCTGGGCGCCGAGGCCCATCACCAGGACCAGTGCCGGGTTCGCCGGATCGCCGAAGGTGTCGTATTCGAGCTCGAGACCGTTGGCCTGTGCACGTGCCATACCCCGATCCTGCCGTACTCGCGCGGTGCTGGCACCGGCACGGCCGGTGCGGTTACCGTTACGCCCCATGCCGACCTCATCTTCGGGCACGGGACAGCGCCCCCGGTCGCGGGCCGCGGCGGGATTGCCGGCACTGACGGCCGACTGCATCATCGGCGCCGCCACGGACCTGACCGGCCGACGTGGCCTCGACAACTGGACGCTGCGGGAGCTCGCCCGCGCGGTCGAGGCGTACCCGGCGGTGATCTACCACCACGTCGGCGACCGGGACGCGGTGGTGAACGCCGTCGTCGACCGGGTGGTCGGCCTCCTGGAGCTGCCCGACGAACGGCTGCCGTGGCAGGAGTGGTTCACCGAACTGCTGGCCGGGCTGCGGGAGCTGCTGCGGACCTACCCGGGCTGCGCGCGCCGGCTCGCGCTGTTCGGCCCGTCCGTCCAAGCGGCCACCCGCAGCATCGACGCGGGCGTCGGCGTCCTGCTGAAGGCGGGATTCGGCCGCGAAAGCGTGCTGGCGTACAACCTGCTGCTGATGACCGCTTGCCAGTTCGTGGCGATGGAAGACGACCGCGACGGCGCGCTCGCGCTGCGGATCGACAACACGGAGACGTACGCGACCTACCGGGAGCGGGCCGACCTGCCCGGCATGGCCGAACTGGGCGCGGCGATGCACGACCTGATGGGTGACCCCGAACTCGCGTCGGGCTATTACGCGCAGCTCTACGACTATGCCGTCCGGCGGTGTCTCGACGGGCTCGCGCACCGGCTGGGCGAACTTCGCGAATCGGACGAGCTGAGCTGACAGTGACTTGACAGTGGTACCGCGTACGGTGGGGGGTAGGTCGGTGGTCTGCCATCGACCCGGAGCTCCCGGCGCCCTCCTCCCCCTCGTGGCGCCGGGGGCTTCGGTCTGTTCGGGGGTTTATTCGAGACCGCCGTGCCTTGGCGCCGGCGGTTCGCCGCGCGGCGGCTGCGCCTGGATGGCCGGGAAGATTTCGCCGACCAGCGTCACCAGCGACTTCGCCAGCAACAGGTGTACCTGGGCGCGCGTCAACGACCGGCGCACGAGCCATTCCCGGCCGGCCGACTTCACCATTCCGCCGAACGCGCGCACGAGCGCGTTGAGCTCGGGCCCGTGGTCGCTCTCCCGGGACAGCCCGACGGCTTCCAGCACGCGGTCGGCGGATTCGCGGTCGGCTTCTTCGAGGATGCGCTCCACCTCGAGGTCCCGGCCGATCCCTTCGGGCGCGATCGCGGCCAGCCACATCCGCTCCTGGCTGGTGACCATGTCCAGGAACCACTCGATGGCGACGTCGGCCCGCAGGTCCAGGGGCCCGTCCGGGAGGATTTCGACGGCCAGCCGCGGCACGGTCAGCGCCCGGCGGATGATCTCGAGGTACAGCTCGCGTTTCGTGCCGAAGTAGTGGTTGATCAGCCCGCGCGCGACACCCGCCGCCGCGGCGATGTCCGAAGTGGACACTTCGGAATAGGGGCGTTCACCGAACAGCCGCGCCGCGCAAGCGTAGATCTGTTCCCTTCGCTCGTCCGGTTCCAGTCTTCGCCATCTCGGCGCCGGCTCGGTGTTCATCGTCCCATCGTCGCATGGCCGGTTGGGCCGGGCAGCTCATTCAGCACTATGTCGGAAGTGGTGCCACGATCGGGGCACGGTCAGTCCGGGAGAGTGATCGGCGCGATGTCCGCGAAGCCGTCACCCGGGCCGGGATTCGCCGGATCGGTCTCGCCGCCGAAATGGTGCAGCACGCCCCAAACGGCGTTGAGCGCGGTCTGGACCGCGCCCTCGGCCCAGCCCGCCGTCCACGAGATGTCGTCACCCGCCAGGAAGAGCCCGCGGTAGCGCGCCGGGAGCTCGTCCTGCACGAAGTGCGTGAACAGCCGGTGCTGGTAGCGGTAGTGCCCGGGCAGGTTGGCCTTGAACGCGCCCATGAAGTGCGGTTCCGCCTCCCACGACACGGTCACCGGGTCGCCGATGATGTGCCGCCGGACGTCGACGCCGGGGTAGATCTCCCGCAGCGACTGCAGCATCACCTCGACGCGCTCGCTCACCGGCAGCGGCAGCCACTTCAGCGAGTCGTCGGCCCACGTGTAGGACAGGCAGATGACCGCGGGCTTCGCGGGGTCGTCGCCGAGCAGGTAGGTGCCGCGCGGCATCCGGTCGGTGAGCGTCATGCTCATCGTGTCGCGGCCGGTCGCCGGGTCGCGGTCCAGCCAGAACGGCCGGTCGACCGGCACGAACACCTTCGACGACGCCATGTAGTGCGTGCGCTCGATCGCCGTCCAGTGGTCGATCGGGAACAACGCTTCGTCGCATTCGATCTGCGAAAGCAGCATCCAGCTCTGCGCGGTGAACACGGCGGCGGGGAACGTCCTGATGTGGCCGTCGACGTCGGTCACGGTGATGTTGCCGGGCGCGGTCCGGTGCAGCCGCGCGACGCCGGGGTGCGGCCGTCCGCCGTGCAGCGTGCTCAGGCTCGTGCCCGCCGGCCAGAAAACGATTTCGTCCGGAGCGTGGTCCCACAGCCGCCGTGGCAGCTGCCCGCTGCCGCCGACGATGCTGCGGTGCTCGTCGTCGGCGCCCGTGTAGACCACGCGCAGGATCTCGAGGATGGAGTTCGGGAAGTCGGTGTCCCAGCCGCCCGTGCCGAAGCCGACCTGGCCGAAGATCTCGCGGTGGCGGAAGGAGGCGAACGCGGGGGAGTCGCAGAGGAAGCCGTAGAACGTCTGGTTGTCCAGCTGTGGGACGAGCTCGTCCCACAGCCGCTTGATCGTCTTCGCGTCGCGGTCGCGGATCGCCGTCTGCATCTCGGCGAAGGAGGCCTGCTCGGTTAGCGTCCGGTCCCAGGCCGCGGCGACTTCGCCGAAGACGGCGGGCAGGTCTTCCGGCGTCCGCGCGTAGTGGCTTTGCCCCTTCAGGTCCACGACGGTGCTCGGCGTCCCGGGCGCCAGCGGGTTCGGGAACGGCGTGGTCTCGAGCCCTACCTTGTCGATGTAGTGGTACAGCGCGGTCGACGCGGGCGGGAAGCGCATGGCGCCCATTTCGGCGACGAAGTCGTCCGGGCAGCCGGGGAACCGCACCGTGCGCAGCCGGCCGCCGACCTCGCCGATCTCGTACACCACCGGCCGCAGGCCGAGCTTCATCAGCTCGTACGCGGTGACGATGCCGGAGAGGCCACCACCGATCACCGCCACTTCGGTGCCGTGCCGGCCGGCGGGCACCGACCCCAGCCCGGCGGGGTGGGCGAGGTAGTCGTCGTAGGCGAACGGGAAGTCCGGGCCGAACATCGTGATCGGGCGGCCCGCCGGTTCGTCGTGGTGGATCGCGGTCGGGACGGCGGCGGTCATGCGGTGATTCCCCGGTACAGGTCGGGCCGTCGATCGGCCAGGTGGGTGTTTTCCGCCCGCGAAGCGACGAGCGCGTCGCGGGTGACGTCGGCGGCGATCACTTCGGGCCCGGCACCGGCGCGGGCGAGCACCTCGCCGGTGGGGGCCACGACGCAGGACCGCCCGCAGTAGACGAGTTCCCGCTCGGTGTCGCAGCGGTTGGCGTAGGCGACGAACAGCTGGCTTTCGTAGGCCCGCGCGGGCACGAGCGTGTCGGCGACCAGCTCGTACGGGCTCATCAGCGCGGTCGGCACGACCAGCAGCTCGGTGCCGGCGAGCGCGTGCGCGCGGACGAGCTCCGGGAATTCGACGTCGTAACAGATCAGCAGGCCGACCCGGACCCCGCCGACGTCGGCCTGCACCACCGCCTCGTCACCGGGGGTGAACCAGGCTTTGTCGAGGGCGCCGAACAGGTGCGTCTTGCGATAGTTCGCCAGCCGCCGCCCGCCGGCGTCGATGAGCTGGACGCTGTTGTAGACGTGCTCGCCGTCGGTCTCCGGGTAGCCGTACGCCAGGGCGACGCCGGTTTCCTTCGCCAGCGCGGACAGCCGGGCGGCGGTGGGGCCGTCGGCCGGTTCGGCGAGTTCGTGCGTGCGGGCCCCGATGTGGTAGCCGGTGGTGCTCATCTCCGCGGTGACGACCAGATCGGCGCCGGTTTCGGCGACCGTGCGGGGCACCTCGTCGAGCGGCCCTTGGTGGATGGCGACCCTCATGCCAGCCTCGACTTCCGGACGCCGTAGCCGAAGTAGATCAGCAGGCCGACCGCCATCCAGGCGCCGAAGACCACCCAGGTGGCGCTGTCGAGGCTGAGCATCATGTACCCGCAGCACAGCACGCCCAGAACCGGCGTGACCGGCGAGAGCGGCACGCGGAACGAGCGCGGCCGGTCGGGCTGGCGCCGCCGGAGCACCAGGACGGCGATGTTGACCAGCCCGAACGCGAACAGCGTCCCGATGCTGGTGGCGTCCGCGAGCTTCCCCAGGGGGATGACCGCGGCCAGGACGGCGACGAAGCCCGAGACCACGAGGGTGTTGATCCGCGGCGAACCCGACTTGGCCTCCACTTTGGACAGAGACGCCGGCACCAGGCCGTCGCGCGACATCGCGAACAGGATGCGGGTCTGCCCGTACAGGACGGTCAGCACGACGCTGGAGATCGCCACGATCGCGCCGACGGCGAGCAGCCCGGCCCAGAACGGGTTGTCCGACACGACGTCCAGCACGTGCGACAGCGCCGCCTCCTGGCCGTCGAACTCCTGCCACGGCAGCGCGCCGACGGCGGCCACGGCGACCAGGCAGTACAGCACGGTGACGATGCCGAGGGAGAGCAGGATCGCGCGCGGCAGATCGCGCTGCGGGTTCTTCGCCTCCTCGCCGGCGGTCGACGCCGCGTCGAACCCGATGTAGGAGAAGAACAGCTTGGCGCCGCCCGCGCTCATCCCGGCGAGCCCGAGCGGCAGGAACGGCGTGAAGTTCTTCGCCTGCACCGCGCTGAAGGCGATCACGCAGAACAGCACCAGTGTCCCGATCTTGACCACGACCATGACCGCGTTGGCCCGCGCGCTCTCCTTCGCGCCGGAGAGCAGCAGGACCATCGCGAGAACGACGACGAGGATGGCGGGCACGTCGACGACCCCGCCCGAGCCCGGCGGCCGGCTCAGCGCGTCCGGGATCGCGAACCCGAAGGCCAGCCGCAGCAGTTCGTTGAGGTACTGACCCCAGCCGACGGCCACCGACGCCACCGAGACGCCGTATTCGAGGATCAGGCACCAGCCGCACACCCAGGCGACCAGCTCGCCGAGCGTCGCATAGGCGTAGGAGTACGACGAACCGGACAGCGGGATCATGCCGGCGAGCTCGGCGTAGGACAGCGCCGAGAACAACGCGGTGATCCCGGCGAGCACGAACGAGAGCACGACCGCCGGTCCGGCCACCGGGACGGCTTCGCCGAGCACGACGAAGATCCCGCTGCCCAGCGTCGCGCCGATGCTCAGCATGGTGAGCTGCCCGAGACCGAGCGATCGCCTCAGCGTGCCATGATCACCTTCGGCGACCAGATCGGCGACCGGTTTCCGCCGCACCGCCGCGGCTCGCAGATTCATGCCGACGACGGTATTCGCCGTCTCCGACGCGCAAAACAGGAGAACGTTGCGCGTACAGATAAATCACAGGTGATTCATTGCACAGAAGCTTCGAATCATGGCGAATCGTTCCGTTCACATCACCCGTGTTCCGGGGGCATCAGGCCGATGCCTCTCCCAACACGTTTCATGCCCGGTTCGTCACGCGGGACTGTCTGCGGGCAGCACCAGCGTGAACGTCGGCGGGTCCGGCCGGCTCAGCCGCAACCGCCCGCCTTCGGCTTCGGCGAGGCTGCGCGCCAGCGGCAGGCCGATCCCGTGCCCGCTGAGCGCCGCCGCGAACGGATCGGCCTCGCCGAGGTCGGGGCCTTCGTCGGCGACGTCGATGGCGAGCGCGTCGCCGGCGTCCCGGGCCACCACCGTGACGGTGCCCTGCCCGTGCGTCGCCGCGTTGTCCAGCAGCACCCCGAGCACCTGCCGGACCGCCGCGGCCGCCGCGTGCGCCGGCGGCGGGTCCTGCCGGACGATCCGCAGCGCCCGCCCGTGCGGTGCGAGCAGGGCTTCGCCCGCCTGCCGGACTTCGTCGAGGAGCGCGCCGAGGTCGAGTTCGGCCCGCGGGGCCCGGCGTTCCCGGCCCAGCGCCAGGAGGTCCTCGATGGTGCGTTCCAGCCGGTCGGCGGACGCGATCCCGGCGCGGATCGCCGCGTACGGGTCCGCGGCCGGCGTTTCCAGCGCGGCTTCGAGCTGCAGCCGCAGCCCGGTCAGCGGGGTGCGCAGCTGGTGCGACGCCTCCGCGGAGAACGCCCGCTCGCGCTCCAGTGTCTCGCCGATCCGCGCCGCCGTGGCGTCCAGAGTCTCGGCGACCTGGTCGATCTCGGCGATTCCCGCGCGGGGAGACCGGGCGGTGAAGTCGCCGTCGCCGAGCCGCTCGGCCGCGGCGGCGAGTTCCTCCAGCGGCCGGACGAGCCGGGTGGTGAACCGGCGGGCCAGCAGCCAGCTGGCCCCGGTCGTCACGACCGCGAGCCCGGCCATGCCGAGCCAAGTCAGCACGATCCGCAGCTGTAGCTGAGACAGCGGCAGCGCGGCGCGGACCACGCCAGTCACCCGGGAACCGCTGACCACCGGCACCGCCAGCACCATTTCGCCGCCTTCGCGGCCGATGACGACGTCCACCGTGGCCTTGGCCGCCTGCTGCTCGACCGGGCCACCGACGGCGGGCCCGTGCCCGGTGAGCAGCCGCCCGCCCGGGGCGTAGATCCCGACCTCGCCCCCGGCTTCGTCGTCCTCCTCGTCGAGCGGGGGCACGGTCGGCCGCCGCCCGGCGGTCAGGTCTTCCGACACGGCGAGCGCGGCGGCGTCCGCGGCCCGCTCCAGGTCGCCCTTTGCGTCGTCGTGGTAGTACCGCCACACCGCGATGCCCAGCGGCAGCGCGAACAGCACTGTGGCGACGAGTGCGGCCAGTACCGTCAGCGAGGTGATCCGGCGGCGCACGGCTACCCTTCGGCCACGGACCGGGCGGGGTCCTCCAGGCGGTAGCCGTGCCCGCGCAGGGTGGCGATCCGGGGCACTTCGGCGTCGGGCCCGGCCGCCGACGTGAGCTTGCGGCGCACCGCCGCGATGTGCACGTCCAGCGTCTTCGTCGAGCCGTACCAGTGCGCGTCCCAGACCTCGGACATCAGCGTCTCGCGGCTGACCGCGACCCCGGGCTGCTCGGCGAGCCGGGCCAGCAGGTCGAACTCCTTCGCGCGCAGCACGACCTCGCGCCCGTGCAAGGTGGCGCGCCGGCCGGCGATGTCGACGATCAGCCCCCCGATGGTCACCGGTGGCCGGGCCCCGGCCGGTGCGCCGCGGCGCAGGTGCGCCCGCACCCTCGCCAGCAGCTCGCCCAGCCGGATCGGCTTGGTGAGGTAGTCGTCGGCCCCGGCGTCGAGGCCGACGACGACGTCCATCTCCTCCTGCCGAGCGGTGAGGATGACCAGCACCGCGGACGGCAACGCGGCCCGCAGCCGACGGCAGACCTCGACGCCGTCCAGGTCGGGCAGGCCGAGATCGAGCAGCACGAAGTCGAACTCGCCCGCTTCGGCGGCCTGCAGGGCGGTCCGCCCGTCGCGTCGCCAGCACACCTGGTAACCGTGCAGTCGCAGGGTCGATTCGAGCACGCTGCCGATCGCCGCGTCGTCTTCCACCACCAGCAGGTTCGGCATGCCGGGAGCCTAACCAACGATGCGTCGGATGCCGGGGCGTTGTGGTCTATTCCGCCCGGGTACCGAGGCCGATCCGCGATATCCGCCGCGAGGCGTGAACGACGGCTTCGCTGAACGCAGCGACTTCGGCGCTCCCGAACCGGCTGCTGGGACCCGTGATCGCCAGCGCAGCCAGTACCCGGCCGTCGCCGTCGCGCACCGGCGCGGCGACACTCGACGCGCCCGCCTCCGGCTCACCGTGGCAGACCGCGGCGCTTTCGGCCGCGCCGGCCAGGACCTGCCCGGCGGCCCCGCACTCGAGCGGCAGCTCGTCACCTACGTGGCCGACGTGCCGGATGGCCTGAGGACCCTCCTCCTGCGCCACGCAGACCAGCACGCTGGTGCTGCGCACGTAGAGGTTCACCGTCTCGCGGCACTCCCGCGCCAGGTCGCGCAGCACCTGCCGGACCGGCTCGGGCAGCTGCCACGCCGTGTTCGCCAGCTGCGCCCAGCGGAGCATCCCGGGCCCGACGGTGATCCGCCCGTCCGGGCGTGTCCACAGCAGGCCGCGTTGTTCGCAAGTGGCGACGAGGCGCAACAGGGTCGTCTTCGCCAGGCCGCTCGCCGCGGTGAGGTCCTTCACCGCCCAGGTCCGGGTGCGTTCCGTGAAGAGAGCGAGCAGGTCGAAGGTGCGCAGCACGCTGCGGACCGCTCCCTCGTCTTCCGCGTGCATCGAGCGACCCCCGTCCGCGTGGTGGATCCAGCGTATCGGCGGACGGACGGGCTCAGGCCACGTGTCGCTCGAACGCCGCAACGGTCTCGGCGAGCACTTCCGCTCCCGGCCGCGCCCACAGCCCGGCGTTGAACACCTCGACCTCGATCGGGCCCGTGTAGCCCGCGGCCTCGACGCAGGCACGCAGGTGGCGGTGGTCGATCGGGCCGTCGCCCGGCAGCGCGCGACCCAGCAGCGGGTCGGGCAGCGGCACCAGCACGTCGCACACGTGGAACCCGGCGATCCGGCCGGCGGCCGCGGCGATCGACTCCTCGATCCGCGGGTCCCACCAGACGTGGAACTCGTCCACGATCACGCCGACCTGCTCGGCGGGGTGCTCCCGGGCGACCGACAGCGCCTGATCCACAGTGGACAGCACCGAGCGGTCCGCGCACTGCATCGGGTGCAGCGGCTCCAGACCGAGCCGCACCCCGCGCTCCCCGGCGTACGGCGCGAGCTCACCCACGGCGTCCGCTACCCGCTGCCGGGACGCGGCCAGGTCGTTGCCCGCGATCCCGCCGACAACCAGCACGAGAACGTCGGCGCCGAGCGCGGCGGCCTCGTCGATCGCCTCCCGGGTCTGGGCCACACCGTCCACAGGGGACCCCTCCGGCGTCACGCCGGTGAAGAACCCACCACGGCACAAAGACGAAACCCGCACACCGTGCTCCTTGAGCACCCGCGCGGCTTCGTCGACACCGGTTTCGGCCACCTTGTCGCGCCACAGTCCGATCCAGCCGACGCCCGCCGCCGCGCAGCCGGCCACCGCTTCGGGCAGCGACCAGGCCTTGGTGGTGATCTGGTTGAGGCTCAGCCGGGGATCCATCACGCCACCCCCGCGGCCTGCAGCAGCGGCCGCATCCGGGCCACGGCCAGGTCGGGGTCGGCGAGCACACCGGCCTCGTCGGCGAGCCGCAGCAACGTCGCGAGGTGGGTGATCGTGCGCGCGGACTCCTGGCCGGCGATCATCCGGAAGTGCTCCTGGTGGCCGTTGAGGTAGGCCAGGAAGACGACACCGGTCTTGTAGTGCCGGGTCGGCGCACGGAAGATCTCGCGGGACAGCGGCACGGTGGGGTCGAGCAGGGCGCCGAACCCGGCCCGGTCGCCTTCGTCGAGGCGAGCCAGTGCGGCCGCGGCGACCGGCGCGATCGGGTCGAAGATCCCGAGCAGGGCCTCGCTGTGGCCTTCGTCGTCCCCGGCGATGAGTTCGGGATAGTTGAAGTCGTCGCCGGTGTAGCAGGCGACGCCGCCGGGAAGGGCCCGCCGGAATTCGGTCTCGATCTCGGCGTCCAGCACCGAGACCTTCACCCCGGCGATCGTCCCGGCGTGCTCGGCGCAAAGCGCGGCCAGCTCGCGGGCCGCGGCGCGCACGTCGTCGTGGCCCCAGTAGCCGGCCAGCGCCGGGTCGAACTGCTCGCCCAGCCAGTGCAGCAGGACCGGCCCGCTCGCCTCGGAGAGCAGCTTCCCGTACGCCGCGTGGTAGTCCTCGGGACCGGTCGCCGCCGCGGCCAGCGCCCGGCTGGCCATGACGACCGGGATCGCGCCCGCGCGGGAGACCAGGTCCAGCTGCTCGCGCCAGGCGTCCACAATGGAGGCGACGGTCGCCGGGCCGGCGGGCAGCTGGTCGGTGCCGACCCCAGCGCACCAGCGCCGCCCGGCGGCGACGGCACCGGTGCGCGTCACCAGCTCCTGCGTCGTCGCCCAGTCGAGGCCCATGCCGCGCTGCGCGGTGTCCATCGCCTCCGCGACGCCCAGCCCGCACGACCAGAGATGCTCGCGGAAGGCCAGCGTCGTGTCCCAGTCCACGGCGTAGGGCTCGTCGGCCAGCGCGTCCGCGACGACATGCGCGGCGGCGTAGACGATCCGCGACGCCGGCGGCGTCTTCGGTGGCTCCGGGAGCGGCGGCCCGGACGGCGACCAGTTCAGGAGCTCCCCGCCGGGAACCGGGAGCACGAGCATCAGGACCTCCGAGACAGTCAGAAAGCGCTTTCTCAAATCCACGGTAGGGCCTGTGCCGGAGCACGACAAGGCCCGTCCGGGTCAGCGCTTGGGGCGTGCGGTGCTTTCGCGCAGGACGACCTCGCCGGACAGCCGGACCGTCCGCGGCCGGCTGCCCGTGGCGCCCTTGATCGCCAGGTCCATCGCCCGTTCGCCCAGTTCCTCCAGCGGCAGCCGCACGGTGGTCAGGGCCGGGGCCAGGTCGCGGACCACCGGGATGTCGTCGAAGCCGGCCACGGAGATGTCACCCGGTACGGACAGGCCTTCCTCCCGCAACGCCGTCAGCGCGCCGATCGCCATCACGTCGGTGACGGCGAAGAGGCAGGTAGGCAGCTTGCGCTTGCGGCCGGCGAGCAGCCGCTTCGTGGCTTCGTACCCTCCGTCGCGGCTGAACGCGGCCTCGAAGACGTCGTCTTCGCGCAGCTCGATACCGTGCGCGGCGAGCTCACCCGAGAACCCGGCCAGCCGGTCGATCACGGTGCTCAGCCGCCGCGGCCCGGCCAGCACGGCGAACCGCTTGTGCCCGAGGCCGACCAGCGCCTTCGCCAGTTCCGCGGCACCGCCCTTGTTGTCCGGCTGGACAGTATCGATCTTGAGCCCGCGGTGGCGGCTGACCGCCGCGACCTGACCGCCGCCGCGGCGGTAGGGCTCCAGTTCGGCGGCCATCGCCCGCTCCCACGCCCGGTCTTCGAATGCCGAGCCGATCAGCAGGATCGCCGCGGCCCGCTGCGCGCGCAGCGTCGAGACGTAGGCGACCTCGCGATCCGGGTCGCGGAACGTGCCGGCGAGCATCACGAGCAGCCCGTTGTCGGTGGCCACGCGCATCACGCCGCCGGCGATCGCGGCGAAGTACGGGTCGCTGACGTCGTGGCAGATCACGCCGACCGTGCGGTGGGTGCCACCGGCAAGGGCCTGCGCGTGGGCGTTCGGGGCGTAGGCCAGCTCGGCCGCGGCGGCGGAGACCCGCTCCCGCAGGTCGGCGCGGACGGACGCGGTGCCGTTGAGCACCCGCGACGCCGTCGCGAGCGAGACGTTCGCGCTGCGTGCCACATCTTCCAGTGTCACGTGCGGCCGGGCCTTCATGGCTCCTCCAAGATCGGTCTCGGGCGTTCGCGTGTGCTCGGTCGGTGCAATCTACTGGGAGTCGAACGCGGACGGAGAAACCGCTACTCGGCGAACGTACCCCGATCGAGTGAAAAGCGGCCGGGGAAGATCCACGACGGTGTGGGTGTTCCTGTCCAGGGGAACCGTCAAGTGGTGAGCTGGCCACATCAGAGGATCGCGAAAGGAACCACGCATGCTGTTCGGTGACGAGCACGTCCGCCGCTACGAGGAGACCGACGGCGAGGTCGGCCACGACTGGCAGGAAGGCGTCCCGACGCTGGTGCTGACCACGAAGGGCCGCAAGACCGGGCAGGAGCGCAAGTTCGCCCTGATCTACCAGGAAGTCGACGGAAACCCGGTGATCGTGGCCTCGAAGGGCGGCGCGTCGAGCCACCCCGGCTGGTACTTCAACCTCGTCGAGCACCCTGAGGTCGGCGTGCAGGTCAAGGCCGACAAGTTCAAGGCGCGCGCCCGCACCACCTCCGGTGAGGAGCGCACCAAGCTGTGGGAGAAGCTCGCCGCGGTCTGGCCGGACTACAACGAGTACGCGAAGAAGACCGACCGCGAAATCCCCGTGGTGGTGCTCGAGCGGCTGTGACCTTCCCACGGTGAACTTCTTGCTGTGATCTGCGCCGCGTTCGGCGCGCGCCGGGGCCCAACCGGCCGGTCGTGAGCTACGAATGACACTCATGACCGACCGCTGGACCGTCCTGGAGACCGAAGGTGAGCTACTCACCCGACGCCAGATGATCGCCTACGGCCGGCGCTTCGCCCGCGCCGGCCGGGGTGCCTGGTACAGCCTCGCGATCGAGGTGGTCTGGCAGTTCCTCGCGCAGACGACTCGCTTCCGCGTGCGGGGTTCGCGGCACATCCCCCGGTCCGGCGGGGTGCTGGTGGCGTCGAACCACCTGTCGTTCGCCGACCCGACGACGCTGACGGCGTTCTGTCTCGCCGCCGGCCGGGTGCCCCGCTACCTGGCGAAGGCCTCGCTCTGGAAACTGCCGGTGGTGGGCCCGGTGATGCGTTCCGGACGGCACATCCCGGTCTACCGTGGCGCGGCGACGGCGGCTGAGGCCTACCGGGACCTGGTCGCCGCCGTGCGGGCAGGCGAGTGCGTCGCGATCTTCCCGGAAGGCACGTTCTCGAACGATCCCGCCGGCTGGCCGATGCGCGGCAAGACCGGTGTGGTCCGGGCCGCGTTGGAGACCGGGGCCCCGGTGATCCCGGTGGCCAACTGGGGGACCCACCACTTGCTGCCGGCCACGGCGTGGCTGCCGCGCGGGGTGCCCCGCAAGACGGTGGACCTCGTCGCGGGGCCGCCGGTCGACCTCTCGGACCTCGTCGGCCGGGAGCTGACTCGCGCGGTGCTGGAAGAGGCGACGGCCCGGATCATGGCGGCGGTGACGTCGCTGCTGGCCTCGGTCCGCGGGGAGCAGCCGCCGATCGCCGCCTGAGGCGCCGGGCGGCGTTCGGAAACGGTGAGCATCTGCCGTCCTCGACCTTCCGGGGGCGCCCACGAGCAGTTTCCTACCGGCGGTGACCGCGGCGGTGTGGACGACCAAGCGAGGGTGACGACGGACGCGGAGCAAGACCCGGCGGTCCGTGCCCCGGCCGCCGGTTGGCGATGCCCGTCGCCAGCCTGTGGCAGTGCCCAGCACCGAACTGCCCTTCGAGTCGGCGGCGGTCGGGACTCCGTGGTGCCAGATCTGCGGATCCGCGTGCTGGATGGCGGCCATCTCTTGCCCGGAGCGCGTGACGAGGAGGTGACCGCGGTCCTGCGCGGCCACCTTGGCGGTCGAGCGAGCACCGTCACTCCGCTTGGCGATGGGGAAAGGGGTAGTTTCGGCTCATGAGTGCACAACACTTTGATGTCGTCGTGCTGGGGGCCGGGGTGGGCGGCTACGTCGCGGCGATCCGCGCGTCCCAGCTGGGGCTGAGCGCCGCGGTGGTCGAGGAGAAGTACTGGGGCGGCGTCTGCCTGAACGTCGGGTGCATCCCGTCGAAGGCGCTGCTGCGCAACGCCGAGCTGGCGCACGTGGTGACGCAGGAGGCGAAGGCGTTCGGCATCTCGTCCGACAGCCCGATCCGCGTCGACTACACGGCCGCCTACGAGCGGAGCCGCAAGGTCGCCGACGGGCGCGTCAAGGGCGTGCACTTCCTCATGAAGAAGAACAAGATCACCGAGTTCGACGGGCACGGCACCTTCGTCGACGACCACACCCTCGAGGTCAACGGCTCGCAGGTGACGTTCGACCACTGCATCATCGCGACGGGCGCGACCACACGGCTGCTGCCCGGGACATCGCGCAGCTCCCGCGTTGTGACCTACGAAGAGCAGATCCTCTCGAGCGAGCTGCCGTCGAGCATCGTCATCGCCGGCGCGGGCGCGATCGGCGTCGAGTTCGCGTATGTGCTGCACAACTACGGCGTCGACGTCACGATCGTCGAGTTCCTCGACCGGATGGTGCCGCTGGAGGACGCCGAAGTGTCGGCGGAGCTGGCGCGCCGGTACCGCAAGCTCGGCATCAAGGTGCTGACGTCGACCCGCGTCGAGTCGATCGACGACTCGGGCCCATCGGTGCGCGTCACTGTGTCTTCGGAGAAGAACGGTGAGCAGGTCCTCGAGGCGGACAAAGTCCTGCAGGCGATCGGCTTCCAGCCGCGGGTGGAGGGCTACGGCCTGGAGACGACGGGCGTCGCGCTCACTGATCGAGGGGCGATCGCCGTGGATGGCCGAGGCCGCACGAATGTCTCGCATATTTTCGCGATCGGCGACGTGACGGCGAAGCTGATGTTGGCGCACGCATCCGAGTCGATGGGCGTGGTCGCGGCGGAGACGATCGCGGGCGCGGAGACGATGGAACTCGACTTCCCGATGATCCCGCGCGCGACGTACTGCC
This sequence comes from Amycolatopsis balhimycina FH 1894, assembly GCF_000384295.1. Classification (NCBI taxonomy): domain Bacteria; kingdom Bacillati; phylum Actinomycetota; class Actinomycetes; order Pseudonocardiales; family Pseudonocardiaceae; genus Amycolatopsis; species Amycolatopsis balhimycina. Next base: position 2,787,362 of record NZ_KB913037.1, on the reverse strand, counting down.
AGCCCCAGATCGCGAGCTTCGGCTGGACCGAGGAGCAGGCCCGTGAGAAGGGCTTCGACGTCCAGGTGGCGAAGTTCCCGTTTACGGCCAACGGCAAGGCCCAAGGCCTCGGCGACGCGGGTGGCTTCGTCAAGCTGATCAGCGACGCGAAATACGGCGAGCTGATCGGCGGCCACCTCATCGGGCCGGACGTCACGGAGCTGCTGCCGGAGCTGACACTGGCCCAGCAGTGGGATCTGACGGTGCACGAAGTGGCGCGGAACGTTCATGCTCACCCGACCCTGGGTGAAGCGGTGAAGGAAGCGATCCACGGCCTTGCGGGCCACATGATCAACATGTAGGGACCTCGAAGCGGAGCTCCGGCCGCTCCCAGCGGACCTTCGGGGGTTTCGGCGGGATCGTGCCGGTGCGCCGTCCGCCCATGCGGACGTAAAACGGCAACGCAGGCGGGTGCGAGACGACGCGGACGCTTTCGATCTCGCGTTCGCGGGCCTCGGCAAGCATGTGCGTGATCAGGCGCGCGCCGATGCCGAGGCCCTGCGCGTCGTCCGCGACGAAGAGGATGTCGAGTTCCGGTTGCTCTGTCAGCAGCGTGTAGAAACCGAGGAGTTCGTCGCCTCTCATGGCGGTGAAGGTCAGGTTGCTTTCGATGTACTCGGGTGTGACCGCGTAACCATCCAAATGGACGCATATTCGCCTTGGTAGGCCGGAGAGGCGTGCATCAGGGCGGTCAGGACGCCGGCCTGCGCCGGGCCGGCGCGGAAGATTTCGATCTTGTCCATGGCGCAGAGCGTACGTCGGGGTACCGACAGTTTCGGTTCGTTGTCGTCTCATGACGGGGGTCGCTCCGCGAGGCTCGGGGTTGGCAAGGGTGGCGTCGATCTTCGGATCACGCGGGATGATTTGGCCGCCCAAGTGCGGTCGAGTCGCCTTGGTTGCCAGGAACTCGGACATGCGCCCGGCAGCGCGGGGCAGGCCTGCATCGTCTAAGCCGCGTCGTTCTGAGGCGGGTGCGAGGTGCGCGGCAGCGGGCGGGCGCTGTTCTCGGGTGCGCGCGGTGCGTGCAGTGGCGGCGCGGTCGAGCGATGGACGAGGCCGGCGGGGGTGGTGATCGTCAGGGTGCCGTCCTCGGCCAGGGCGTAGTGCCAGCCGGGTTCGTCCTTCAGGTGGTGGTCGCAGCTGCAGAACGCGGCCAGTGACGCTGTACTGGTGGGGCCGCCGTGGTGCCAGTCGGTGACGTGGTCGATCTCGCACGCCTGCGCCGGGCGGGCGCAGCCGGGGCGGCGGCACTCGCGGTCGCGGACCCGGACGAACTCCGCCATCGCCGCCGTGGGGCGATAACGGGTACGGCCGAGATCGTGGACCTGACCAGTCAGCGGGTCCGTGATGATCCGGCGCAGGATCGTGTCCGGGCCGCCGAGGAGTTCGCGGGCGAGGGCCGCGGAAATAGGCCCGTGGCCCGCGAATTCCGCCGGGTTCTCGTTCAAGCCCAGATAGGTGGCCAGGTCCAGGTAGAGGAATCCCTCCAGACGCGGGGGAGTGCCGCCGACTTCGGCGCTCAGCAGTAGGTTCAGGGCGACGTCGGCGCGCAGCTGGTCCAGCGTGCGGGGCTCGTCGCTCGTCTTCAGCGCCTTGGCCATCCCGTTGACCCGGGCATACGCCGCGGCGGCCTTCTCGGCCGGCGCGTGGTCGAGGGACAGCGTCGCCGCGCCCGAATCCTGATGGATCAATGTGAGGCAACGCGCCGCGCGCCGTTCGCGGGTTCGTCGTTCGGCACCTTCCGGATCCGCCATCTTCGCCGCGTACGTCGCTGCTTTCCGTACTTCCGTGGCATTCTTGCCCGCCAAGTGCAACGCGAGACTCGCATCGGCGCCCCGCGCGGCCTCGTCGGTGAGCCATGCTGTCGCGTTGGTGACCTTCATCGCGCGTCCCAGGTCGAGCCGACCGCGCTCCATGAGTCCGAAGGTGTCGGGCAGGCGACTGGTCAGTGCCTCGGCTGTCGCGATCATCGCGCCCGCGTGACGTGTCGTGACGGAGAGGGCCAGGGAGAGTTCCGCCTCGGTACTGCGCGGATTCCCGCGTCTTCGGCTCAGTGTGGCCGCGGCGCGTACCTGGAGCGCTTCGAGCCGTGCGATTTCGGACGCGGCCGCCTGCATGACGCGGACGATGCCGTTGTCGGTCAGGTGATCGATCTGCTTCGAACGAAGGCGGAAGGCTCGGTCTTCGCGCCTGAGGTAGTGCACGACTGCCTTGCGGACTTCGTTGTCGGTGATGTTCTGGACGGAAGCTTCGGTGGTGGTCATGCCGGCGACGTTAGGGGCGGCCACCGACAGAAAAGCGGGCTGAGGCAGCGAAAATGGCCACTCGATCGAGTGAAGATGTGCGGTAAGGTCGAGTCATGACGGACCTCGAGCGGCTCCGAAACATGTTGGAACACAACGAAGTTCTCACCGAATTGCTCGATCGGGCAAGGAAACTCGAACTCCCGCATTGGTACCTCACCGCCGGGTGCGTCGTGCAGACCGTTTGGAACGTCCTGACCGGACGCGAAGCGGCGCGGGGAATCAAGGACTACGACCTCTTCTATCACGATGCCCAAGACCTCGGCTGGGAAGCCGAAAACCGGGTGATCCGCATGGTCGGCGCCGCGTGCGAAGATCTTCCGGTCGAAGTGGAAGTACGCAACGAAGCCCGAGTGCACCTCTGGTACGAAGGGAAGTTCGGCATCCCCTGCCGTCCCTTCGCCACCACGGAGCAAGCGATCGACGCCTTTCCGGCGATCTGTTCGTGCGTGGGCGTCCGGATCGAACGCGACGGGATCTGGCGCTTCCATGCACCACATGGTTGTGATGACCTGTTCGCGTTGGTCGTTCGGCCGAACCCGGTGCTCGCCCCGCGGGAAGTCTACGAACGCAAAGCCGCCCGATGGCAAAACCAGTGGCCTCAGCTGAAAGTGCGGCCGTGGTCTTGACCTCCAGTCTGCTGGAAGTTCCAGGATGGTGGAGCAAGCGACAACCTGGAGGGAACCGATGAAAGCCGCTGCGTTCACCGAGTTCGGTGGGCCGGACGTACTCCGCGTTCTCGAGCTGCTGGAGCCGCACGCCGGGCCAGGGCAGGTTCGGGTGCGGGTGAAGGCCGCCGGGGTGCAGCCGTACGACGCCGCCGTTCGTGCCGGGTGGGAGCCGCCGGGGCTGAAGCTGGGCTGGCCGCGGGTGCCCGGCAATGAATTCGCCGGTGTCGTCGACGAAGGCAGCGAGGACATCGAGGTGGGTACCGACGTGCTGGGCTTCACCGCTGTGCAGGCCGCCGCCGAGTACATCGTCGTCCCGGCTGCCGATGTGACGCCGAAGCCGCCCGAAATGCGTGGGAGGTGGCCGGCGGGTTCACGGCCGGCACGCAGATCGCGTCGATCGCGCTGGAAACGCTGCACCTGCGAGAAGGCGAGACGTTGCTCGTCCACTGCGCCGCCGGGTCAGTCGGCACCGCCGCGGTTCAGCTCGCGCAACTCCAGGGCGCCAAGGTGGTCGGTACCGCGAGCGAAGCGAACCAGGACTATCTCCGCGAGTTGGGCGCGACCCCCGTTGTCTACGGCGTCGGACTCGAGGCCGGCATCGAGGCTGCCGCACCGCAGGGGATCGACGTGGTGCTCGACGGCGCGGGGTGGTCCCGCACTCGACATCTCACTCGAACTGGTGAAGGACCGGCGCCGGATCCTCACTCTCGTCGATCACGGCCGGGCTGCGGAACTCGGCGTGCTCGTCTCGAAGTCCGGACGCTCCGCTGCGCGTCTCGCCGAATTGGCCGCGCTTTACGCCAAGGGCGACTTGCGGTTCCACGTACGCCGCGTCTATCCGTACACCGAGGCGGCCGCCGCCCATCGGGAGGTCGAGACGGGACACGGCCGGGAAAAAATCGTTCTCACGTTTTCCTGACCGTTCCAGTATGTGGACCGACGGGTGTTCCCGACTTTGGTCGGTGGACCACTGAGCGGGCACTCCTTAGATTCTCCCAATACGCCCGGTCGGGTGTCATTCGGTCGAGCGACCGAGCAATACAGGGAGACATCGATGGTGAGATTCAGCCGGGTCGCCGCGCACGCGGTTCCGCTGACGGTCGGCGCGCTGCTGCTGACGACGGGGGTCTCGGCGGCGCAGCCGTCCACCGTGGACGTGGCGACCGCGCGCACCGAAGCGGGTATCAACGCGCTGCAGAGCATCAAGAAGAGCCTGAGCCCCGCGGAACGCAAGCAATCGAGCCAGCTGGTCATCGAGAAGCGGTTGCGGGCCGACCGGTCGCTGGCCGCGAAGCTCCCCGACTACCGCTCCGGCGTCGGTGTCAGCACCGCCGGCACCGTCGCCGTTGACATCGCCGCTCACGGCAAGGCCGTCGCGAGCGCCGTCCAGGCGGCAGGCGGGACCGTCCGCTACGTCTCGTCGGACGGTGCCGTCCGCGCCGACCTGCCGCTGTCCGTGCTGGACGAGATCGCCGGCCGGGCCGACGTGGCCGAAGTGAAGCCCGCGGCGCAGGCCACGACCTGGAGCGAGCCGGGCAACCGGGACCTGCGCCAGGCCCTCGCCGCGCAGGCCGCGGCCGCGACCCAGGTCTCCGAAGGCGACAAGGCGCACGGCGCCGACACGGCTCGTACGACCTACGGCGTCAGCGGCTCCGGCGTCAAGGTCTGCGTGCTTTCCGACGGCGTCGACTCGCTGGCGAAGTCGCAGAGCGCCGGCGAGCTGCCCACGGTCGACGTCCTGTCCGGCCAGAAGGGCAGTGGCGACGAGGGCACCGCGATGCTCGAGATCATCCACGACCTCGCGCCGAGCGCGACGCTCGGCTTCGCCACGGCGTTCACCAGCGAGGCCAGCTTCGCCGCGAACATCCGTGCGCTGCGCAGCACCGGCAACTGCCAGATCATCGTCGACGACGTCTCCTACTTCGACGAAGCGCCGTTCCAGGACACGCAGGTCGCCCAAGCGGTCAACGACGTGACCGCGGCCGGAGCGCTGTACTTCTCCTCGGCCGGCAACTCGGGCAACGCGACCGACGGCACCAGCGGCTACTACGAAGGCGACTTCCGCGCCTCCTCGACGAAGATCAGCGGCGTCACCGGCACCCCGCACGACTTCGACCCGAGCAGCACCACGCAGAACTTCGACGCCCTCTCGACCGGCTCGCTCGGCAAGCCGGTGACGTTGTTCTGGTCCGACCCGTGGGGCAAGTCCGCCAACGACTACGACCTGTTCATCCTGAACTCGTCGGGCAGCGTCGTGGCTTCCAGCGAGAACGGCCAGTCCGGCGCGCAGAACCCGTACGAGATCGCGAACGTGCCCACCACCGGCTCCGGTTACAAGGTCGCGGTGGTCAAGTACAGCGGCGCCGACCGGTTCATCGCCCTGAACGTCATTCGCGGCCGGTTCGTGGCCTCGGGCTCGCTCAAGGCGTTCAGCACCAACGGCGTCACGAACGGCCACTCGGCCGCGGCGAACGCGTTCAGCGTCGCGGCGGCCCCGGCGGCGGCCGCGTTCAGCCGTCCGCTGGAGACCGGCGACCCGGCGAACCCGGCCGGCCCGTACCCCGGCCTGTTCAGCGCGTCGAGCAAGTGGGAGCGGTTCTCCTCCGACGGCAAGCGGCGCCTGTTCTACAACGCCGACGGCACCGCGATTACCCCCGGCAACGTGTCCTCGACCGGCGGCACGGTCCGCACCAAGCCGGACATCACCGCGGCCGACGGCGTCGCGACCTCGGTGAGCGGTTTCCAGCCGTTCTTCGGGACGTCGGCGGCGGCCCCGCACGCGGCGGCGATCGCGGCACTGCTGCTCTCGGGCAAGCCGACGGCGACCCCGGCCCAGATCCGTACGGCTTTGGTGTCTTCGTCGATCGACCTGGGTACCCCCGGGTTCGACACGGTGACCGGCAACGGCGTGATCATGGCAGGCCCGGCGCTGGCCGCGCTGGGTGTGCAGGCCAAATAGGTCTCCTCGCACCGGCCCGGCGAGTTCTTGCGCTGTTGTGCTCGCCGGGCCGGTTCGTGCCCGGGTTGTCCACAGGGTGGTCGTGATGTGGACGAGTTCGCCGCGACGGCACCGTTTCGCCCGGATTGTCGGGGGCCGATAGACTGGCCTGGGGACGCCCCCTGGGAGCGGCGGGGGATGTTCGACGGTGGCTGTGGTGAGGCCGCAGCTGGTTACTTCGATCCGGTGCGGTCCACATCCGACGTACCCGGGCGGACCGGCGAACGTCCGGCCTCGGAACTCCCGGCATTGCGCGAACGAATCATCCACCTCGGCGAAAGCCGTGGACGAGTCGTTCACGACGTCGGAGCCGGTTACTTCGGTGCGGTCACCAGCAAGTGAAATCCCAGCCCGCTGTGCGCGAACCGCTCCTGCCGCGTCACCTGCAGGCCCGCCAAGCTCAGCGCGGCCTTCAGCTCGTCCAGCGGGCGGATGTGGAAGCCGTTGTCCGTCAGCATCTTCGAACGGCCCATCAGGTCCGGGTCGCCGATGCCCAGCACGAACCGGCCGCTCGGGGTGAGGACCCGGGCCACCTCCGCGAACGCCGCGCCGAGATCTAGGACGAAGTAGATCGTGTTCGTCGAGACGATCGCGTCGACTGCGTGGTCGTCGAGAGGCAGGGCCGTCATCGAACCTTCGTGGAGGTGCAGCCGGCCCGCCGAGATCTCCGTGGCGAACGTGCCCCGGGCGTGGTCGAGCATGGTCGCCGAGATGTCCACGGCGTGGACCGCGGCCGCTCGGCGCAACAGCAACTCCAGGCCCAAGCCGCCGCCGAAGCCGATGTCCAGTGCCGTCTCGGTGCCCGATGGCTCCAAGGCCTCGACCGCCTTCACGACCGCCGTCCGGTTGCGGCGGTTGAGCATCGCGCCGACGAGTCGGCCGCGCAGGCCGCTAGGGTGGCCGAGTTGGCGGGCCAGGCCGGCCTGGAAACTTTCGCGAAGTCCCATGCGAACAGTGTAGGAGGCGCGATGGCGAAGACCGCGGTTGTCACCGGAGCCGGATCGGGGATCGGGCGGGCCCTGCTCGGCGACGGCTACCACGTGGTCCTCGCCGGCCGCCGGACCGACGCGCTGGGCGAGACGGCAGGGGACGCCGCGCACACCCTCGTCGTGCCCACCGACGTCTCGGATGAAGAGTCTGTCCGGAGCCTCTTCGAGACCGTCCGCCGGGAATGGGGACGGCTCGACCTGCTGGTCAACAACGCGGGCGTCTCCGTCGGCGGGACCGTCGCCGGCCTGTCCGTCGAGGACTGGAAACGTACGGTCGACGTCAACCTCACCGGGATGTTCCTCTGTGCCCGGGAGGCCGTGCGGCTCATGAAGGACCAGGATCCGCGCGGCGGCCGGATTGTCAACAACGGCTCTATCTCCGCGCACGTGCCGCGGCCCGCGAGTGTCGCCTACACCGCCACCAAACACGCCGTCACCGGGCTGACCCGGTCGATCTCGCTGGACGGCCGCGCCTGGAACGTCGCCTGCGGGCAGATCGACATCGGCAACGCCGCCACCGAGATGACCGAACGGATGACCGCCGGCATACCGCAGGCGGACGGCCGGGTCGCCGCCGAGCCGACGTTCGACCTGAAGCACGTGGCCGACGCGGTGCTGTACATGGCCGGGCTGCCGCTGGACGCGAATGTCCAGTTTCTGACCATAACGGCGACGACCATGCCGTTCATCGGCCGCGGGTAGAATTCCGACATCCAGGTGAACTCGGAACCAGCTAGTCGACGGCCCGGCGGAGCGGTTGGTAAAACCGGAAATCCGTAGCGCCGAGCACAAGGGCTGAACCGTGCCGACTCAGTGGACTTTCGCCGCCGTGCTGGCGATCTTTTTCGCCGCCGCCGCATTCCTTGTCAAACAATTTCTGGGTGAGGGAGCCAAACACCTCGGCCAGCGATTCTGGCCGAACGTGTTCCGCAGCCGGCGCCGGACGCTGGGAAAGCGCAGCTTGCGACGGTACGTCAGCGGGGTCGCGCGGACGTACAACAACCACGCGCTGGGTTTCCTCGCCAACACCAAGGTCACCGTGAGCGACGTCTACGTCCCCCTCCAGCACGAGGTCGACGGACGCCGCGAGGACATCTACGGCAGCATCCGCACCAAGACCCGCATGGTCGTGCTCGGCGCCGCCGGCGCCGGAAAGTCCATGTTGCTGAAGAACTCTATGGTGAAGTGGGCGAAGGAGCCCGGTGTTTTCGACCGTGTGCCGGTCTTCGTCGAGCTGTTCCGCCGCAACCGCGGCGACGATTCCCTGTTCGACCTGGTCGCGGACGCGTTCGCGCGTGGTGGAGTGAAGAAACCGGAACGGTTTCTGGAACGAGCTCTCGAAGACGGCCTGCTGAGCGTGTTCTTCGACGGATTCGACGAAATCGTGACGGACCGCAGAGGAGAGGTGACACAACAGTTGAAGCAGTTCGCCGAGAAGTGGCCGAACTGCCAGATCGTCGTCACCTGCCGCGACGCGGTCTACGATTACGACCTGCGGCCGGCCTTCGAGGACGACGTCCGGGTGGCCGGTTTCGACGACGCGGCCATCCGCCGGTTCCTCGGTCTCTGGTTCAAATCGAAGCAGCTGCCCGACGTGCGGTACGAGGTCGACCAGATGATGGCGGGGCTGCGGGCCAGTCCCGCCATCATGCGGCTGGCCCGGACGCCGCTGCTGCTCACCATGATCGCGTCCCTGCACGACGCGGATCCCGGCCTCGGGCCGATGCTACCGAGCTCGCGCACCGAGTTCTACGAAATGGCTGTGATGCACCTGCTCAGGCGCGATTCCCAGCTCGGCCGCGGCCGCGAGCTCGCGACCTACAAGGCCGGGCATAAACTCATGGCCCTGCGGGCCATCGCCGTCCAGGCACAGGGGGCCATCGCGCCGGGAACGGACCGCCGGACGGTGTCGGAAAGCGAGCTCCTCACGAACATCACACGGGTACTCGGCCGGTTCAACCTGGCGCCGACCCACGCCTCCGACATGCTCGAGGAAATCGTCGACCGCAGCGGCTTGCTGGTAAAGGTCGACGAGGGCAACCTGCTTTACGAGTTCCCGCACCTGACCTTGCAGGAGTACCTCGCCGCGATGGAACTGGCCGACAGTCCCGAGCGGTTGCTTCACCTCTACGACAGCAACCCGGGCCGTTGGCGCGAGACGGTGAAGCTGTGGTGCGGTGGCGCGAATCGCGACTGCACACCGGTCGTCGAGCGGATCTTCGCCGGCGACGAGCGTGACAAGCTGCTGGCCCTCGAATGCCTGACCGAGGCGCGGCAGATCGACGAGGAGCTGGCCGGCAAGGTGCTGAACCACTTCGAGTCGGCGCTCCGCAGCGGCGAAGTCGCGGACCACCTCGTGGTGGCCGCGCTCGGTGCGGTCGCGGCGGATCCCGGACCACGGGGAACGGCGCTGCTGTCCCGGCTTCGCCAGGGTGCTCGGGAGCGCCGGGACTTGGCGATCGAGGCGCTGGCGGCGTCCCGGCTGCGGTCGGCGGTCGAGACGCTCACCGCGCTGGCCAAGGACACCCCGTCGGCACGGATCGCCCTGCGCTCGACCGGTGAGCTCGCGGTTCCGGTGCTCGCCGAGTGTGCCAAGCAGGGCTCGCTGTGGGCAGTCGACGACATCGCCGCCGTTGGCACCGCGTCGGCGGGCCTGGCGCTCGTCGACTTGCTGGATGACGAGGGTCCGGTGGCTTTCCGCGCCGCGTGGCGGCTGGCGGCCCTGGTGAACAACCCGGATATCGAGGAGGAGCTGTACCGCGCCGAGCCCCGAACGGTGCCGGGACCGCGCCACGATTGGCTGTGGGTGCCGTTCAACCGGAACGCTCCCCAGACGATCAATGAAATCATGGGTCGGGTCGGTTACCTGATCGACACTTCCGGCCCGGAGCACATGCCGGACGGCCCCGGCCGGATCGACCCGAGGCTGGCCATGCCGATCGGGGTGATCGGCGCTTCACGGCAATACCATCCGGCTTCCAGTGAGCGGCTCGAGGAGCGCATTCGCGACTTCGCCCGTTCGGTCGGCCTCGGCGTCAAGGAATTCCACGGCAGTGCCTTGTTGCTCGGTAGGATCTACGAGCAGGACCCGGAGGCGGCGCGGGCGGCCATGGCCGAGGTGTTCGACGAGGCACACGTCCATTCGGTTTACCGGGTTCTGCTGGAAACCCTGCCCACTCCCATTCTCCTGGACCTCGCGGACTGGTTCGGTGACATGGGGTTCCGGGTCGACGAGCACCAGTGGAAGGCCGTCACCGAGAATCCGCACGAGCCGGTCTTCCTCCGGCCCTTGGCCGGTGCCGCCCTCGCCGTTCTCCTCTTAGGCCCGTATCTGGTCGGGGTGACCAGAGCGACCGGAACCGCGTTCGGGTGGTGGCCGTGGGGCCCGTCGTGGCTGGGCTGGACTACGACGGTCGCGGCGGCCTGCACCTTCGTCGGTTTTGGGGCCCTCATGCTGGTGCTCGACATCGACTGGCTCGACGACTTGCTCGGAGCCATCTCGCCCAATGATGATGCGGAGGACCTGATCCTGCTGGTATTCGGGGTCGGCTTGGTCGTCTCCGCTCCGGGGGCCGCGGTGCTGTCGTGGACGACCCTGGTCGGCTGGGTCGGTATTCCCATGCTGGTGAGCGCGGTGGCCGCCCTGATCGCCGTCACTGTCGCGCTCTTCTGGGTCGTCGATCGGCGGGAACGGAAGATCGCCAATCCCTTCCGCGAGCTGCGGAGGCTCGACGAAAGCATCATCCGCGTCCGGTCGACGGTGATCTCGGGGCGGGAAGTGACCTGCTAGGGGATCACCCGCGCCTTGCGGAACTCGTCGAAGAGCCGGAAGAACATCTGCTCGGTTTCGACATAGGTGTGGAAGCCCGCCCGCCGCGACTTCGACGTGTCGGCGAACATGTCGTAGTCCCAGCCGAACACGAAATCGCCGAACGCCCACGACGACACGTCCGCATAGGATGCCGAAAGACCGTACTTAGAAGACATCGATGTCCACAGTGGCCCTTTGTCGGCCATGACTTCGGCCAGGGACATCCGCAGCGGCGGCGCGACGTCGAGGCCGAAGTACGCCGCCAGTTTCGGCCAGAGTTCGTTCCAGCGGAAGAGGTCGCCGTTCGCGATGTTGAAGGCGCCCTGGTGTCCGGTCGCCCAGATCGTCGCCTCGGCCAGGAGCCCTGAGTCGGTCATCTCCAGCAGGCTGTCGTACGCGCCGGGCTTGCCGGGGAACCGCAGCGGCAGCCCGAGTTCCTTCGAGATCGACGCGTACACCGCGATGACCAGCGCGAGGTTCATCGGGTTGCCCAGCGTGGTCCCGCCGACCACCGACGGCCGGATCGCCGACCACGTCCACGACCCCGGATGCCGTTCCAGGAACGCCTGCTGGTCGACGTTGAACTCGGGCGGCATGTGCCCCGCGTCGGTCTCGCGCGCCGGGGTCTTGAACGGGCCGAGGTGCGCGCCGTAGACCTTGTAGCCCTGCATCAGGCTGACGTGCTCCAATCCGGGCGCCGCCGCTTCGACCGCGTCGACGAGGTTGGTCAGCATCGCCAGGTTCGGCGGGACGAGCTCCGCCCACGTCGGTTTGTCCTGGTAAGCGGCGTAGAACACGTGGGTCGCGCCGGCCAGGGAGCCGACCTTCGCACGGGTGTCCGCGGGGTCGAGCAGGTCGACGGCCACCGTCCCCGGCCCGCCGCGGCGGGAAAGGCCGACGACGTCCCAGCCGCCGTCCGCTCGCAGGTGCTCGACCAGGTGCTTGCCGATGATTCCGTGGGCCCCGGCGACCAGGGCGGTCTTGCGCTTCATGACCTCAAGGCTGCCTAGGCGGGAGTGATGAGTCCAAGGCTTACTTGTCACCAAGTCGATAAGCTGAGGTCATGGCTAGTCTCCGGCAGCTCGAGTACCTGGTCACGGTGGTCGACACCGGTTCGTTCACCCGCGCCGCTGAACAGCTGCATGTGACACAGCCGGCGCTGTCGCACCAGATGCGCGTGCTCGAGCGCAGCCTCGGCGGGCCGCTGCTGGAGCGGCTGCCCCGGGCTGTCCGGCTGACCCCGATGGGCCGGGCGATGCTGCCGCACGCGCGAGCCGCGTTGGCCGACGCTGAACGTGCACGCTGCGCCGCCCGGCTCGCGTCCGGGACGACGGCGGGCGAGCTGCAGGTGGCGACGGTGTACTCGGTGAGCCTCGGCGTGCTGCCGCCCGCGCTGCGAGTGTGGCGGCGTGACCGGCCGGAGGTCGATGTCCGGCTCATCGAATTCCGGCACGCCGACGAGCTGCGGGAAGCGATGGCCGCGGGAGAAGCGGACGTCGCGCTCGGTCCGCGGCCCACCGGGTGGGACGGGCCGGTGCGGGAACTGGGCGTCGAGGACTTCGTTGTCGTGCTGCCCGCTGACGGCGCATCGGAGGAAGACACCACCGGCGTGGTCGACCTGAGCACGCTCGCCGGCTGCGCGTGGGTGCACTACGCCCCGGGCAACGGCCTCGCCGAACTCGTGGACGAGACGTGCGCCGCCGCGGGGTTCCGGCCACGCGCGGCGGTCCGCACCGAGCAGACGGCCGCCGCGCCGATCCTCGCCGCCGCGGGCCTCGGTCCCGCCCTCGTCCCGGCGAACGTCCTGCCGGCGCGGTTCGACGGCCGCGTTCTGCGCCCGTCGGTGCCTGTCCGCCGGACACTGGTCGCCTACACGCGCGTCGCGCCCGACCCGTTGACCACGGCGTTCATCGAAACTCTCGCCGAGCACGCCACCGTCTAGAGGCGATCAAGCCACGGATGCGGTCCGTAAGTGGTTTCAAGAGCCTTCGCCAGCCAGCGCCGCTGCGTGTCGTCGAGGACCGGCAGGGCCGCGGTGAAGTCTTGCTCGTCCTTGGGCCGGGTTCCCCGGGCTTTGGCGAACAACTGCACCTCGGGGGCCAGGTAGGGGACGCCTCCCGGCGAGACCGCACCCAGGTCGGCGATGGCGCGCCGCACGGCGCCGTTCCGGCGCGAGACCCACTCGTCGCCTTGCGCCTCGTCGAGCATGACCTGGATTCGCCACGGCGCGGCCGCCGACGGGCGGCACCACACATCGTCGACGCCGACCGGCAGGATTTCGCCGCGCTGCCAGGGACGCAGCGTGCCGGGTGGATCGGCCGCCCACCAATCCCACGATGACAGTGCCTCCTGGACCGCCGACTGATCGCGCCGGAGCAGGAGCACGTCGACGTCGCCGTGCTCGCGGAACGCGTGGCCCACGGCCAGCTCGATCGCGTGGCCGCCCGCGATCCACCACGGCACCCGCACCCGTGAGAACAACGCGGTCACCTCGGACAGGGGTGCGGGATCCCAGGTCATGACACCCCGATTCCGGCCAGCACCGGGCCGGCGAAGGGCGTCGTCGTGACGTCGTGGACGCGCGACGACCAGACGGCGTGGCCGTGCCCCGACCACAGCGGGACCACCGGCAGGTCGCGCAGCAGCTGGTTCTCCGCCAGCCGGTACAGCTCGCCCGCCTCGTCCGCGGTCGCCGCGGCGTCGGCGAGGGCCAGGTTCTGGCGGAAGACGTCGTCGGCGTACCCAGACTCCGAAGCCAGCTCCGAGAGCAGCTCGTACGGGCTCGCCGTGGCGAGCTTGAGGTCGAGCGTGGCCGGCCCGTCCAGCGGACCGGTGCTGGGTTTCGCCTGCGCGGTCACGGATACGTCCAGGGCCTTGTGCAGACCGACCACGAGGGTCCGCGTCCATGCTTCGGCGCCGGGTCCGAAGTAGACGGTTGCGCCGCCGGGAAAGGCAGCTTGGTGCAGGAGGGCCTTGCCGGCCGCGGCGTCGAAGCTGCACGGCCGGCAGGTGCCGGATCGTTCGCCGGGCGCGTCCGCCGGTGGCAGCAGCGCCTTGGCCGGGTCGACCTGGTGCGCGAGGGGGCCGGCTTCCAGCGCCGCGCGGTCGACGCCGAGCGCGAAGCCGTGACGGACTGTCGCGTCGGCGAACTGCGGGTTCGCCACCGGGAACGCCAGGTAGCCGGCTTGCGGCAACGCCCAGGTCGCGTGGTGGCCGTCGAAGTCGCCGTGCATGGCGTCGTGCTTCTCGCCGGGGACCTCGATCGCGAGGTCGAGCGTGCCCGCCTTCACCGCGTCGTACTGGGCCGCCGGCTCGCCGACCCGCAGTTCGATCTCCGTGGCGTTGCCCTGGCCGGTTCGTTTGAGAGTGCCACCCGAGCCGGGCTTCCACGGTCCGTCGAGCCGGTAGGGGCCGTTGCCGACGGGGCTCTTCGCGAAGCCGTCCCAGTCGCGGGAAGCGAGCACCGACGCGGGCAGCGGTACCAGGCCCGGCGCCGAGAGCAGCGCCGGCACCTGGCCGGACGGCCGGTCGAGCGTCAGGACGATCGTGTCCGGGGCCGGCGCCGTGATTTCCCGGGCGCGCAGCAGTTTCGTGAGTACGGGCGAGGAGACCCATCGCGAGTCCGCGATCACCTTCCAGGTGTCCACATAGGACTGCGCAGTGACCGGGGTGCCGTCGTGGAACGTGGCGGGCCGCAGCTTGACCGTCCAGTGCACCCGGTCGGTGCTCGTGATCGACTCGGCGGCCCGCGGTGTCACCTTTCCGGACGCCGCGTCGTAGTCGGCGAGCGGGGTCCACAGGGCGCCGGTCACCAACCGGCCCGCCTGGTCGGCGAGGTCGGCGGGCAGCAGCGTCGCGGGCTCCCGGATGCCGACGGACAGGACACCGGGCCGGGCCGGATCGGGGCCGGAACAGCCCGTGACGGCGAGAGCCAGGACGGCGAGCAGGACGAGCAGGCGCATGCGCCAGTCCTACCAGTCGGATGGCAACGAAAGACGGTTGTGTCCGGTTGATCTCCGTCGTACCGTTCGGTTGGTCACGCTCGTAGCGTTCTGGGAGGTTCCGCGTGCGCACCTGGTTGCGGTCGTGCTTCGCCGCCGTCACCGTCAGCGCCACGCTGGTCGCGACCGGGTTGCCGGCCGCCGCCTGCGGCGAGGACGACAAGCCCGCGACCCCGGCCGCCCGCACGGCGGGTGACCCCGGCGCGATCAAGAACGTCAAGGCCGTCGGCAGCGTGCCCGACGCCGCCGGCGCCATCTCGATCAACTTCCTCGACTACGGCCGCCGCGACGTGATGGTCGTGTCCGGCGAGTTCGGGCTGAAGGTGTACGACCTGACGAAGAACCCGGCGGCGCCGAAGCTGGTCGGGCAGGTGAGCCTGCCGGGGCTGTGGGAGACCGAGGACACCGAGGTCGACCCGGTTCGCAAGCTCGTGTTCCTCTCGCGGGACCCGCGCGCGTTCGGGGGCACCACTCACACCGGCGAGTCCGGGATCTACGTCGTCGACGTCGCCAAGCCCGAAGCTCCGGCCATCCTGAGCTACACCAAGGTGCCGGCCGGGCACACCACCAGCTGCGTCGACGGCTGCCGCTACCTGTGGACGGGCGGCCCGGCGAAGGCCGACGACCAGCCGGCCGACTGGGGTGGGCGGCCGATCTGGGTCACCGATGTCCGCGACCCGAAGCACCCGAAGGTGAACCTGCAGCCGATCGAGCTGGCTCGCAACGACGGCAAGACCGACTACGTGCACGACGTGCAGGTGGACGGCAACGGCGTGGCCTGGGTGTCCGGGCGCGGTGGCGTGCGCGGCTACTGGACGAACGGCGTGCACCGCGACCCGTTGACAGGCAAGATCCGGCGCGCGACCGCGCACGAGCCGGTGCCGTACGCCGGTGGCGGCATCGCCGAGACCGCGGCGCCGTCACGGTTCATGCACAACAGCTTCCACCCGGCCGGCCACCGCGCCGGCGACGGCGCCTGGCGCAACCGGGACCTCGTCTACGCGACGGAGGAGAACTTCGTCGACGGCTGCGCGGGCGACGGCGTCCTGACGATCTCGTCGCTCGAAGGCTCGTACAACGGCGAAGGCTGGCGTTCGACGCCGGACAAGCCGTTCCGGCTCCGCAGCGTCGGCACCTGGAGCGTCAACGGCCAGGAAGGGAGCGACCCGGCCTCCGACGACTGCTCCGCGCACTACTTCGACGTCCGCGGCACCGTCCTGGTGCAGTCGTTCTACGCGCAGGGCACCCGGTTCCTCGACGTCAGTGACCCGACGAACCCGCGCCAGATCGCGTACTACCGCCCGGGTGACGCGAGCGCGTGGGCGCCGTACTGGCACGGCAAGTACGTCTACGTCGCCGACAACGCCCGCGGTGTGGACATCCTGCAGCTGACGAAGTAACCAAGTCCGTGAATGGCCCATTGAGGGACTTCAAGTCCCTCAATGGGCCATTCACGGCTTTCAGGATCGCCGGAGCCAGACCGCGGTGTCGGTCGGGAGTTCGGTGGTCACCGGGCCGCTGGCCAGCAGGATTTCGCCGTCCGGGAGCGGGATCGGCGTGGTCGAGAAGTTCAGCACGAACGTGAATCCCGGCTTGCGGCGGAACGCCAGCACGCCGTCGGCCGGCGAAAGCCATTCGAGCCCGTCGACAGGGAGCCCGCGCCGCAGCCGCAAACCCTGTCGGTACAGCGACAGCATCGAGGCCGGATCGGCGGCTTCCGCCTCGGCCGTGTAGTCCGCCCACTCGGCCGGCTGGGGGAGCCAGGTGCCACCCGAGCCGAAGCCGAACGGCGGAGCGTCGCCGGACCACGGGATCGGCACCCGGCAGCCGTCGCGGCCGGGGTCGGCGCCCTGCGTGCGGGCCCACACCGGGTCCTGCCGCAGCTCGTCGGGGATGTCCAGGACCTCCCAGAGCCCCAGCTCCTCGCCTTGGTAGACGTACAGCCCGCCGGGCAGCGCCAGCGTCAGCAGCGCCGCCGCCCGCGCCCGCCGGGTGCCCAGCTCCCGGTCCACGGGCAGCTCGTGCAGGCGGTCGGCGAAGGAGAAGCCGGTGTCGCATGGGCGGCTGTAGCGCGTGACGTGCCGCGTGACGTCGTGGTTCGAGAGCACCCAGGCCGCCGGCGCGCCGACCTCGTCGTGCGCTTGCAACGTGCGCGTGATGACGTCCCGGAAGCGGGCGGCATCCCACGGGCAGACCAGGAAGTCGAAGTTGAACGCCGAGTGCAGCTCGTCGCGGCGCAGGTAACGAGCCGCCCGCGACATGTCCGGCAGCCACATCTCGCCGACCAGCACTCGCTCGCCCGCGTAGCTGTCGGCGATCTTGCGCCACGACCGGTAGATCTCGTGCAGGCCCTCCTGGTCGGAAAACGGCGACTCGTCGCCGTCGTCGACGTCGGGCAGCCGCGGGTCCTTGACGAGCCCGTCGGCGACGTCGATGCGGAAGCCGTCGACTCCGCGGTCGAACCAGAACCGCAGCACGTCCTCGAACTCCGTGCGGATCTCCGGGTTGTCCCAGTTGAAGTCGGGCTGGCGCGAGCTGTAAAGGTGCAGGTACCACTCGCCGTCCGGCACGCGGGTCCACGCGGACCCGCCGAAGCGCGACTTCCAGTTGTTCGGCGGTTCGCTGCCGTCCGGGCCGCGGCCGGGCCGGAACCAGAACCGCTGCCGCTCCGGCGAACCCGGGCCCGCGTCCAGGGCGGCTTGGAACCAGCGGTGCTCGTCGGAGCAGTGGTTGGGCACGATGTCGATGATCACGCGGATGCCCCGGGCGTGGGCCTCTGCGATCAGGTCTTCCGCCTCGGCGAGGGTGCCGAACAGCGGCTCGATGTCGCGGAAGTCGGCGACGTCATAGCCGCCGTCGTCCATCGGCGACGGGTACCACGGGGTGAACCAGATCGCGTCGATCCCGAGGTCGGCCAGGTGGTCCAGCCGGGCGCGGACGCCGGCGAGGTCGCCGACGCCGTCGGCGTTGCCGTCCGCGAAGCTGCGGATGTACACCTGGTAGATCGCCGCGCTCCGCCACCAGCCGGTCTTTTCGGTCACGAAAGTGCCTCTCCTGGTCGTTGTGAAAGCCTCAGCCCTTGACGCTGCCGGCGGTCAGCCCGGCGAGGATCTGCCGCTGGAAGGCAAGGAACAGCGCCACCATCGGCAGGCTGGCCAGCACCATCCCGGCGACGAGCACGTTGAGCGGCATGTCGATCGCCACTCGTTGCAGCATCACCGAGAGGGTCTGCTTTTCCGTGTCCGGGAACACCAGCAGCGGCCAGATGAAGTCCTTCCACGCGGTGACCACCGCGAGGATCGACACGACGGCCAGGATCGGCCGCGAGATCGGGAGGATGATCCGCCAGAGTGTGCGCACCGGCCCGGCGCCGTCGATGCGCGCCGCTTCGATGAGCTCGTGCGGGATCTGGTCGAAGAACCGCTTCAGCAGGTAGATGTTGAACGCGTTCGCAGCCGCCGGCAGCCACACCGCGGTTGGCGAGTTGATCAGGTTGAGGTGCAGCAGCGGCAGGTCGGTCACCGTCACGTACGTCGGGACCAGCAGCGCCGTCGCGGGGAGCATCAGCGTGGCCAGCATCAGCCCGAGCACGACGTTGCCGAATTTCGGCCGCAGCTTCGACAGCGCGAACGCGGCCGGGACGTCGATGGCCAGCTGCGCCAGCCACGCGCCGCCGGCGACGACGAGCGTGTTGAGGAAGTACTTGCCCAGGCTCAGCTGGTCCCACGCGTCGGCGAACGTTTCGGGGTGCCACTCGTGCGGGACGAGCGTCGCCGGCGTCTGCGCCAGCTCCTGCGGTGACTTCATCGCGCCGGTGACGACCCAGTACAGCGGGAACATGAAGGCCAGGATGAACACCGCGAGCGTGCAGGCGAAGACCACGCCGTAAACGAGCTTGCCGCGCGGGCTGCGCAGCGCGCCGGGGGAGACGAGGGTTCTCATGACTGGTCCGCCTTCCGCGTCAGCCGGACGTACCACGCCGAGAACACGCCGAGCGTCACGAACAGCAGCAGGCTCATCGCGCTCGCCGCGCCGAAGTCGTTGTAGACGAAGGCGTAGCGGTACAGCAGCAGGAGCACGGTGACCGTCGAATCGTCCGGGCCACCGCCGGTCATCACGTACGGCTCGGTGAACACCTGCATGGTCGCGACGATCTGCAGCAGGAGCAGCACCAGCAGGACGAACCGGGTCTGCGGGAACGTCACGTGCCGCAGCCGCTTCCACAACCCGGCGCCGTCCAGCTCCGCGGCCTCGTACAGCTCGCCGGGGATCGTGCCGAGCGCGGCCAGGTAGATCAGGGTGGTGCTGCCCATGTTGGCCCACGTCGAGACGAACACCAGTGAGAGCATCGCCGTGCCGCTCGAGTCGAGCCACTGGCCGCCGGGCAGGCCGGCCGCGCCCAGTGCCGAGTTGAACAGGCCGGGACCCGGGTCGTAGAACCACTTCCACATCAGCGCCGTGACGACCGGTGGCAACATCACCGGCAGGTAGACGGCGAGCCGGAAGAACGCCTTCGTGTGACGCAGCTCGTTCAGCAGCACCGCGGTGAGGAACGGGACGGCGAACCCGAAAACCAGCGCGAGGCCGGTGAACAGCAGCGTGTTGCGCCAGGCGACACCGAACAGCGGGTCTTCGAACAGCTTCGCGAAGTTGTCGAAGCCGACCCATGCCGGCGCGTTGACGAAGTCGACCTGCTGGAAGCTCAGCAGCACGCCACGCACGATCGGGTACCAGGAGAACAGTGCGAACACCACGAGCGCGGCGCAGAGCAGGCCGTACGCCGTGAGGTTCTCCTTGAGCTTGCGACGGAGTCTGGTCCGGTTTACCTGCGTTGCGACCGGGCGCCCGGCCCGCGACGGTTTCGCCGCGGGCCAGGCGAGCAGGCTACTTGACCTGGGCGAGGACACTGTTGACCTTCGACGCGGCCGACGAAAGCTGCTGGTCGATGTTCGCGTTCTGGTCGGTGAGCACGGCCTGCATCACGCTGTCGAGCGCGGCGTAGATCTGCTGGGCGTTCGGCGGCTCGATGCTGCCCTTGATGTGGCTGGTCGTGTCCACGTAGGACTGGAAGTTCTGTGCCAGGACGTTGGCGTACTTGGCTTTCAGCGCCAGCTGCTGGTCGCGCACCGCGCCCTGCCAGATGTCCGGGGTCGGTTCGGCGGGCAGGCCGACGGGCTGCTTGCCGTCGACGTATTGCCGGATGTGCTTTTCGAAGCGGTCCGGGTTGAGGTACTTCCACTGGATCCACTCGAGGCCGGCCTTGATCTTCTCCGGCGACGCCTTCGGGTTCATCATGTAGCCCTCGCCGCCGAGCAGGGTGCCCTGGCCGCCGGGCATGCCCGCGATGCCGTAGTCCTCGTACTTGCCGTTGAACTGCTTGACCAGCACCGGCACGTTGTCCGGGGCGGCCATGTACATGCCGAGCTGGCCGGCGCCCATCATCCGCTGGACGTCCTGGGCTTCGAGCAGCTGCTTGGCGCCCATGGAGTTGTCGGTCCAGCGCATGTCGTGCAGGTACTGCAGGGCCTTCTTGCCTTTTTCGTTGTCGAAGTCGGCGACCCACTTGTCGCCGTCCTTGCGGGCGATGTCGCCGCCCGTCGAGTAGAGCCAGCCGGTCAGGTGCCAGCCGCCCTGGTTGTTCTTGCTGTAGTCGGCATACCCGACGATGCCGTTGCCCAGTGCGGAGATCTTCTTCGCGGCTTCGCGGACTTCGTCCCAGGTCTGCGGTGGCTTGTTCGGGTCGAGCCCGGCCCTCTGGAACAACGGGCGGCTGTAGAGCAGGCCCATCGTGTAGTTCATCGTCGGCAGGCCGTAGAGCTTGCCGTTGGCGTCGCGGAAGTTGTCGAGCAGCTCCGGCTTGAGGTCGCCGACGTGCGGGACGCCCTTCACGGCTTCGGTGATATCGGCGGCCTGGTGCCGCGCGATGATCTGCGCGGGGTCGGTGAAGTAGACGTAGTAGACGTCTTCGAGCTGGCCGCCGGCGAGCTTGGCGGAGAACGTCTTGGGGTCCATGAACCCTTCGTGCGGATCGATGTCGATGTTCGGGTGTGCCGCCTCGAACTCCTGGACATCGGCGTCGAACACGCTGCGCTCGAACGGCTGGCTGGTCGGCGGCTGGCCGGTGACCGTGATCTTCACCTTGCCGCCGGTCTGCGCGGTGTTGTCACCGTCGCCGCAGGCGGCCACCGCCAGGGCGAGGCCGCCCGCGGCGAGCAGGCACAACGTCCGGCGGGAGACGGTCCGGGACCAGGGACTGCTCATCTCAAGCCTCTTCTCAGGGTCGCGACGGCTGTCACGTGATTGCGGTCACTCTAAAGTGTGAGACCGTAACGACGCAATAAGCCGACGAGAGTATGCAAGTTACGAACATGTGGAGTTGTCCACAGGGCGGCCTAGATGTGGACAACTCAGCTCCTGCACGGCCGTTTCCGACTTTCGTCGGGCAGGCCCGATATGCTGGATGCGGGGCCGGTCCCCCGGAGAGGGCGGGGGCTGCTTTCTGGGCGGCGCGTCGCTTTCCGGCGGGGTGCTGTGACGCTGGGGTGGGCATGCGAAAGGGCGCGACGGCCGGAACCGTCGCGCCCCGGGGATTGAGGGCTAAGCCGTGCGCCGTGCCGTGGAGCCGCGGACCACCAGCTCCGGTGCGAAGAGCAGCTCCTCGGCTGCCACCTCGCCGCCGTTGATCCGCTTGACCAGCAGTTCCACCACCGCGCGGCCCATCGCCTCGATGGGCTGGCGGGTCGTCGTCAGGGGCGGGTCGGTGCAGTTCATCAGGGCCGAGTCGTCGTAGCCGACCACCGAGATGTCCTCGGGGACCGACAGGCCCTGTCGTCGCGCTGCGCGGATCGCGCCCAGGGCCAGCAGGTCACTTGCGCACAGCACCGCCGTCGCACCGCGAGGGTACAGCCGGGCCGCCGCCGCGTGGCCGCCTTCGATCGAGAACATCCCGTGCTCGACCAGCTCGTCCAGCACCGGCAGCCCCAGCTTCGCCGCGTACGCCTGGAATGCTTCGAGCTTGCGCCGGGACGGCACGTGGTCGGACGGGCCGAGCACCAGGCCGATCTTCTCGTGTCCGAGCGAGCTCAGGTGCCCGACGACCTGCTCGACGGCGACCGCGTCGTCGCACGAGACCTGGGGCAGCCCGAGGTGGTCGACCGCGGCGTTGATCAGCACCGTCGGCAGCCGCCGCTCCACGAGGTGGTGGTAGTGCGAGTGGAGCGCGTCGGCCTGCGCGTACAGCCCGCCGGCGAACACCACGCCCGAGACCTGCTGCTGCAGGAGCAGCTCGACGTACTCCGCTTCGGACACCCCGCCCGCGGTCCGCGTGCAAAGCACCGGCGTGAAGCCCTGCTGGGCGAGCGCGTTGCCCATGATCTCGGCCAGGGCGGGGAAGATCGGGTTCTGCAGCTCCGGCAGCACCAGCCCGACCAGCCGGGCCCGGTCGCCGCGCAGCTGGGTGGGTCGTTCGTAACCCATCACGTCCAGCGCGGTGAGCACGGCCGCCCGGGTGCCGGCGGACACCCCGGACCGGCCGTTGAGCACGCGGCTGACCGTGGCTTCGCTGACCCCGACCTGGCGGGCGACTTCGGCAAGGCGACGCGTCATGGGTGAAACTTTACAGCAAGCAGGCGAAAAAGCAGGACGATGCGTGGCGTGCCGAACCGGCGCCGATCTGTTGATCAACGGTCGCGTGACGCGCACATCCCGTTCCTAGCTTGGCCCTCGGGACCACGATCCGAGGGGGACGATGACCAGCACACTCGACCACGCCGCGAAACGGGACACGAGCTCCCGTGGCCTCACGGCGCTCGCCGCACTCGCTCTGCTGCTCGCCGCGTACCGCGGGTTCCGGATGCCGGGCGACTGGGTCGCGACGCTCGAAGCCGTCTCGGTGACCGACGGTTTCCACCGCCGGTTCCTCGTCGGGACCCTGCTGCATCCGCTCGCCGTCGCCACCGGCTACGCGTACTGGGTTTTCGCGGTTGCGGCGCTCGCCGTCCTCGGCGCCCTGCTGGCGGTGCTGGTCTTCGCGTTCTTCCACGCCCGGTACCCCGGCCACCGGTTCCTGATCGTCGGCTGGCTGCTGCTGCCGACCGGCGGGTTCTTCTTCCACGACGTCGGCTACTTCGAACAGGTGCTGTACCTGCTGCTGTTCGCCGCTTTGTGGCAACTGCCGCGCCGGCCCGCGGTGGCGGCCTGCTTGATGACCGCCGCGGTGCTCGTGCACGAGATCGCGGCGGTGACCGTCCTCCCCGTGTTCGCGGCTGTGCTGGCGAGGCGGTTTCCCTGGCAACGCGTGGCGGTGCTGCTCGCGGCACCGGTGGCGGCGGAACTCGCCGTGCTCGCGATGCCGGCGTCGAGCGCCGGTGCGGCCGACCGGCTGTGGACCGCGATGGCCGGCGCCGGGTTCACCCCGCGAGCCGACGCGCTGGCGCTGTTCGAGCGCACCCAGAGCGAAAGCTGGCAGCTGTACTCCGTCACCGAGGTCCTGGTGCTGCTGGCGCCGATCGTCGTCGTGGTGGTGGCCGGCTTCCTGACCCAGCGGCCGGACGTGCTCAGCGTGGCGGCCGTCGCGGCGCCGGCGTTGCTCGCCTTCGGTGGCTGGGACTGGGCGCGCTGGGGGTTCCTGCTGGTCACGAACTTCGCGCTGCTGCTGTGGCTCGGTCCGGTGCGGGACTTCCGGCCGTGGCCGCTGATCGGTGCCGCGGTGCTGCTCGCGCACCTGCCGCTGCAGTACTTCGACGCGCAGCACCCGCGCGACCTGAGCTGGCGGCAGCTCACCGCCTTCGCCGATCAGGCGTTCTCGACGCCGGAGGACCGCGGGAGCCGCACGGTGAACACCGCGCCGCCGTCGTTGTGCGCCGCAAGCGATCCGCCGTGCGCGAGTACGTTCTCCCGGGCGATCGCCAGCCCGAGCCCGCTGCCCCCGGTCGCCTGACGCGCGTGGTCGCCGCGGGTGAACCGGTCGAACAGGATCGGCAGCAGGTCCTCCGGCACCCCGGGGCCGGCGTCGGCGACGCGGACGACGACGTCGCCGGTGTCGGCGCCGGTGCCGGTGCCGGTGCCGTCGAGCGTGACCGTGACCGGCGCGGCGCCGTGCTGGACGGCGTTGCTCAGCAGGTTTGCCACCACGACGTGCACTCGCCGCGGATCGGCGATGACCGTGACGTCCCCGCTCGCCCTCACGGCAGCCTCCATGCCGGTGACTTCGGCGGCGTCGGCGACCAGGTCGGCGAGGTCGACGGGCGCCACCCGCAGGTCGGCCTTCCCGGCGTCGAACCGGGCGATCTCGAGGAGGTCCTCGACGAGCTTCGCCAGCCGCCGCACCTGGGTGCCGAGGATCTCGGCGGCGCGGGTGCGGGTGGCCGGCTCGGCGTGGTCGAGGCTGTCGACGGTGGCGATCATCGAGGCGAGCGGGGTGCGCAGGTCGTGGGCGACGTCGGCGACGAACCGCCGCTGCTGGCGGTCCTTCGCGTGCAGCTCGTCGATCGACGAGCCGAGCCGCGCGGCCATCGTGTTGAACGACTCGGCGAGTGCGGCGACCTCGTCCCGGCCCTTGACCGGCACTCGCGTGTCGAGCGCGCCCGCACCCAGCTCGTCGGCGGCCACGGACAACGCCTTGATCGGACGGCGGATCCGGCGTCCGATCACGAGCGCGACGCCGACGCCGAGCACGCTCACCCCGAGCGCGATCAACGCCAGGTTCCGGCGCAGCGCGCCGAGGTCGGTTTCGAGCACGCCGAGGTCGAAGAGCTCGACGAGGAAGTAATCGGTGCCGCCGAAATCGCGGCTCACGACCAGCACCGGGCGGCCGGTCTCCGGATCCGTGGTGTGCGCGGTGCTCATCGAGATCGTGCCGAAGGGGCGGGAAAGCACC
This sequence comes from Amycolatopsis balhimycina FH 1894, assembly GCF_000384295.1. Lineage (NCBI taxonomy): Bacteria > Bacillati > Actinomycetota > Actinomycetes > Pseudonocardiales > Pseudonocardiaceae > Amycolatopsis > Amycolatopsis balhimycina. Next base: position 2,762,673 of record NZ_KB913037.1, on the reverse strand, counting down.
TCTGCTTCGACCGGCCTCAGCAGCTCCTCCGGGATTTCCGTGGAGAGCATCCGTGGTGGCCCGAGGGCGACGACCTGGTGCCCGTCGAGTTCCAGGGGCGCGCGGGCGATCGTGGTGAACGGCTTGCCGGGTGGTTTGGTCACGAGCAGCCAGCCGGCGGGCTGCAACCTGAGCTCGTGCAGGATCGCGTTGGCCCGCTCCTCGGGCCGGACCCGGTCGACCTCCTTCTGCATGTCGATGGTGTCGGTGATCATCCGGGACTCGGCGGCGATGGTGAACGCCCACACCACGTCATCGGACTGCACCTGGTACGCGAAATAGGCCATGACCGCCGTCGCCGTCGTGGTCACCCCGACGATCGCCGCGACGATCCGCGTCCGCAGGCTGACGGCCGGGAGCCTCACTTCGTCACCAGGTGGTAGCCGAGGCCGCGAACCGTCCGCAGCAGCACCGGGTTCGCCGGGTCGTCCTCGACCTTGGCCCGCAGCCGCGCGACTGCCGCGTCGACGATCCGCGAGTCGCCGACGTAGCCGTAGTCCCAGACCCGCTTGAGCAGCACCTGCCGGCTCAGCACCTGGTTCGGGTGCTCCGCGAACTCGACGAGCAGCCGGATCTCCGTGGCGGTCAGGGCGAGCTCCTCTCCGCCGCGGGTGACGCTCATCGCGGCGGCGTCGATCTCCAGCTCGCCCACGCGCAGCAGGCCGGCTTCCGGCACGGCAGGGTGCGCGCGGCGGCCGATCGCCTTGATCCGCGCGTCGAGCACGCGGGGTTCCGCCGGCTTGACGACGTAGTCGTCGGCGCCGCATTCGAGCCCGGCGACGACGTCGATCGGGTCGCCGCGCGCGGTCAGCAGCACGATCGGCAGCCGGCTGCGGGCGCGGATGCGGCGGCAGACCTCGAAGCCGTCGATGCCGGGCAGCATGACGTCGAGGAGGACGAACTCGGCGTCGGCCAGCTCGGTCAGCGCGTGCTCGCCGGTGGGGGCGTGGACGACGTCGTGGCCGAGCGCGCGCAACGCCAGCGAAAGGGCTTCGGCCAGTGCTTCGTCGTCCTCGACGAGCAGCAGACGCGGCACTGGTCCTCCCCGGGATGATCTCCCGGCGAGACTAGTGCAGGCCCGGCGGCCCGGCGGTCGTCGTGCGGAACCGCCGAGCCGCCGTGCCGTTTCGTCACACTAGGCGGCCGCCACCTCGACCTCGGCCGCCTGGCCGGCGGGCCAGCCGGTGTTGCCGCTGAACGACAACCGCACGAAACGCTGCGACGTCGCCGTGAACGACACCGACGCCGTGTTGCCGGAAGCGGGGTCGAACGTGTAGCCGCGCGAACCCACCAGCGTCGTGTACGAGGCGCCGTCCGTGCTGCCGGAGATCGTCACCGTCTGGGTGCGTGTGCCCCAGGCCGGCGACGGCGGCAGACGCAGCGTCACCTTGTTGATCGACGAAGCCGTGCCGAGGTCCACGGTCAGCGTCTGCGGGAAGGCGTTGTTCGCGCTCTCCCAGTAGGAGTTCGCGTCGCCGTCGACCGCGTTCGACGGCGGGAAACCACCCTGCGAACCGGACGCGCTGATCGCCTTGCCCCGTGCGAGGTTGGTGCCCGGCAGCGGCGGCTGCGGCGGGCCGGAGTTCGGCGGGGGCCAGGTCGAGCAGTCGTCCCAGGTGCCGGTCCAGCCGCTGTTGCCGGACCCGCTGAACGTCATGCGCGGGATCGACGCCGGGTAGGGGCAGTTGTACGTCCCGGTGACGCCGACGCCGGACGCCGTCAGGTTGCTGATCGACACCGACCCCTGCGTCTGTGCCTGCGCGACGAACGTGCCGGCGCCCTGGACCGAGACGCCGTCGATGGTGATGCCCTGGATCGGCTTGCCGGCGCCGTTGCCGTCGATGAACTGGATCGCCTCGTACGGGCTCTGGATCGCGGTGAACCCGGTGACGCGGATCGTCACGCCGGTGATCGCCTGGTCGCGCGCGTCGAACCACAGCGCGCCGACGCCGAACTGCCAGTTCGGGTCGAGCGCCCCGGCCCGCAGTGCCGTGTTGTCCGACAGCGTGATCGTGCCGCCCAGCGGAACCGAGTTGAAGCGGTTCCCGACGACGTAACCGCCGCCGAGGGCGTTGGTGTCCTGCACCAGGTTGCCGCGCACGGTGTTGTTCGAGCCGCCGTACAGCGCGATGCCGTTGGCCAGGTTCGGCTGGACGACCGTGTTGTTCGCGATGGTGTTGCCCGAGTCGGCCTGGCCGTTGGACCACAGCGCGAGCCCGTCGTCGCCGTCGTTGCGCAGGTAGTTGTTGCGCAGCGTCGAGTTCGTGACCGCGCCGTCGAAGTTCACGCCGTCGGCCTGGGTGTCGAGGATGCGGTTGTTCTCGATGGTGACGTTCGACGACGCGCCGTTCATCAGCCACAGGCCGCATTTGGTGTCCTGGATCCACAGGCCGGATACGACCGAGCCGTTCCCGAGGACGCCGTGGAACGCGTTGTCGGGGCTGCCGTCGTTCCGCTCGGTGACGTCGCCGAAGACGGCGAAGTCGTAGAGCCTGATGTTCCCGGACGCGCTGCCGTTGTTGAAGATGTTGTTGCCGTGCAGCACGGTGTACCACGGGCCGGCGCCGCGCACAGTCGTCTGGTCGATCTGCAGGGCCGAGCCGATCTCGAAGCGCCCGGACGGCACCCAGACCTCGCGCCCTTGCGAACGCGCGGCCGCCAGCGCGGTGCGGAACGCCTGCGAGTCGTCGGAGCCGTCGTCCGCGGTGGCGCCGTAGTCGGTGACCGAGAGCGCGTTCGCCGGTTTCGTGCCCGCGCCGCCGACCTGCTCGAAGTCGGCGAGGTCGAGGGTCGCCTGGCCGATGTCACCCGAGTCGGCCTGCACGCGCACCTTCGCCCCAGGCGCGAGGTTCTGCCCCAGCGGCAACCTCGCGTCGTCGAAGAAGTGGTGGGTCTTCGCGCCCGGGATCCAACTGGTGTCCACATAGGAATACCGCGACGTCACCGAGAGCCCGCCGCTCAGCTTGGTGCCGTTGACGTACACCGAAAGCCGGCCCGAGGAACCGTCCGGGACGCTGTAGTGGACGTTGATCGCGTTCGCCGCCGCGGGCAGCGTGAACTCGACGTACTGGCCGGTCCCGATCCGGACCGCCTGCCGCCCGGAGGCTTCCGAAGCCAGGCTCGCCTGGGTGTAGCCGGGGCCGACGGCCGAGCCGTTCGTCGCCGAACACTCGGCTTCGACCGTCCGGAACGGCACATTCGCGCCACCGGACGCCGTTGCCGGGCAGGTCGCCGCCGCGGCGGGCGTCGTCGCGCCGGTGATCACAGTCAGCCCGGACGCGGCGAGCGCCGCGGCCAGCACTACGGCGCGGCGCCGGGGAGTAGGGGACATCGTCGTCACCTTTCTCGCGGGGATCGGGAGGTGCAGGACGTCGACGTGATCGGGATCATACGAATGTCGAACAAGAATCCGCAATAGTTTGACTGACTTACGCAAATTTGCGACAGAATCTGACGGGCGCGCGGTTCGTCCGACGCCCGGCCCGGCTTGCTACGTTGTCGCCATGAGCCAGCGACGGGCCGACGGCAGCGCAGGGGACGCGGACTACGGCGCGATCGGCGGGGTGTACACCGACTACCGCAAGCCGGATCCGCGGATCGGCCAGTACCTCCTCGACGCGCTGGGCGACGCGCGAACCGTCCTCAACGTCGGCGCGGGCGCCGGTGCGTACGAGCCGGGCGACCGCGAGGTGACCGCGGTCGAGCCCTCCGCGTCGATGCGCGCGCAGCGGCCGGCGGGCCTGCCGCCGGCGGTCGACGCCGTCGCCGAAAAACTGCCGTTCCCCGACCGGGCCTTCGAAGGCGCGATGAGCACGTTCAGCGTCCACCAGTGGAACGACCTGTGGACGGGGCTGCGGGAGATGCGCCGCGTCACGCGCGGCCCGATCGCGATCCTGACCTGCGACCCGGAGCGGCTGCGCCGGTTCTGGCTGCTCGACTACGCGCCCGAGGTGATCGAGACCGAGGCCGGGCGCTATCCGTCGATCGACGACATCGCCGACGGGCTCGGCGGCCACACGTCCGTCGTCGGCGTGCCGATCCCGATCGACTGCACCGACGGGTTCAACGAGGCGTACTACGCGCGTCCCGAACGCCTGCTGGACCCGGGCGCGCGGCTGTCGTGTTCGGCGTGGAGCTTCGTCGACGACCGCGTGCACCACCGCTTCGCCGCCGAACTGCAGCACGACCTGGACGACGGCACGTGGGACCGCCGCTACGGCGGCCTGCGGGAGCAGGCGACGTTCGACGGTTCGCTGGTCCTCGTCGTTTCCGATCCGACGGCGTGACTCCGCCGCCGTTCGACCCCGAGCTGGCGGCGGTCGTCGACGAGCTGCGCGCCGGACGTCCGCCGCTGACGACGCTTGCCGACATCCCCGCGCGCCGCGCACTGGTCGCCGCGGACGAGCGGACCGTCGGTGAGCTGGCCGCGGCGCACTCCGGATTCGCCTTCCGCGAGGAACGCGCCGGTGACGTGCCGCTGCTGGTCGTCACACCGAAGGGCCGGGCCTCGGCCGGCGTCCTCTACCACGTGCACGGCGGCGGCATGATCGTCGGCAGCCACCGCGGCGCGGACGTGCCCGTCCTGCTGGAGTGGGCCGGGGATCTGAACCTCACCGTTGTCTCGCCGGGGTACCGGCTCGCTCCGGAACACCCGTACCCGGCGGCGGTCGAGGACTGCTACGCCGGTCTCCTGTGGACAGCCGAGCACCTGGGCCGCCGTCCGGTGATCGGCGGGGCCAGCGCGGGCGGTGGGCTCGCCGCGGCGACGACGCTGCTGGCGCGCGACCGCGGCGGCCCCGACCTCGCCGGCCAGCTGCTGATCTGCCCGATGCTCGACGACCGCAACGACTCGGCGTCCGCCGTCGACCTCGACGGCCGGGGCCTGTGGGACCGCACGGCGAACAACGTCGGCTGGACGGCATACCTCGGCGACCGCTGCGACGTCCCCGCCTATGCGGCTCCGGCTCGCGCCGAAGACCTTTCAGGCCTGCCGCCCGCCTTCCTGGACGTCGGCACGGCCGAGACGTTCCGCGACGAGGTCGTCGCCTACGCGAGCCGGATCTGGCAGGCGGGCGGCGAAGCCGAGCTGCACGTGTGGCCGGGCGGGTTCCACGGGTTCGACGCTCTGGTGCCCGGCGCGGCGATCAGCCGGGCGGCCCGTGCCGCCCGGCTGGCCTGGCTGCGGCGCCTGCTAAGCCAGTAGGTCCTGCAGTTCGCGTACCGCGCGGGCGAGTTCGTCGGCGAAGCGGTACATCTCCGCCGAGACGTGCTTCGGCGTGCTCAGGTAGATGTTCCAGCGGTCCGGCAGCAGCACGTAGGCGATGCCGATGCACTGCGGGCTGGTCGAGCCGAACCCGAAGTACTGGATGTTGACCGACGGTGCCGAGCTGGTGCTCAAGTAGTCGTCGCGCATCTTCAGCCAGCCCGGCGAGGTGTACAGGGCCGGCGTTTCGGTGTCGCCGCGGCGTTTCCCGATCAGCTGCAGCTCCCACAGGTGCTGCTCCGGCGCGTCACCGGCCTGGCACTCCTTCGCACGGGCGACGTGCTTCGCCGCGGCGGCACGGAACGCTTCGCGCTTCTCGTCGGGAGAAGCGTTCTCGTCGGTCATGATGTCGGCGAAGCGCACGACCTCGGGCGTGACGACCCGCATGGCCTCGGTCCGGCCGTTCTGGAACTGCCGGGTGGCGATCGACTCGTACGTCGCGCCGGTCAGGCCCTTCGCGCGGCGGTGGGCCAGCTGGTACGCCATCTGCGCGAAGGCGTCCGGGGACATGCCCAGCTCCTTCGCCCGGTTGGCGCCGAAGTCGAACGACACCGTCTGCGTCGCTGTGGCGTCCGCGTACGCCTTGTAGGCGGCTCCGGCGGCGCGAGCGTCTTCGCGGAGAGTGCCGGTCAGCGTGAACTCGATCGACTCGAAGCCCGGCACGCCGTCGGCGGTCTCCCGTGGCAGTCGAGAGCCGCTCAAGAGCGCGTCGGTGAAGCCGAGGATCGTGGTGCCGTCGAGTTCGCAGTGCTCGACGTTGATCCCCGCGGTGCCGTCTTCGAACACGATCAGCGACACGGCCTTGTCGTACCAGCGGTTGTCGCCGTACAGCAGCCGATCCCCGGCTTCCAGGGCGTTCGACGGCGTGAAGTCGTCCAGGCACAGGCAGAACAACGCGGTTTCGATCGTCTCGAGCGAGTCGCCGTTGCCGGCTTCGAGCAACGCCGCCCGCGAAGCCGCCCACTCCGCGCGGGCTTTCGTCGTGAAATGGCCGGCCGCGACGTCCGGCTCGTCGGTGAAGCGGCCGGTCTTGAGGATCGCGTGCAGGCCGTCGGCGATCTGCGCGGGCGAGTACGGCCGCCCGTCCTCGGCGATGACGTCCATGCGGAACGGCGTGTTCTGGTGGAAGACGACAATGTGCCGTTCCCGGGACGGCCCTTCCCAGCCCTCGCGGTACGGCGTGCGCACGCTGTCCAGGACCTCACCGGGGATCCGCGTCGCCGAGAAAAGGTACTTGTGCTGCACCATCGACTGCGGCGTGCCGCGCAGCAGGACCGGCGGCACCAGTTCGTCGTCGAGCCGGAGCTTGTAGTCCACGGCGGACGCGGCCAGCTCGGCCGCGCGTTCCACCTGCCCCAGCGAGGATTCGCGGAACAGGAAGAAGAAGTTGGCGTTGAGCGCGATCCGGTCGCGGCGGCCGAGGTAGCGGTACGGCCAGAACGTGTCGAGCCAGCTCCGCACACCGGGCGAGCGGTCGTACTCCTCGAGCGCCGCCTGCAGCCCGTGCGCAGGGCTGGCCGGCGCCAGGAACTCCGCGACGGCCGCTTCGGTTTCCGCCAGCTCGTCCGGTGTCAGCAGCGGGGCGCACCATTCGAGGAGGCGGCGGCAGCTGTCGTCCAGCGTCGGAAGCGGGACGCGGGGAAGCCGGTCTTCGTTGCCGAAGGTTCGGGTGGACCATTCCGGACTGCTCACGGTCATCCTTCTTGCTCGGAATTCTCAAGCGCGGTGGCGAGGGTGGCCGCGCCTTCAGGACGGGAAACATACAGCTGCGCGTAGAGCCACCCGTCGGCCTCCAGACCGGTGGGGTCCACCCCGGCGGCGTCCAGGGTGTCGAGGATCTGCGTCTGCTCCTCTTCGGACGCGAACCGCCGCTGCCGGAACGCACCCGGCACCTGCGCGGTGTCGTACCCCAGCTCGGCCAGGCTCGCCGCGACCGGCTCGTAGGAGAACATCCGCAGCACGAAGTGCGCCATCCACGGCCGCGCGCCGCGCGCGACCCGGGTGAGGGTCTTCTCGGTGACGTACCCGACGCAGCCGGTCGAGACGACGAGGTCGACGTCGTCCAGGAGCTTCTGCTGGACGACGTCCGGGTCGTCGAGTTCGAGGTCCGCGTGGATCGCCTCGTCGAGGAACCCGGCGGAAAGCGCGTACTCGAGCGCCGGGCCCGAATTGTCCAGGCCGTAGTATTTCGGGCCGCCGGTGCGGGTCCGCTTCCGGTCGGCCTCGACCAGCGCCGCGTGGTCCAGGGCACGCACGGCAGGGTCGGTGTAGTGGGCGTAGAGGTCGTCCATCGTCGCGCCGCACCGCTGCAGGGCCGCGTTGACACCGTACGAGCAGCCGATGTCGAGCACGGCCGGGCGCTCGGCGGGGTGCTCGGAGATCAGCTTCGCGAAGTACGGCTTCGCCAGCTGGGGAATGCCGTAGTCCACGCGGCGCAATGTGCCGAAGAACGGCCGAGGGTCGGGCGCGGTGTAGATGTGGTCGAACGAGATCTTGCCGGTCGAGTCCAAAGGCACGGGCCAGGCTCCTGATCTAGTCGAGCAGCTCGTCGCCGCGGGCGGTGCGCTCCGTGAGGTGGGCGGGCAGGACCCGGCCGAACAACTGCCTGGTCCGCTCCGCGCTGCCGATGACCCCCGGGCGCTCGCTGTAGGCGAAGATCGCGGAGTGACGCGCGATCACACCCTCCACCGTACTGACCCGGTGCAACGCGAACCGGCCCTTGAAGAGCTGGAGGTCCCCCGGCCGCAGGTCCAGGCGCCGGACCGGCCGGATGTCGCCGGCCAGCACCGAGCGCACGGCGGCGAAGTTCTCGTCCGCGGCGGACCTGATGCCGGGGCAGTACTCGAACGTCCCGCCGTCGGCCGCGGCCTGCGTCAGCATGCTGACGGTGTGGGTGTTCGTGTCGAAGTGCCACGGGTGCGCGCGGCCGGGCGCGATGACGTTGAGCGTCAGCCCGGACAGCGGGTCGGCGAGCTCGTGCAGCTCCGGTAGCGCGAAGCAGTCGGCGACGAACCGCTGGAACAACGGGCTGGTGTAGAGCCGGCTGATGATCGACGACGCCGGGATCCGGTCGCGCGCGACGAAGGCGTTGCCGCGTTCCATGATCGTCCGGCCGGGGTGGTCTTCGGGCAGCGGCTCGTCGATCGCGGTGTTGTAGGCGTTGACCTTTTCGATCTTCGTGTACGCGTGCGGTTCGAGCGCGGCGCATTCGGCCCGCAGCACCTCGTGCAGTTCCGGGCGGATGAAGTCGGCGAGGACGCTGCAGCCGACCTCGGCCAGCTCGGCGCGGGTGCGGCCGACCGTCTCCCGCCAGGCGGGACCGTCCGGATCGGTGAGGGGGTAGCGGTCGGTGCCGACCATCTCCAGTGGCGCTACGGAGGTGCTCATCATCGAGGTCCCTTCCGCCGGTGAAGGAACAGAGTTAGCACAGAAGCCCGCTGGTCAACCGTCGGTTTGTGAGCGGTGACACAAAGTGGTCACATCCGGATTTTGGTGGCCCACGAGCTGACCGTGACGGTGGCCGTGGTGCCCAGATCGGTCTCGATGGGCTGTTTTTGCGCCGGCTCGCCCGGGGCGGGCACCACGGAAATGGCGGCGCCGGTTTGCTTGCCACCGCTCGTCACGGTGGCCGACCACGAGAGCACGGCCAGCGCTTTCTCGCCCGGCTGGAGGGTGAGGTTCTGCGGCCCGAAGTCGCCGGCGAAGTAGGACGTGCCGTGTTTGACTTGGACGTCCATCGGGGTGCCGTCGTCCGCGAGGACCTTCAGGTCGGGGTAGTCGGTGACCTTCCGCGGCGTCGTGTCCCGGTTGGTCAGGGTCAGGACGCTGGCGCGGTGGCCGAGGGCCAGTTCGACCTGGCCGACCGAAAGCGACAGTCCGGTCGACGGCGGCGGAGCGTACGTCGGGCTCGGCGTGGTCGTCGGCGTCGGAGCGGGCGGTGGCGGCGGAGTGCTACAGCCCGCGAGAAGTGCTACGACGAAAAACGGCGCGAAGCGCAAAACCCCCATGCAGCGGAAGGGTAGCGGACGTCATGAACGACTCTTTCATGTCACCAGACGACCTGAAAGAGTCGTTCATGACGTCCGTGCGCTACCTCAGGGCGTGAGCAACGGCAGGAGCGGCTTGCGCACCGCCGTCGCGACGCCGTCCGACGCCTCCGCCGCGGCGAGCCGCTCGGCCGGCGGCCTGCCGTAGCCCGTCGTGCGCTGGACCAGCGGGCGACCCAGCGGCTCGACCATCGCGCGCATGTCGCTGATCGTCTTGTACGACCCGTGCGACGCGCCCGCCATCCGGCTGATCGTCTCCTCCATCAGCGTGCCGCCGATGTCGTTGACGCCGCCCTGCAGCACCGCGCGGCTGCCCTCGGTGCCGAGCTTCACCCAGGAGCTCTGGATGTTGTCGATCATCCCGTGCAGCAGCAGCCGGGACAGGGCGTGCACCGCGCGGTTCTCGTTCTGGGTCGCGCCCGGGCGGGCGAGGCCGGCGAGGTAGATCGGCGAGCTCTGGTGGATGAACGGCAGCAGCACGAACTCGCTGAACCCGCGTCGGCCGTGCTTCTCCAGACCTTCGCGCTGCAGCCGCGCGAGCAGCTTCAGGTGCGCGACCCAGTGGGCCGGGGTGTCGACGTGGCCGTACATCATCGTGGACGTCGTCGGCAGCCCGACCTCGTGCGCGGTCGTGACGACCTTGATCCACTCCGACGTCGGCAGCTTGCCCTTGGTGAGCACCCAGCGGACGTCGTCGTCGAGGATCTCCGCCGCCGTGCCCGGCAGCGAGTCGACGCCGGCCTCCTTGGCCTTGATCAGCCAGTCCTTCAGGGACAGGTTGGTCCGCGAAGCGCCGTTCACGACCTCCATCGGGCTGTAGGAGTGCAGGTGGATCTCCGGCTGACGGCGCTTGACCTCGGCCGCGAGATCGAAGTACGCGGTGCCCGGCAGGTCCGGGTGGATGCCGCCCTGCATGCAGATCTCGGTCGCGCCCGCGGCCCACGCCTCGTCGACGCGGTCGCCGACCTGCTCCAGCGAGAGCGTGTACGCGTCAGCGTCGGTGCGACGCTGCGCGAAGGCGCAAAAACGGCAACCGGTGTAGCAGACGTTCGTGAAGTTGATGTTCCGCGTGACGACGAAGGTGACGTCGTCACCGACCGTCTCGCGCCGCAGGTCGTCGGCGAGCTTGGTGAAGGCGTCCAGCTCCTTGCCTTCGGCCGACAGCAGCGCGAGCGCGGCGTCGTCGGACAGCCCGGCCGGATCCTTTTCCGCGCTGCGCAAGGCTTCCAGCACGGTCGAGTCGAACTTCTGCGGACCGGTCTTGATCCGGTCGCCGATCTCCTTCCAGTCCCCGTAGACCGAATCGAAGTCGCTGCGGCGGTCCTCGGTGCGGCCGCTGGTGTCGATTTCGGTGTGCAGGTCGGTGCGCCCGGACTGCTGCCAGCCGCCGTCCGGCTCCTGCCACGGGATGCCGACCGGCATCGCGCCTTCGCGGGCCATCCCGGTGTCGTAGTCGACGAGCGCGGCGACGTGCCGCGTGATCCGCGGGTCCAGCCACGGCTCGCCGGCTTTGACGTACTCGGGGTAGATCGTGAGCCGTTCCTTGAGGTCGAAGCCGGCCTTCTCGGTGCGGCGGGCTAGCTCGTCGATTTGCGGCCACGCCCGCTCCGGGTTGACGTGGTCGGGAGTCAGCGGCGAGACGCCGCCCCAGTCGTCGATGCCGGCGCGGATCATCAGGTCGTACTGGTTGCCGATCAGGTTCGGCGGCGCCTGGATGCGCATCTTCGGTCCGAGCACCAGCCGCGCGACGGCGATGTTCGCGGCGAGCTCTTCGAGGTCGGCGTCCGGGGTCGCGCGCATCTTCGTGTCCGGCTTGGCCCGGAAGTTCTGCACGATGACTTCCTGGATGCCGCCGTAGGTCTTGGCGACCTTGCGGATCTCGAACAGCGCGTCCGCGCGCTCTTCGAACGTCTCGCCGATGCCGATCAGGACACCGGTGGTGAACGGGACACTGCTGCGCCCGGCGTCTTCGAGCACCCGCAGCCGGACGGCGGGTTCCTTGTCCGGCGAGCCGTAGTGCGGGCCGCCCTTCTCGCTCCACAGCCGGGTCGCCGTGGTCTCCAGCATCATGCCCATGGACGGCGCGACCGGCTTGAGCCGCTGGAAGTCCTGCCAGGTCAGCACGCCGGGGTTGAGGTGCGGCAGCAGGCCGGTCTCCTCGAGGACGCGGATCGCCATCGCGCGGACATAGGAGAGGGTGTCGTCGTAGCCGTGCGCGTCCAGCCAGTCGCGGGCGGCCTTCCAGCGGTCCTCGGGCCGGTCGCCGAGCGTGAACAGGGCTTCCTTGCAGCCCATCTCGGCACCCTTGCGGGCGATGTCGAGGACCTCGTCGGGAGACAGGAACGGCGATTCGAGCCGCCCTGGCACAGTGACGAACGTGCAGTAGCCGCAGCGGTCGCGGCACAGCCGGGTCAGCGGGATGAACACCTTGCGGCTGTAGGTGATGATGCCGGCGCGGCCGGCCTCGGCCAGGCCCGCGTCGCGGATGCGCGAGGCGTACTCGGACAGCTGGGTGAGGTCGTCACCGCGGGCGTGCAGCAGGACGCTCGCTTCGGCTACGTCGAGTGTCTTCCCGTCACGCGCCCGGGCGAGCGCGCGGCGCATCGCGGAGGCAGTCGGGGTGGTGGCGTCGGGTTCGGATCCCATTCCGCCAACGCTAGGACCGTCCTCGCGGGACCAGCAATGTGTGTTCCGCACCTCTCTCGGCTGCGTTATGCGGACGATCGTCGCCCCAGGTCAGGGGGTCCGGGTGGTTGTCGATCAGCTCCTTGCCGTGTATTACCTAAAGGGTGGCATCGGTGGTCGGGAAGAAGATCGGCGGACGGACTTACTACTACCTGGCGGAGTCCGCCCGGGTCGACGGCAAGCCGCGGGTGGTGACCCAGCGTTACCTCGGCACGGCCGACGAGATCGCGCGCGCCGTCCCGGGCGGCGAACCCGCGGCGGCTTCGTATCGAACTTACGGCGACGTCGCCGCGGTGTGGGCGACGCTTTCGCGCCTGGATTTCGTCCGCCGTGTCGACGACGTCGTGCGATCGAAACCCGGCCTGGGGATGACCCTCGCCGTCGCGGTGCTGCACCGCGCGACCGCTCCCGAGACGCCGATCGGCGAGTGGTGGGCGTCCGGGGCGGCCGCGGATCTCGTCCGGCCCCGGATGGCCACGGTGGCGGGGCTGTGGCGGGCCCTCGAACGCCTCACCGCCGAACGCATCGCGGGTATCGAGGAGACCGTCGCCGCCGCCGTCCTGGCCATCGTCGACGACCACGCGGCGCTCGCCGTCGACGTCCCGCAGTTCGCCGCGTTCGCCCCGGCCGACTGCACGCTGCCGTCGGCGTGCCGGGGCGTGCTCGCCGGGGTCGGCCTGCGGGTGACGCGCGACGGCGCCATCCCCCTGGCGTCGCGGCTCTACCGGCGCGACGACGGCACGGCGCCGACGTTCGCTTCGGTCATGGCGGGGCTGGGGCCGGCCACGCTCGTCTTCCACGCGGGCCATGCGGCCCAGCTCGACCTGGGCTCGCGCAGCGGCTTCGTGGGGTCACTGCCGCTGACCGACCACCCCGAGCTGCTGACCCAGCCCACGTCCGCGCGCAAGCGCGTCGATCCCGAACGGTTCGCCGGCCTCACGGCGCTCGACACACACGCGGTCGTCGACGGCGTCCGGCGGCGGGTGATCCTGACCCACTCGGCGACGCTGCACGCGGCACAGTCCCGCGCGTTCGCCGACGAGCTGGCCACCGCGACCCGGGAGCTCGACGGCCTGGCCGAGGCCCTGGCCGCGGGCACCCACCGCGGCGACCGCGCCCAGGTGCACGCCGAGATCGGCCGGGTGACGCGCGGCCGGCGCATCGAGCGCGTGCTCACCGCCGTCCTGAGCGGCAACCGGCCCGGCGAGATCCGGGTGGAACGCCGGATCGATTCGTCCGCGTTGGCTCGGCTGGACGAGGAGTTCTTCGGCAAGCAGGTGCTGGTCACCGACCGGGACTGGCCCATCGGGGATGTGGTCACCGCCTACCGGGCGCGCACCCACCTCGAATCGACGTTCGGCTGGCTCACCGGGCCCGCCGTCACCGGCCCGACCCCGCGCTGGGAGTGGACGCGGCAGCGCATCGCGGCGCACGGCCTGGTCTCGGTGCTCGCCGCGACGGTGACCCACCTGATGCGGCGCGAGGCGGACCGGGCGGGGATGAACCTGTCGGTGCGTGAGCTGCTGGACCAGCTCGCCGGCATCGGCGAGCTGGTGCTGCGGTACCCGTCCACCGGCGGGCGGCCGCGTACGAAGCGCGTGCTCACCGAGCTCGACCCCGCGCAGCGGGCGCTGTTCGACCTCTTCGCGCTGGGTCAGGCGGCGACGTCCGCGTAGGTGTGGCCGAGCTTGGCGTGGTTGAGCAGGGCCGTCGCGTGGCCGCTGTTGCCGCCGGAGCGGTAGACGCCCCACTTGTGGTTGACGTGGTCGCCCCACAGCGTCGGGCCCGGGTAGCGGGTCTGGCCGTTCGAGAACGTCTGCTGCTTGCCGTTGAAGTAGAACTCGCACCAGCCGTCGTTGCCCCGGGACATCTGGTAGCCGATGGCGAAGGTGTTCCAGGTGTTGACCGGGAAGTCGGCCGACCAGATGTGCTTGTTCGCGCCGCTCGGCCCGGTCAGCTGGAAGTACAGCTTGCCGTCGCCGAGCGTGCGCAGCACGAACGGCCCGGACTGGGCCTGCGAACTGCTCTCCCCGGAGATGTGGAACTGGTAGACCGCGATCCACTTGCCCGCCCGGGGGTTCACGTTCCACTTCGCCCGCCAGCCGAGGTACTGGACCTGGCCGAGTGTGCCGGCGCCGGGGCGGTAGACGCTGCCGTCCGGCAGCCGCAGGCCCCGGCTTTCGCAGCGTTCCTTGGTGCCGTCGGCGTTGTCCCAGGTCTCGTACCGGAAGCACTTGCCGTACGTCGCGTCGTTGACGACGGTGATGCTGCCGGGCGCCTTCTCCAGCCCGTCGAAGACCGCCGTGCCGCGCGCCGGGTCGCCGTCCCAGATGACGCCGGCCGGGGCCGCGGTGGCCGTGCCGGTGCCGACGAGCGGGATGGTGGCGAGGGCGCCGAGACCGGCCAGAACCGTGCGCCGGGACAGGGAATCCATGGGTACCTCCGAAGTTCGGACGTGCTTTCGAACGACGGCGGTGACCCGATGCTGCCTGTCCCGGCGCGGGTGGTCAAGAGTTGTCGCGGAAGATCTGCAACGGGGAAAAACTTTGCACGACCGGCATCAGCTCGATGACGTTGATGTTCACGTGCTCCGGCTGGCTCGCCGCCCAGTAGACGGACTCGGCGACGTCCTCGGCCGTCAGCGGGGTCGTGCCCTCGTAGACCTTGTCCGCCTTGGCCTGGTCGCCGTCGAAGCGGACCTTCGAGAAGTCCGTGCCGCCGACCATGCCGGGCTCGATGTTGGTGACGCGCACGCCGGTGCCGTGCAGGTCGCTGCGCAGGTTGAGGCTGAACTGGTGGACGAACGCCTTGGTCGCGCCGTAGACGTTGCCGCCGGGGTAGGGGTAGGTGCCGGCGATCGAGCCGAGGTTGAGCACGTGACCGCGGCCGCGCTCCACCATGCCCGGGAGCAGCGCGCGCGTGACGTGCGTGAGGCCGCGGACGTTGGTCGCGATCATCTCGTCCCAGTCCTGGAGGTCGGCCTTGTGCGCGGGCTCCAGGCCCTTGGCCAGGCCGGCGTTGTTGACCAGGACGTCGACCTCTCGCCAGTTTTCGGCGAGATCGCCGATGACGGTTTTGACGGCTTCGGGGTCGCTGACGTCGAGCTTCACCGGGAGGACGGCGTCGCCGAGCTCGCCGGCCAGCTTCTCGAGCTTGTCCTCACTACGGGCGACGGCGATCACGCGGGCGCCCTCGGCGACGAACCGGCGAGCGATGGCGTCACCGAAGCCGGCGCTCGCGCCGGTCACGAACACGGTCTGCTGGGTCATGGGTGAACTCCGCTGTCGTTCAGGAAGGTGCTGAGTGCCTCGTCGAACTCGGTCTCGCGCTCCAGGTTAGGCAGGTGGCCCGCGCCCTCGATCACCACCAGGGTGGAACCCCGCACCTTCCGGTGGATCAGCTCGGCGTCGGCGACCGGGGTGAACTCGTCCTCACTGCCGACGACCACCAGGGTGGGGACTCGGATGTCTCCGAGGCCGTTCGTGTAGTCCGGGCGTTCGGCGCGTCCCCTGAGCGCGGCCGCGGCGCCTTCCTTCGGCGCGTTGCGCATCATCTTCCTGACGTGCGCTTCGACGTCGGGCCTGGTCTCGCGGGTCTGCTTCGAGATCATCTTGGGGAGGAGCTCCTTGGCGTAGCTCTCCATGCCTTCCCCGGTGATCCGGTCGGCGGTGTCGTAGCGCGCCTGCTTGGCCGGGGGCGTGTCCAGACCCGCGAAGGTGTCGGCGAGCAGGAGAGCCTCCACGCGGCCGGGGTGGTCGGCGACGAGCTGCATGACGATCTGGCCGCCCATGGAGAGGCCGCCGAGAACGAACCGCTCCAGTCCCAGGCGGTCCGTCAGCTCGACGAGATCCTTCGCGAAGATGTCGAGGCCGGTCTTCGTGTCCCCTGTGGGGGACTCACCGCTCTTTGACTCGCCATAGCCGCGAAGGTCAGGGGTGACGACGCGGTAGCCGTCCGCCGCCAGTCGCCCGGCCTGGGGACGCCACATCGAGCGGTCGAAGGGGTGGCCGTGGACGAGGAGGACCGGTCGTCCCGTCCGCGGTCCGAGGTCGTCGTGGGCGAGTGTCATGCGGCCGACGCTAGGCGGGGCTTTGACGCGGAGCAATACGGCGCAATGTACTCGGAGCAATGTTCTTTCGGTGGCGCTCGCGGCCGGTTCGGGGCAGACTGAGCCTCAGGCGGGCTTCGTCATGGGGTCTGACCTGCGCTGATCTTGTTAACCGACCCCCCTGTTGCGGGCCGTTTTCGAGCATGTAATCTTCTCTTCGTCGCCAGGGAGACCGAGCGACAGGGACACGAACCAAGCTCTCGCGGACAGCGATTGAGTGGGTGTCCCACCAAAAACTGCTAGGAATAACCCGCTTCGGGTGACGCTGGGCCTTGGGTCTGGGGTTGGTCGTGGTGTGTTGCTTGAGAACTCAACAGTGTGCTAGTGAACTAAGCCAGTAGAGCTTATGTTTTGAAACCTCGTATGAGGTTCCTTTGAGAGCATTAATTTGCCTCGATTAAACTGTTCATTGTTGGAGAGTTTGATCCTGGCTCAGGACGAACGCTGGCGGCGTGCTTAACACATGCAAGTCGAACGCTGATCCGCTTTCGGGTGGTGATGAGTGGCGAACGGGTGAGTAACACGTGGGTAATCTGCCCTGCACTCTGGGATAAGCCTTGGAAACGGGGTCTAATACCGGATATCACAACTTCTCGCATGGGGGGTTGTTGAAAGTTCTGGCGGTGCAGGATGAACCCGCGGCCTATCAGCTTGTTGGTGGGGTAGTGGCCTACCAAGGCGACGACGGGTAGCCGGCCTGAGAGGGTGACCGGCCACACTGGGACTGAGACACGGCCCAGACTCCTACGGGAGGCAGCAGTGGGGAATATTGCACAATGGGCGAAAGCCTGATGCAGCGACGCCGCGTGAGGGATGACGGCCTTCGGGTTGTAAACCTCTTTCGCCAGGGACGAAGCGCAAGTGACGGTACCTGGATAAGAAGCACCGGCTAACTACGTGCCAGCAGCCGCGGTAATACGTAGGGTGCGAGCGTTGTCCGGATTTATTGGGCGTAAAGAGCTCGTAGGCGGTTTGTCGCGTCGGCCGTGAAATCTCCACGCTTAACGTGGAGCGTGCGGTCGATACGGGCAGACTTGAGTTCGGTAGGGGAGACTGGAATTCCTGGTGTAGCGGTGAAATGCGCAGATATCAGGAGGAACACCGGTGGCGAAGGCGGGTCTCTGGGCCGATACTGACGCTGAGGAGCGAAAGCGTGGGGAGCGAACAGGATTAGATACCCTGGTAGTCCACGCTGTAAACGGTGGGTGCTAGGTGTGGGCGACATCCACGTTGTCCGTGCCGTAGCTAACGCATTAAGCACCCCGCCTGGGGAGTACGGCCGCAAGGCTAAAACTCAAAGGAATTGACGGGGGCCCGCACAAGCGGCGGAGCATGTGGATTAATTCGATGCAACGCGAAGAACCTTACCTGGGCTTGACATGCGCCAGACATCCTCAGAGATGGGGCTTCCCTTGTGGTTGGTGTACAGGTGGTGCATGGCTGTCGTCAGCTCGTGTCGTGAGATGTTGGGTTAAGTCCCGCAACGAGCGCAACCCTTATCCTACGTTGCCAGCGCGTTATGGCGGGGACTCGTGGGAGACTGCCGGGGTCAACTCGGAGGAAGGTGGGGATGACGTCAAGTCATCATGCCCCTTATGTCCAGGGCTTCACACATGCTACAATGGCTGGTACAGAGGGCTGCGATACCGCGAGGTGGAGCGAATCCCTTAAAGCCGGTCTCAGTTCGGATCGCAGTCTGCAACTCGACTGCGTGAAGTCGGAGTCGCTAGTAATCGCAGATCAGCAACGCTGCGGTGAATACGTTCCCGGGCCTTGTACACACCGCCCGTCACGTCATGAAAGTCGGTAACACCCGAAGCCCATGGCCCAACCTCGTAAGGGGAGGGAGTGGTCGAAGGTGGGACTGGCGATTGGGACGAAGTCGTAACAAGGTAGCCGTACCGGAAGGTGCGGCTGGATCACCTCCTTTCTAAGGAGCACAACACATCCATCAGGCCGGGATACCCGGATCAACCTGGTGGGGTGGCTGGGACTCAAGTGCCGAATGTGTGCTTGTTCCGGTTGCTCAAGGAATCGTGGAACTACTGGTTATGGCTCACCGCGGTTGTGATACCGCCGGCTAGTACTGCGGAGCTTGCTTCGCGTGGAACCCCGGTCGTGGAGCTGGGTGGTGGGTTGTTCGCTGTGCACACTGTTGGGTCCTGAGGCAACACGCCTCAGGGCTTACACAGCCCTGAAACGTAGTTTGTTTCTGGTGTGGTGTTTGAGAACTGTAGAGTGGATGCGAGCATCTTTGTGGTCAAGTTGTTAAGGGCACATGGTGGATGTCTTGGCTTCAGGAGCCGATGAAGGACGTAGGAGGCTGCGATAAGCCTCGGGGAGCTGTCAACCGAGCTGTGATCCGAGGATTTCCGAATGGGGAAACCCAGCACCAGTGATGTGGTGTTACCCGCACCTGAATATATAGGGTGTGTGGAGGGAACGCGGGGAAGTGAAACATCTCAGTACCCGCAGGAAGAGAAAACAACCGTGATTCCGTGAGTAGTGGCGAGCGAAAGCGGAAGAGGCTAAACCGATTGCATGTGATACCTGTCAGGGGTTGTGTGGTCGGTGTTGTGGGACCCGCCTTGAGGAGACTGACATCTCTTCGGGTTGTTGTGCTGGTTAGTGGAACCGCTTGGGATGGCGGGCCGGAGTGGGTGAGAGCCCCGTACGCGAAAACCAGTTTCAAGGACCTTGGTGGTGTTCCCGAGTAGCAGCGAGCTCGTGGAATTTGCTGTGAATCTGCCGGGACCACCCGGTAAGCCTAAATACTTCCTGAAGACCGATAGCGGACTAGTACCGTGAGGGAAAGATGAAAAGTACCCCGGGAGGGGAGTGAAAGAGTACCTGAAACCGTGTGCCTACAAGCCGTCAGAGCCTGCTTTGTTGGGTGATGGCGTGCCTTTTGAAGAATGAGCCTGCGAGTTAGTGCTGCGTGGCGAGGTTAACCCGTGTGGGGTAGCCGTAGCGAAAGCGAGTCTGAATAGGGCGTCTGTAGTCGCGTGGTCTAGACCCGAAGCGGAGTGATCTACCCATGGCCAGGGTGAAGCGACGGTAAGACGTCGTGGAGGCCCGAACCCACTTAGGTTGAAAACTGAGGGGATGAGCTGTGGGTAGGGGTGAAAGGCCAATCAAACTCCGTGATAGCTGGTTCTCCCCGAAATGCATTTAGGTGCAGCGTCGTATGTTTCTCCACGGGGGTAGAGCTACTGGATGGTCTAGGGGCCTTACCGGGTTACCGAAATCAACCAAACTCCGAATACCGTGGTGTTAGAGTACGGCAGTGAGACGGCGGGGGATAAGCTTCGTCGTCGAGAGGGAAACAGCCCAGAACACCAGCTAAGGCCCCTAAGTGTGTGCTCAGTGGGAAAGGATGTGGGATTGCCCAGACAACCAGGAGGTTGGCTTAGAAGCAGCCACCCTTGAAAGAGTGCGTAATAGCTCACTGGTCAAGTGGTCCTGCGCCGACAATGTAGCGGGGCTTAAGCACACCGCCGAAGCTGTGTCATTCATGCAATACATCGGCTTGGACTCTTGAAGTCCTTGTCTAGTGGTGTGGATGGGTAGGGGAGCGTCCTGCATCCGGGGAAGCGGCGGCGGAAGCCAGTCGTGGAGGGTGTGGGAGTGAGAATGCAGGCATGAGTAGCGAATGCAGAGTGAGAAACTCTGCCGCCGGATGACCAAGGGTTCCTGGGCCAGGCTAATCCGCCCAGGGTAAGTCGGGACCTAAGGCGAGGCCGACAGGCGTAGTCGATGGACAACGGGTTGATATTCCCGTACCCGAGCATGTGCGCCCATGACGAGGCGTTTGATACTAACCACCCAAAGCCATGAGCTGAAGTCTTCGGATGGAGGTTTGTGTGTGGAGCGTGGGATCTGATTTCGTAGTAGTCAAGCGATGGGGTGACGCAGGAAGGTAGCTCCGCCAGGCGATGGTTGTCCTGGTGTAAGCGTGTAGGCCGGAACATAGGCAAATCCGTGTTTCATGAGGCTGAGACGTGATGCGTAGCCGTTTGAGGTGAAGTAGAGTGATCCTATGCTGCCGAGAAAAGCCTCTAGTGAGTGCATGCACGGCCCGTACCCCAAACCAACACAGGTGGTCAGGTAGAGAATACCAAGGCGATCGGGTGAACTGTGGTTAAGGAACTCGGCAAAATGCCCCCGTAACTTCGGGAGAAGGGGGGCCAAACATCCTGAAGTCCTTTACGGGCTAGGGGTGGGTGGCCGCAGAGACCAGCGGAAAGCGACTGTTTACTAAAAACACAGGTCCATGCGAAGTCGCAAGACGATGTATATGGACTGACGCCTGCCCGGTGCTGGAACGTTAAGAGGACCGGTTAATCCCTTCGGGGGTGAAGCTGAGAATTTAAGCGCCAGTAAACGGCGGTGGTAACTATAACCATCCTAAGGTAGCGAAATTCCTTGTCGGGTAAGTTCCGACCTGCACGAATGGCGTAACGACTTTCCGGCTGTCTCAACCACAGGCCCGGCGAAATTGCACTACGAGTAAAGATGCTCGTTACGCGCGGCAGGACGGAAAGACCCCGGGACCTTTACTATAGTTTGGTATTGGTTTTCGGTTCGGCTTGTGTAGGATAGGTGGGAGACTGTGAAGCGGCAACGCTAGTTGTTGTGGAGTCGTTGTTGAAATACCACTCTGGTCGAATTGGGAATCTGAACCTCGGGCCATGATCTGGTTCAGGGACAGTGCCTGATGGGTAGTTTAACTGGGGCGGTTGCCTCCTAAAGAGTAACGGAGGCGCCCAAAGGTTCCCTCAGCCTGGTTGGCAATCAGGTGTTGAGTGCAAGTGCACAAGGGAGCTTGACTGTGAGACAGACATGTCGAGCAGGGACGAAAGTCGGGACTAGTGATCCGGCACCTCCTGGTGGAAGGGGTGTCGCTCAACGGATAAAAGGTACCCCGGGGATAACAGGCTGATCTTGCCCAAGAGTCCATATCGACGGCATGGTTTGGCACCTCGATGTCGGCTCGTCGCATCCTGGGGCCGGAGTAGGTCCCAAGGGTTGGGCTGTTCGCCCATTAAAGCGGCACGCGAGCTGGGTTTAGAACGTCGTGAGACAGTTCGGTCCCTATCCGCCGCGCGCGTAGGATACTTGAGGAAGGCTGTCCCTAGTACGAGAGGACCGGGACGGACGAACCTCTGGTGTGCCAGTTGTTCTGCCAAGGGCATGGCTGGTTGGCCACGTTCGGAAGGGATAACCGCTGAAGGCATCTAAGCGGGAAGCCTGTTCCAAGATGAGGTATCCCACCCCTTTGTGGGTTAAGGCCCCCAACAGACCATTGGGTTGATAGGCCAGAAATGGAAGCACAGTAATGTGTTGTCGAGTTGACTGGTACTAATAGGCCGAGGACTTGCCTACGAAGATGTTGCGCATCCACTCTACGGTTCTGAAACACCACCCCAGAGGGTGTGTTGTTTCGGAGTGTTTCGGTGGTTTTAGCGTCAGGGAAACGCCCGGTCCCATTCCGAACCCGGAAGCTAAGCCTGACAGCGCCGATGGTACTGCAACCGAAGGGTTGTGGGAGAGTAGGACACCGCCGAACTTACCTTCCGTACGGCCCGTTAGGATAGCCAGTTGGCTGCCCTAGCGGGCCGTACGCGTATGTCCAGAACAAGATTTTTCCAGGCAGGAGGCCAGGTGTCCGAGATCGGTCGACGAGACTCAGCGGATGATGGGTCCGGCCGGTCGGCACGCCGGGACGAAGGCTCCCGGAGCCGGTCGGACGCACCACGAGGAGACCGGCGCGGAGCGCGGCAGGACCGCGGCGGCCGCGACAGTCACCAGGGACGGCCTCGCCGTGACGACCACGGTGTCCGTGGTGGCGGCAAGCCCTTCCGCAGCGGCGACGGTCCCCGCGACCGCGACCAGCGCGGAGGAACCGCAGGTCAGGGCCGTGACAGCGGCCGCAACTTCGGTGACCGCGACGACCGCCGCGGCGGCTACGGCAACCGCGACGCCGGTGGCCGGCCGGGCGGTGGCAGCCGGTATTCCGACGGTCCCAGCCGTTCCGGCGGCGGCCGCGACGAGGATCGCGGCGGCAACCGTTCCGGTGGCCGGTACGAGAACTCGGACAGCCGGTCCGGCCGCGGTAGCGACGACCGCGGTGGCCGGCCGGGTGGCGGCCGTCCGCAGGGCAAGTCCGCCTACGGCGACCGCAAACCACGCTGGGAGGACCGCGGCGGTTCCGGCCGCCGCGACGACGACCGCGGCCGTGGCGGCTACCAGCGCCGGGACGATGACCGTGGCGCGCGGCCGGGCGGTTTCCGCTCGGACGATCGCGGGCGCGGCGGAAGCGATTCGCGCGGCGACCGTGGCGGCTATCAGCGGCGTGACGACGACCGCGGTGCCCGGACGGGTGGTTTCCGCTCGGACGACCGTGGCCGTGGCGGAAGTGATTCGCGTGGTGGTTACCAGCGCCGTGATGACGACCGTGGGGCCCGGCCGAGCAGTTCCCGTTCCGACGATCGCGGGCGTGGCGGAAGTGATTCGCGTGGTGGTTACCAGCGGCGCGACGATGACCGCGGTGCGCGGCCGAGTGGTTCCCGTTCCGACGACCGTGGGCGCGGCGGAAGTGATTCGCGTGGTGGTTACCAGCGGCGCGATGACGACCGTGGGGCCCGGCCGAGCAGTTCCCGTTCCGATGACCGCGGTGGTTACCAGCGGCGTGACGATGATGACCGGGGTGCCCGGACGGGTGGTTTCCGCTCGGACGACCGCGGCCGCGGTGGAAGCGACCGTCGTGACGACTCGCGCGGCGACCGCGGTGGCTACCAGCGTCGCGACGACGACCGCGGCACCCGCTCGGGCGGCTTCCGCTCCGACGACCGCGGCAGCCGGGACGAGCGTGGCGACCGTGGCACCGACAGCCGCGACAGCCGGAACGAGCGCTCCGCCGGCAGCTACCAGCGCCGGGACGACAGCCGTTCCACTCCTCGGGACCACGGGGACCGCAAGGACCGCCGGGACGAGCGGCCGCGCCGCGACCCGCGTCCCCGGGTCGGTGCCCCGCTCGACGACGAGGCCCTCGCCAAGGAGCTCCTCGAAGCGCCCGAACTGCCCGAGGACATCGAGTTCTCCGACCTCGACGAGGAGGCCCGCCGCGAGCTGCGGACCCTGCCGAAGGGGTTGGCGGAGACCGTCGGGAAGCACCTCGTCGCCGCCGGCGGCCTGATCGACAGCGATCCCGAGGCCGCCCTCGAGCACGCCAAGTACGCCAAGGCCAAGGCCTCGCGGGTCCCGATCGTCCGCGAAGCGCTCGGCCTGGTCGCCTACCAGTCCGGCAACTGGTCGGAGGCTCTCTCCGAACTGCGGGCCGTCCGGCGGATGACCCGCACCGACGACCACATCGCGATCATCGCCGACGCCGAGCGTGCGCTCGGGCGCCCCGAGCGGGCCCTCGACCTCGCGAAGGAGGTCGACACCGCGAAGCTGGCGAAGGCGACTCAGATCGAGCTCGCGATCGTCGCGGCCGGCGCCCGGCGGGACCTCGGGCAGATCGACGCCGCCGTGGTGTCGCTGCAGGGTGACGACCTCAAGCCGGAGAAGCGCGACCCGTGGAGCGCGCGGCTCTTCTACGCCTACGCCGACAACCTGGTGGCCGCCGGGCGCAAGGAGGAGGCCGTCCGCTGGTTCCTCAACGCCGCCGAGGCCGACGCCGAGGACGAGACCGACGCCGCCGAGCGGGCCGCGGACCTGGCGAACGAAGACAAGGACACCGAAAACAAGGACACCGAAAACAAGGACGCCGAGGAGAAGGACACCGAAGCGACCGATGAGTGACGCACTCCTCGCGGCCTACGACGCGGTCCTGTTCGACCTCGACGGCACCGTCTACCACGGCACCCGGGTGATCCCGGGCGCCCCGGAGACGGTGCGGGCCGCGCGGGAGCACGGCACGCCCGTCCGGTTCGTCACGAACAACGCCTCCAAGGCGCCTGACGAGGTCGTCGCGCACCTCACCGAGCTCGGCATGGCCGCCGAGATCGGTGAGGTGCACACCAGCGCCCAGGCCGGCGTCGTCCTGCTGAAGGAGCGGCTCGAGCCCGGCGCCGAGGTCCTCGTCGTCGGCACCGAATCGCTGGCCGCCGAGGTCGCCCAGGCGGGGCTCGAGCCGGTGCGGGAGAACGGCGACGACGTCCGGGCCGTCGTGCAGGGGCACTCGCCCGACAACACGTGGGCCGCGCTGGCCGAGGCTTGCCTCGCCATCCGCGCCGGCGCGTTGTGGGTGGCCTGCAACGTCGACGCGACGCTGCCCAGCGAGCGCGGCCTGCTGCCCGGCAACGGCTCGATGGTCGCCGCGCTGCGCACCGCCACCGACGTCGAACCGCTGGTCGCCGGGAAGCCGGAGCCGTTGCTGTTCGAGACCGCGGCGCGGTCGGCCGGCGCGGAACGGCCGCTGGTCGTCGGCGACCGGCTCGACACCGACATCGCCGGCGCGGTCGCCGCGGGCATCGACTCCCTGGTCGTCCTGTCCGGTGTCGCGACGCCGAAACAGCTGATCGAGGCGATTCCGGCCGAGCGGGGGACGTACCTCGCCGACGACCTCACCGCGCTCACCAGCAACCCGGAGGACCTGCGGATCGGGCCGCGCCCGGGCTGGTCCGTCACCACCCAGGACGGCGTGCTGACCGCGACCGGGGATGGCAACGACCTCGATCTGCTCCGCGCGCTCTGCCACACGGCGTGGGAGACGGGCGTCACCGAGCCGGACGAAGACGCCAAGGCGCGGCTCGGTCTGTCCTGACTGATACCGTTTGCACTGTGCAGGACCATCCCTATCCCGTCCCGGGCCCGCCGCCCGGCTCGTTCTCGCCGCAGACCGACCCGCGCGCCGGCATCGACGAAGCCGTCGCCGGGCTGGACGACCTCGACTCGCTGCCGCTCGCGGAGCACGTCGAGCGCTTCGACGCCGTGCACACCGAGCTGACGGTCGCCCTGTCCAGCATCGACAAGGTCTGATCGGCGTGCCCAAGCGGGCCCGCCTCGACGCGGAACTGGTTCGGCGCGGCCTCGCGCGGTCGCGCGAGCAGGCGTCGGCCCTGATCACCGGCGGCAAGGTCACCGTCCGCGGCATGGTCGCGGCCAAACCCGCCACCGGCGTGGAATCCGACGCGCCCATCGTCGTCAAGCACGAGGACGACCCCGGCTGGGCGTCCCGCGGCGCGCACAAGCTCCTCGGTGCCCTGGAAGCGTTCACGGGCCTCAGCGTCGAGGGCAAGCGCTGCCTCGACGCCGGCGCGTCCACCGGTGGCTTCACCGACGTCCTGCTCCGGAACGGCGCCGCGACCGTGATCGCCGCCGACGTGGGCCGTGGCCTGCTCGACTGGCGGATTCGCACCGACGAACGTGTAGTGGTCATGGATCGCACCAACGTCCGCAACCTCACGCCCGACGACCTCGGCGGGCAAGTCGACCTCGTCGTCGGCGACCTTTCGTTCATCTCCCTCAAACTCGTGCTGCCCGCGCTCGCCGCCTGCGCGCGCGACGGCGCCGATCTGGTGCCGATGGTGAAACCGCAGTTCGAGGTCGGCAAGGACCGCCTCGGCAGCGGTGGCGTGGTCCGCGACCCGGAACTGCGCGCCGAATCGGTGCTCACCGTCATCGACGAGGCCGCGAAGCTCGGGCTCGCGCTGCGTGGGGTGACCGCCAGCCCGCTGCCCGGGCCGTCCGGGAACGTCGAATATTTCGTCTGGCTGAAGAAAGTCCGTGTCACTGAAGAACATGTGGCCGAGTCCACAGTGGACACGGTAGACAGGTCTGAGGCCGAGCGGCTCGTCCGAACCGCCGTCGAGGAAGGGCCCGCATGACCACCGAACGTGAAGTGCTCCTCATGGTGCATCCCGATCGTGAAGCGACGGGTGAAGCCGCGCGCGAGGTTTCGGCGCGCTTCGCCAAGGCAGGCATCCGGATCCGGGTGATCGAGGAAGACGTCTGTGCGCTGATCAACCCGGACGAGCACGGTGCCGGGTCGAGGTGCACCGTCGTCGCCGCGGACGACAACCCCGCCGAAGGCGTGGAGCTGGTCTTCGTCCTCGGCGGCGACGGCACGCTGCTGCGCGCGGCCGAGGTCGCGCGCCCCGCCGGGGTGCCCGTGCTCGGTGTGAACCTCGGGCGCGTCGGCTTCCTCGCCGAGGCCGACTCGGACGCGCTGGCCGACACCGTGCAGCGCGTCGTCGACGGCGACTACCAGGTCGAAGAGCGGATGACCATCGACGTCACGGTCACCCACGACGGCGAAGAGGTCGCCCGCACCTGGGCGCTCAACGAAGCCAGCGTGGAGAAGAGCACCCGCGAACGGGTCCTGGACGCGCTGATCGAGGTCGACGGCCGTCCGGTGTCCGCGTTCGGCTGCGACGGTGTGCTGTGCGCCACACCGACCGGTTCGACGGCGTACGCGTTCTCGGCGGGCGGCCCGATCATCTGGCCGGACGTCCAGGCGCTGCTGGTCGTGCCGAGCAACGCGCACGCGATGTTCTCGCGCCCGCTCGTCGTTTCCCGCGACTCGGTGATCACCGTCGGGATCGACCCCGACGGCTCGTCCGCGGTCCTGACCTGCGACGGGACCCGGCCCATCGACCTGGAGCCGGGCGCGCGGGTGCGCGTGACCTGCGGCAAGATCCCGGTGCGCCTGGTGCGGTTGTGGGACGGCCCCTTCACCGATCGGCTGGTCCAGAAGTTTTCGCTGCCGGTGAAGAGCTGGCGCGAGCGGCACGCGCGCCCCGTCGAGTAACCCGTTGAGTAACCCGTTGAGCGCTTAATTCGAACATATCGGCGACTCGCCGGGCTCCCGCGCGCGCAGAGTGTCGGTGGTGGCCGCTACGGTAGGCGGCGTGCTGGCCGAGATGCGCATCCAGGGCCTCGGAGTCATCGAGGACGCCCTGCTGGAACTGCACGCGGGCTTCACCGTCGTGACCGGTGAGACGGGTGCGGGAAAGACCATGGTCGTCACCGGGCTGCACCTGCTGTCCGGGGGCCGCGCCGAGGTGTCCAAGGTCCGGACGGGAATGCTCAAGGCGTTCGTGGAGGGACGGTTCACCTACTCCGGCGTCGAAGGCGCGGAGCGGATCGTCACCGATTCGGGCGCGGACGTGGACGAGGACGGCAGCGTGATCGCGCTGCGCGCGATCGCCGTCGACGGGCGGTCCCGGGCCCACCTGGGTGGCCGGTCCGTGCCCGTCGGGGTGCTGGCGGAGCTGTCCGAGCAGCTGATCGCGGTGCACGGGCAGAACGACCAGCTGCGGCTGCTGCGCCCGGCCGAGCAGCGCGCGGTGATCGACCGGTTCGCCGGCCATGTCATTGCGAAGCCCCTCAGGGCGTACCAGGAGATCCGGTCCGAGTGGCTGGCGGTGATCGCCGAGCTGACCGAGCGGTCGACCCGCTCGCGGGAGATGGCGCAGCAGGCCGACCTGCTCAAGCACGGCCTCACCGAGATCGACGCCGTCGCGCCGGAACCGGGTGAGGACGTCGAGCTCACCGAGCAGATCAAGCGGCTCGCGGCGGTCGACGAGCTGCGCGCGGCCGCCACCGAGGCGCATGTCGCGGTGTCGGGGTCGCCGGACGGCGACCAGGACGTCCCGGGCGCGGCCATGCTGGTCTCCGAAGCGCTGCGGCGGCTGTCGACGTCCGAAGACGCCGTGCTGCGCGAGCTGGCGCCCCGCCTGGAGGAGGCGTCGGTGCTGCTCGCCGACGTCGGCGCCGAGCTGGGCAACTACGTCGAGACGCTGGACGCCGACCCGGCGCTGCTGGAGAAGGTCCTGGCCCGCCAGGCCGACCTCAAGCGGCTGACCCGCAAGTACGCGGCGGACGTCGACGGCGTGCTCGCCTGGGCCGACGACGCCCGGCGCCGGCTGGAAACCATGGACACGTCGGAGGAGGCGCTCGCCGAGCTCGCCATCCGGCGCGACCAGCTCGCGGTGCAGCTCGCGGCGCACGCCGCCGACGTGTCGGCCGCTCGGGACAAGGCGGCGGCCGAGCTGGCCGCCGAAATCACCCGCGAGCTGTCCGGGCTGGCGATGGGCCAGGCCGCGATCGAGGTGACGGTCGAGCAGCGCCCGGCCGAGCACGGTGACACGCACGCCCTGACCATCGACGGCCGCGCGGTGCACGCGGGCGCGGAGGGCGTCGACGACGTCGAGCTGCTGCTGCGCGCCCACGACGGCGCGCCGCCGCTGCCGGTCCACAAGGCCGCCTCGGGCGGTGAGCTGTCGCGGGTGATGCTGGCCATCGAGGTGGTCCTCGCGCACGCGGACACGGTCCAGACGCTGGTGTTCGACGAGGTCGACGCCGGTGTCGGCGGCCGCGCGGCGGTCGAGATCGGACGGCGGCTGGCCCGGCTGGCCCGCACCCACCAGGTCCTCGTTGTCACGCACCTGCCGCAGGTCGCGGCGTTCGCCGACCAGCACCTGGTGGTGGACAAGGGCCACAGCGGCGGGGTCACGCGAAGCGGCGTGAAGAACCTGAGCCAGACCGACCGGGTCTCCGAGCTGGCTCGGATGCTCGCCGGTATGGACAACGAGACGGGCCGGGCGCACGCGGAGGAGCTGCTCGCCACGGCGGAGAAGGACAAGGCCGAGTTCGAGCCGAAGCGGAAGCGCGCCAAGAAGAAGTAGGCGCAGGCGGAAATAGTCTTCGCAGGCGAACGGTTGCCGTGACAGCTGCCCGCGAAGAAAGGACGCCGATGCGCGCCGTCGTACTCCGCGAACCCGGACCCGTCGAGAACCTCGAGCTCACCGAGCTGCCGCCGCCGGCGGTGAAACCCGGCTGGGTCCGGATCGCGGTCAAGGCGTTCGGCCTCAACCGCTCCGAGCTGCACACCCGGCTCGGGCTGGCCGAAGGCGTCACGTTCCCGCGGGTGCCCGGCATCGAGGCCGTCGGCGTCGTCGACGAGGACCCCGGCGGGGAGTTCGCTGTCGGGCAGCAGGTCGCCACCATGATGGGCGGCATGGGCCGCACGTTCGACGGCGGCTACGCCGAATACACGCTGGTCCCGCGCGGCCAGGTCATCCCGTTCCGCAGCGACCTGCCGTGGGAGGTGCTCGGCCAGGTTCCGGAGACGCTGCAGACCGCGTACGGCTCGCTCACCACCGGCCTCGACCTGCGGAAGGGCCAGACGCTGCTGATCCGCGGCGGCACGTCCGCCCTCGGCTTCGCCACCGCGGCCCTGGCCCGCGACCTCGGCGCCACCGTCTTCGCCACCACACGGCAGCGGGACCGCCTGGACACCCTGGCCGGGCACGGTGCCGACCATCCCCTCCTCGACGACGGCGACATCGCCGCGCAGGTCCGGAAGATCGTCCCGGACGGCGTCGACGCCGCCCTCGAACTCGTCGGGACGCCGACCCTGCCGGACACCCTGAAGGCCACCCGCGTGCACGGCACCGTCTGCTTCTCGGGGATGTTGTCCAACCAGTGGACGATCTCGAACTTCTATCCGATCGGCTACCTTCCCGCCGGGGTGCGGTTGACCGCTTATGGTGGTGAGGCGGACGACCTGCCCGCCTCCGTCCTCCAGCACCACCTCGACCGGATCGCCGACGGCACCGCAAGCCTCGGCCCGGCCGAGGTGTACGCGATGGACGAGATCCGGCAGGCGCACGACGACCTGGAGCACAACCGGACGGCGGGCAAGCTCGTCGTGCTGACCGGCCGAGCGGAGGGAGCCGCCCCGTGATCCTGCCGCCGCCCGCCGACGTCGAAGCGCGGCTCGCCGCCGCCCGGCGGGACGGTGACCTCGACCGCTACCTCGGCGTCCTCGCCGGGGAAGAGCTGTTCGTGCCGATCCGGCGGGTGGACGCCCGGAGCATCCTCGACGAGCGGGCGGAGACCTTCCCCAACGTCTACTTCGAGACCGGCGGCGACGAGTTCCTGCAGGTCTTCACCCGCGGTGCGCTGCCGGACCTCGGTCCGGACGTCGTGGCCATGAGCGGTGCGCTGGACTGGGCGGTCGACGGCGTCGGGCGGCACGAGCGGGTCGTGTTCAACCGCGGCACCCGGGCCGAGTGGCGGCTGCCGGGGGCGACGCTGCAGCCGTGGCTCGACGCGCACCTCGACGACGTCACGCCGCTGGACGAGCAGGTCGAGCGGCTGATCACCGCGCCCTACGGGCACCTCGAAGGGCCGATCGCGCACGCGCTCGCCTGCGGCGCGCACCTGGCGGTGCTCAACGCGGCGCCGTGGAACGTCCTCGACGCCCGCTACCACGACTACGTCGCCGAGGTGCGGAGCCTGCGGGACTGGTGGGGCGTCCCCGACCCGCCGGGCTGGCGCACGACCATGGCCGGCCTGATCGGTGACGGCTACGCGCTGACGCCCGGCAATCTGGTGCTGATGCTGCGGCTGCGGTTCGCCGCCGAGTACGGCCTGCCGGGCGGCGAGTTCGACCCGGTGACGTGGGCGGAGCTGGCGGACCGGTGGTGCGAGGAGAACGACGCCGCGGACCAGGCGGCCGAGCTGCGGCACACCGTCCGCCGGTTGTCCCGCTACGAACAGCGGTTCCGCGCCGACGGCCTGGTCGACGGCGACGGGTTCGTCACGACGACGTTGTCCTGGGACGTCGGCCGCGCGGTCGCCATCGCCCGCGGGGGACTGGCGGCGGGCTACTGCGACGCGCTGACCGCCGAGCTGATGGTCCTCGAAGCCGGTGCCCTCGCGCGCCGCTACCACCAGTCATGGGCCGACCTGTCGGCCGGGTACGTCATGGGCCGGCTGCTGCACGGCGACGAAGACGAGTTCGGCGAGTGGTACGAGGCGGCCGTGCGCGTCCACCACCAGCTCCTTCAGGACCCGGCGAGCCCCTGGCTGAACCTCGGTTTCGGGTCGCTGTCGGAGGAGTCCGACGCCTGAGCCGCGACGGGGCTCACCACAACGAGTCACAACGGCTCCGGCGTGGCGTGCGTCGTCCCACGAGCAAATTTGTCACCATCGGCCACATGAAGCTCACGGGCCTGCTCACGCGGAACCAAGAACCCCTCCCGGGGATCACCGGGGTCGCCCGGGTGGACCGCCGCACCCGGGAGCTGCTGCGCCGGATCAGTCCCGGCGACATCGTCGTGCTCGACCAGCTGGACCTCGACCGCGCGACGGCCGACGCCCTGGTCGAAGCCGAGGTCGCGGGCGTGGTCAACGCGTCGCCGTCGATCTCCGGCCGGTTCCCCAACATGGGGCCCGAGATCCTCGTCGCGGCCGGCATCCCGCTCGTCGATTCCGTCGGCGGCGAGCTGCTGCGCTCGATCAAGGACGGGACGAAGCTGCGGCTGCTCGAGGGCGTCGTGTACGTCGGCGAGCGGCAGGTCGCCTCCGGTATCGAGCAGACGACCGAGAGCGTCGCCGACCAGATGATCGAGGCGAAGGCCGGGATGTCGACGCAGCTGGAGGCGTTCTCGGCGAACACCATCGAGTTCCTGCGCCGCGAGCGCACCCTGATCCTGGACGGCGTCGGCGTGCCGGAGCTGAAGGTGGCGCTGCGCGACCGGCACGTGCTGGTCGTCGCGGGCGGCAACGGCCACGCCGAGGACCTGAAGAAGCTCAAGAAGTACGTCGCCGAGCACCGCCCGGTGCTGATCGGCGTCGACGCGGGCGCCGACACCCTGCGCGTGCAGGGGTACAAGCCGGACGTCGTCGTCGGCGACCCGACCGGCATCGGCACCGCCACGCTGCGCGGCGGCGGCGAGGTCGTGGTGCCCGCCCAGCCGGACGGGCACGCCCCGGGTGTCGAGCGGATCCAGGACCTCGGCATCGGCGCGGTGACGTTCCCGGCCTCGGGCAACGCCGAGGACCTGGCGCTGCTGCTGGCCGACGCGCACGGCGCGAGCCTGGTCGTCACGGTCGGGTTCCAGGCGACGCTGCGCGAGTTCCTCGACCACGGCCGGTCGGGTTCGAACCCGTCGACGTTCCTGACCCGGCTGAAGCTCGGCACGAAGCTCGTCGACGGGAAAGCGGTGGCGACGCTGCACCGCAACCGGGTTTCGATCGGCGCGGTCGTCCTGCTCGTGCTCGCCGCGGTCGTAGTGGTCGCCGCGGCCCTCCTGGTGTCCGACGTGGGCTCGGTCTACCTGGACTGGCTCCGGCACACCTGGGATTCGTTCGCCGGCTGGGTCAAGGGGCTCTTCACGTGATTTCGCTGCGCTACCACGTGGTTTCGATCGCCGCCTGCTTCCTGGCGCTGGCCGTCGGCGTCGTGCTCGGCTCGACGGCGCTGAACGGCTCGCTGCTGTCCGGGCTGGCGGGGGAGAAGACGGACCTGGGCAACCAGGTCGCCGACCTGCAGGCGCAGCGCAACGCGCTCAACGCCCGGCTGGCCGACGCTGACGCGTTCGCCGGCTCGATGGGCCCGAAGGTGGTGGCCGGCGCGCTGGACAAGCGGTCGGTGGTGCTCGTGACCACCGGCGACGCGC
This sequence comes from Amycolatopsis balhimycina FH 1894, assembly GCF_000384295.1. Classification (NCBI taxonomy): domain Bacteria; kingdom Bacillati; phylum Actinomycetota; class Actinomycetes; order Pseudonocardiales; family Pseudonocardiaceae; genus Amycolatopsis; species Amycolatopsis balhimycina. Next base: position 2,730,114 of record NZ_KB913037.1, on the reverse strand, counting down.
GTCCGGCCGACCGCGACGCGCTCAAGCGGCTGATCGGCCAGGCCGGTGCTTCGGTGACCGGCGAGGTCCAGCTGACCTCGGCGTTCGCCGATCCGGGCAAGGCCGACCAGCTCCGTGACGTCGTGACGCGGCTGCAGCCGGCCGGCTCGAAGTTCCCCACCGCGGGTGACTCCGGCACGCTCGCCGGCGCGCTGCTCGGTTCGGTGCTGCTGCTGGACAAGACCACGGCGAAGCCGCAGTCCTCGGGCGAGGAACTGGCGGCCGCGCTCGGCGGGCTCACCGACGGCGGGTTCGTCAAGGCCGGCCAGGACGTCAAGCCGGCCCAGCTGGCGATCGTGCTCACCGGCGCCCAGGCGACCGGCGACAGTGCGGGCGACCGCGCCGCGACGATCGCCCGGTTCGCGACGCAGCTCGACCGTTCCGGCGCCGGCACGGTGCTGGCGGGTGACGCCGGTTCGGCCGAAGGTGCCGGTGCGCTCGGCGTCGTCCGCGCGGACACCTCGGCGACGTCGATTCTGTCCACTGTGGACAACGTCGACTCGTCGGCGGGGCGGGTGAGCACGGTGCTGGCACTGAAGGAACAGCTCGACGGCGGCGCGGGCCGCTACGGCATCGCGGGCAACGCGCAGGCGCCCGCGCCGGGCGTCACCGCGCCGGCCGGGAACTGATCCCGGCCGGCGCCGGGTTCAGCTGACCGGCTCGAACAGGTGGGAGGCGTTCTGCCGGCTGAGAGCTCCCAGATCTCCTGCGCCGCCGGGGTTGTAGGTGAAGTTGGCGCCACCGTACCTGCTGTTGTAGTAGACCTTCACCACGTAGCGCCGGGTGTTGTTCTTCGCCGATCGGGCGTTGTTCTTCACGCAGAGCCCCTGACCGGCGCCAGGTCCTTTGAACTCGTAGCAGTCCGGCTGGGTGTCGCCGTAGTTCGGGATCGATCCGCTGAAGTCCGACACCGAGCCGGTCAGGCCGGGGCCGTAGTACAAGCAGAATTCGTCCGTTTCGCAGATGCCGTTGCGAGCCACTGCCGCACCCGCCGCGGGCGCGGCGGTGGCGAGCAAGGCGACGGCCCCGCCGGTGGCGAGCAATACCCGGACAAGACGCTTCCCCGCGGTTCCCAAAATGACCTCCCGAATCGGCTGTGGTGCAGTGGGTGCCTTGGTGTAACACCGCCGCCGGCGTCCCGGTTGAGAGCCGACGGCGATGATCACCCGATCGGCCGAGTCACTTCAGGGGCGGGTCCAGCGGGAAGCACGAGACGCGCACGGACCACGTGTCGCCACCGGCCGGCAGCGGCATCTGCTTGAGCGCCGCCGCCGCGTCGGTGTCGTGGGCTTCCTCGGCCGCCGCGTGGAAGATGTCCGCCGCGATCGACTGGTCGAACACCCCGATCTGCTGGTGCGGCCAGGCTTCCGCGCCGTGCAGCGCGCCGGGGATCAGCTGGTCGACGACCTTCCGCAGCGTCACGCCGTTCGCCGCGCGGTACTTCCAGACGTCTACGCCGAGGTGCTTGCCCACCTCCGCCATGCGGCCCCACGCCGTGAGGTTGAAGTTGACGTAGTGCCAGGACATCGTCCGCGACAGCTCCAGCGGCTGGATGCCGTCGGCGGCGAACTGCACCGGGAACCGCTTCTGCTCGGCGTCGAGCACGATCTTCCGTGCCGCGTCCCGCTGGCCGAGGTACGCCGAGATCGTCGCGTTCTGCATGTCGAGGAACGTGCCGTGGTTGTTGGTGGCGGCCAGTTCCAGCTTGGCCTGCGGGCTGGTCTGCATCCAGCCCAGGTACTGCGTCAGCCACGCCTTGATGCCGGAATGATCCTTGCCGGTCCAGCCGGGCGCGCCGCCGTCGAGCAGCGCGAACGCGTCCATCAGCTGGCTGAACGACTGCGTGGAGTCGATGATCCCGGTGCCGCTGACGGTGGTGCGGCAGGGCACGAGCTGCGAGTACGTCATGTTCGGGTTCATCCGGGTGGCCGGATCGAGGAACCACGTGCGGATGTCCAGCGCCGCACGCTTCGCGTACTTCGCGTCGCCGGTGTAGTACCAGGCCAGCGAGAGGTAGTACATCGCGTCCCAGGCCCACATCCGGTAGGTGTGGTCGGTGATCGCGTCGGCTTCCGGGTTGCGCTGGCCGTCCTTGCTGACGTACGGGCAGCCCTGCGGGTTTTCCGGCGTCTTGGGCTGGCTGGCCCACCAGTACGGCGCCTGGCTCATGTAGTCGTGCTTGTCGCCGCTCGGCGGCGCGGACGGCTTGTCCAGCACCGACCACGGCCCGGCCGTGAGCGCGGTGTTCGCCTTGTCCAGCACGGCTTTCAACGCGTCACGCTGCGCCCTCGTCGCGTGGCCGCCGCGGACGGCCTGCCGGATGCTCGCGAGTTTGACGCCGTCGGTGACGATGGTATGCGGGGCTCCGCCCCGGCCGGGGGCCCCGCCACCCGGACCCCCGAAAGAATCCGTGGTGTGGGGTGGGGACGCGGCCACCGCCGTCCCGCTCACCGGGACCAGGATCATGCTTGCCGCCAACGCAAGCGCGCCCAGAATGCTTCGCACCTCGACCGCCCTTCGGGGACGTCAAAATCCCCACTCGTCACCGGGCGGCGGTACGGCTGCAGGGATTCTGACCGGACGAAGCGGCGAGTGTCAATCAGGCCAGGTGCGCCGCTTGTCCAACGGCTTCGCGTATGACCCCGCGCGGCTCGTCTTCAAGCCCAGCGCGACGAGCGATTCGGCGAGCCGGACGGCGGCGGCCACGCCGTCGATGACGGGAATGTCCAGCATCGTCGAGATCTTCCGGTCGAGGCCGGTCATCCCGGCGCAGCCGAGCACGAGCACCTCCGCGCCGGCGTCACGCGCTCGACGTCCCGCGGTGAGCAGCGCCGACTCCGTCCGGCGTGCGTCGGTCAGCTCCAGCACCCCGAGCCCGGCACCGGTGACTGTGACGCAGTTCCGCGCGACCCCGGCGGCGTGCAGGCTGTCCTCGATCAGCCCGCACGTCCGGTCCAAAGTGGTCACCACGCCGTAGCGGCGGCCGAGCAGGCAGGCCAGGTGCGCGGCCGCTTCGGTGATGTCGACGACCGGGACGTCCAGCAGCTCGCGCGCGCCCTCGCGGCCGTGCTCGCCGAACCCGGCGAGCACGACAGCGTCGAACGGTTCTGCCAGGCCCCGCAACAGATCCAGCACCGCCGCCGCGGACAGGAAGCTGTCCAGCCAGCCCTCGGCCGACTCCGGCCCCCAGCGCGGCGTCCGGGCGAGGATCTCCGTGCCGGGGCTCGCGGCCGCGCGGGCCCCGGCTTCGATCTCCTTCGTCATCACCTCGGTGGTGTTGCAGTTGGTGACGACGATCCTCATCGGTGTTTCCTCGACACCACGTAGTACAGCGCCGCGGACGACGCCGTGCCGATGAACCACGAGTACGGCGCGGCGGGCGCGAAGTACGGCACCAGCGCGATGACGGCGGACAACGCCGCGGTCGGGAAGAACGTCACCAGCGCCCGCGGGTTCACCCGCGGGTAGATCCCGCCGTCGACGAACAGCTGCGCGACGTCGACCTTGCCGCGCCGGATCAGGTAGTAGTCGACGATCATGATCCCGAACAGCGGGCCGAGGAACGCGCCGAGCCCGCCGAGGAAGTAGTTGACCACCGCGGGCGAGGAGTACAGCTTCCACGGCAGCACGCACAGCGCGGCGACGGCACTGATCATCCCGCCGATGGTGAAGCTGATCCGCTTCGGCCAGATGTTGGCCAGGTCGTAGGCGGGGGAGACGAAGTTGGCGACGATGTTGACGCCCATGGTCGCGATCGCGAACGTGAGCGCGCCGATGACGAGCACCGGTGTGTTGTGCACCTTGGAGAGCAGTTCGGCCGGGTCGGTGATCGCCTCGCCGAACACCTGCATGCTGCCCGCGGTGACGATCACCGACAGCAGCGCGAACGCCGTCGAGTTGATCGGCAGGCCCCAGAAGTTGCCGCGCCGCACGGTCTTCTGGTCGGGGGCGAACCGTGAGAAGTCGCAGAAGTTGAGCATGAGCGTGCCGTAGGTGGCCAGGATCAGCCCGGTCGCGCCGAACCACTGCCGGATCTGCTCGCCGGTGGACAGCTGTTTCGGGCTGCTGGTGAAGGAGATGTTCCAGTGCCCGGCGGCGAGGACCCAGACGGCGAGGGCGATCATCACGACCCAGATCGCCGGCCCGCACCAGTCCTGGAACTTGCGCACCGACTCCATGCCGCGGGTCAGGATCAGCGCCTGGACCGCCCACAGTGCGACGAAACAGATCCAGCCGAGGGCGTGCAGGCCGAGGAAACCGTGCTCGGTCAGCGGTTTCAGGCCCGGGTCGATGGTGAGCACGAGCAGCGTGATGGCCACGCTGGCGAGGTAGGTCTGGATGCCGTACCAGAAGATCGCGATGACCGCCCGGATCAGCGCGGGCAGGTTGGCGCCGAACGTGCCGAAGCTGATCCGCGCCACGACCGGGAACGGCACGCCGGTGCGCTGGCCGATCCGGCCCATCAGGTTCATCCCGGCGTAGATGATCACGAAGCCGAACAGCAGCGCCGTGAACACCTGCCAGGCCGACAGGCCGAGCACGAAGAGCCCCGCCGCGAAGGTGTAGTTGCCGAGGTTGTGCACGTCGGACATCCACAGCGCGAAGATGTCGTAGACCTTCCACCGGCGATCCTTCGCCGGCGCGAGGTCTTCGTTCCACAGCCGGGGATCCGGCGGCGTGGTCGTCTCTTGGGAAGGTTCGGTGAGCGGGGCGGCAGTCATGTGGGGCCCTCCGATCTACGGATCTTTCGGGGGTTCCGGGTGGCGGAGCCCCGGCCGGGGCGAAGCCCCGTTTGACGCAGTGCGGCGACGGCGATTTGGGATACCAAACTTTGGAATCCCAAATATCACCCCGGGGTTCACCCGAGTCAACCCTCCGGCCGTAAACTCGTGTTACGGCCGGTTACGGCGGTGTTGAAGGAGGGGGAGCGGTGAACGAGCGGCAACCCCTCGCGGCCACCCGGCAGCGGGTCCGCGAGGAGCTGCGCGAACGGATCCTGACCGGCCGGCTCCGCCCGGGTGACCGGCTGGTCGAGCGCGAGCTGGCCGAAGACCTCGGCGTCTCCCGGGTGCCGGTCCGCGAGGCCATCCGCAGCCTGGAGGCCGAAGGCTTCCTCGTCGTCCAGTCGCCGCGGCGGGTCGTCGTCCGGCAGCTGGCGCGGGTCGACGTCGAGGAGCTGTTCGACGTCCGGGAGGCCCTCGAAGGACTCGCCGCGGGGCTCGCCGCCGGACGCGCGGGCGCGGCGGAGCTGAAACGGCTCGAGCGGGTGCTCGCCGACGCGGGCCGCGCGACCGCCCGCGGTGACGCGGCCCGGATCACCGTGCTCAACTCGCGCTTCCACGACGAGATCGTCGCGATCGCGGGCAACGCGCTGCTCACCACGATGCTGCAGCCCCTCGAGGGCAGGCTGCGCTGGCTCACGAGCCAGAACGAGCACTGGGCGGACCTGCTCGACGAGCACCGGCGGCTGTACGACGCGATCGCGTCCGGGAACGCCGAGCGCGCGAAGGCTTACGCGGCGGAACACGTCCGGGTGAACCGCGAGGTGACGCTGCGGTCCCTCTTCGGCGACGACGAGCCGGGCGAGCGACCGGCGGGCTGACCGCGCGCTACGCACAGTAGAAGCGGGGCGAAGTCCGCTTTGGCGGGAATTGCTGTCGCGTGTACGCGCTCGGCGGTGTCACCGGCGTCACGGGCGCGAACACTGTGTATTCGCCCACGTCCTCGCTCTGCGACGTGAGCGGCGGGAGCAACGGCTCGTGCGGCGGCAGCTACCTCTGCACCGCCGTGACCGGCTACGACGGCCTCACCGCCCTCGGCACCCCGGACGGGGCAGCCGCCTTCTGAGCGCTTTCGCCGTGAGGGCCGCCACGTGGATGCCGTCGCGCCCGTGTGGTGGCCCTTCACGCTGAGCACTAACATGATCACGGTAATCGTGCATCCCCAGCGGCAGTGGCATATCCGACACACCCCAGGAGCCCGGCCAACAGGCGCTTCCCAGTGGCTTCATGGGAAATTCACAGAATGGGTGGCAAGTCTGACAACGTGAACCACGCCGACGACGGTGCCGGATCGGCGGCACGATGACGACTGCCCAGGCCACCCTCGAGACCCCCGCCCGCGTCACGAGACCGGGTGGGAAAGCGCCCTACCTGCACCAGATCGACCTGTTCCGGTTGGTCACTTTCGCCTGCGTCATCCTCATCCACGTGGTGGGGGCGACGAACTACGCGTCGGACGCCGGTGCCAACGCCGTCGAGACACCGCTGCACTTCACGCGTGAGGCGTTCTTCGCGCTGACCGGGTTCGTGCTGGTGTTCCAGAACCGCGGCCGCGAGGTGGCCGCCGGTGACTTCTGGCGCCGCCGGCTGCCGCTGGTCGCGACGCCCTACCTGGCGTGGTCGATGTTCTTCTGGGCGTACGGCCTGGTGACCGGCGAGCAGCAGCCGGGCTCGCTCGAGGCGTCGATGCGCCTGCTGCTGACCGACCTGGTCACCGGCGGCGCCTGGTACCACCTGTACTTCCTGCTCGTGACGATGCAGGTGTACCTGCTGTTCCCGGTGCTGATGAAGCTCCTGCGGGCGACCGAGGGCAAGCACAAGTGGCTGCTGCTCGGCAGCGGGGTGGCGCAGGTCGGCGTGACGCTGTTCATGACCTACCAGCCGTTCGGCGTGAGCTACGAGACGATCACCCACCTGTACGGCACGATCCTGCCGTACCAGTTCTACACGCTGTCCGGCGCCGTGGTGGCCATGCACTTCGAGACCGTGCACGCCTGGGCGGGGCGGCACCGGCTGCTGCTCGGCGGCGCGTTCGTGGCGGTGCTGGCGGGCACCGAGTGGTACTACTTCCGGACCGTCCACAGTGGAACGTTCCCGCAGGTGGCCAGCGACCCGTTCCAGCCGTACCTGATCCCGTGGTTCCTCACCGTGATCGCGGCGATCTACGCGTTCGCCACGAGATGGGCGGCTCGCCGTCGTGAAGGCAGCCGTGGCGCCCGGCTGGTTTCGTGGGCGGCGAACCGCTCGTTCAGCATCTTCCTCGTGCACCCCCTCGCCCTGGCCCTGCTCGGGCCGGCGATCCCGCACGTCGCGGAGCGGTTCGGCGCGCCGTGGCTCAGCGTGATCATCTACCTGGCGACGATCGTCCTGACCGTCCTGATCGTGGAGGTGCTGCGGCGGCTGCCGGGCAGCCGCGCGCTCACCGGGCGGCCCCGGCTGGCCCCCGTGAAGGCGACTGCCTGACTCACCCGCCTGACTCACCCGCGCGGGTGGTGACGGTCATATCCGGAGGTTCGGGGATGTCACAACGAGCGGATCCGCAGCAGTGGGATATGCTGGCGGCCCGTGGGACTTCAGTCACGGGCAACCAAGTACGTCTTTGTCACCGGAGGCGTTGCCTCCTCTCTGGGTAAGGGACTCACGGCTTCCAGCCTGGGTCAGCTCCTTACCGCACGCGGGCTTCGCGTCACGATGCAGAAGCTCGATCCGTATCTCAACGTCGACCCCGGGACGATGAACCCGTTCCAGCACGGTGAGGTGTTCGTCACCGACGATGGTGCCGAGACCGATCTCGACATCGGGCACTACGAGCGCTTCCTCGACCGCGACCTCGACGGCAAGGCCAACGTCACGACCGGCCAGGTCTACTCCGAGGTGATCGCCAAGGAGCGCCGCGGTGAGTACCTCGGCGACACCGTGCAGGTCATTCCGCACATCACCGACGAGATCAAGGCGCGGATCACCGCCGCGGCCGAGCCCGACGAGAACGGCCAGTCGCCGGACGTCGTCATCACCGAGGTCGGTGGCACGGTCGGCGACATCGAGTCGCTGCCGTTCCTGGAGGCGTGCCGCCAGGTCCGCCACGACGTCGGCCGCGACCAGTGCTTCTTCCTGCACGTCTCGCTGGTGCCGTACCTGGCGCCGTCGGGCGAGCTCAAGACGAAGCCGACCCAGCACTCGGTCGCCGCTTTGCGCAACATCGGCATCCAGCCCGACGCGCTGGTCTGCCGGGCCGACCGGGAGATCCCCGAGGACCTCAAGCGCAAGATCGGCCTGATGTGCGACGTCGACAACGAGGCCGTCATCGCCTGTCCGGACGCGCGGTCGATCTACGACATCCCGAAGGTGCTGCACCGCGAGGCGCTCGACGCCTACGTCGTCCGACGCCTCGGCCTGCCGTTCCGCGACGTCGACTGGACGGTGTGGGGCGACCTGCTCGACCGCGTGCACAACCCGAACGAGGTCGTGCGCATCGCGGTGGTCGGCAAGTACATCGACCTGCCGGACGCGTACCTGTCGGTCACCGAGGCCCTGCGTGCGGGCGGGTTCGCCCACCGCGCCAAGGTCGAGATCGTCTGGGTCGCCTCCGACGACGCGCAGACCGCGTCCGGGGCGGCGTCGGTCTTGTCCGATGTGGACGGTGTGCTGATCCCGGGCGGGTTCGGCATCCGCGGCATCGAGGGCAAGGTCGGCGCGATCGAGTACGCCCGCACCCGCGGTGTCCCGCTGCTCGGCCTGTGCCTCGGCCTGCAGTGCATGGTCATCGAGGCGGCCCGGCACCTGGCCGGCATCGAGGACGCCGGATCGTCGGAGTTCGACGAGAACACCGAGCACCCGGTGATCTCGACCATGGCCGACCAGCGTGACGTCGTCGCGGGGGAGCGGGACATGGGCGGCACCATGCGGCTCGGGGCCTACCCGGCGAAGCTCAAGGCGGGTTCGCAGGTCGCCAAGGCCTACGGCACCACCGAGGTGTCCGAGCGGCACCGGCACCGCTACGAGGTGAACAACGCCTACCGCAAGCAGCTCTCGGACGCGGGCCTGGTCTTCTCCGGCACCTCGCCGGACGACCGCCTGGTCGAGTTCGTCGAGCTGCCCGCCGGCCAGCACCCGTTCTTCGTCGGCACCCAGGCACACCCCGAGCTGAAGAGCCGCCCGACCCGGCCGCACCCGCTGTTCAGCGCGTTCGTCAAGGCCGTCGTCGACCGCAAGGTCGCCGAGCGGCTGCCGGTCGAGCTGCCCGAGACCCCGGTGGCGGCCCGGTGACCGCGCCGGGCGAGCACGAGTTCAGCGTCGCGGCCAGCCGCGACGTCCACATCGGACGGGTCGTCGGCCTGCGGATCGACGAGGTCGTGATGCCGGGCGGGAACACCGCGACCCGCGAGGTGATCGAGCACCTGGGCGCGGTGGCGATCGTCGCGCTGGACGAGTCGCAGCAGGTCACGCTCATCCACCAGTACCGGCACCCGATCGGGCACCGGCTCTGGGAGCTGCCCGCCGGCCTGATCGACCACCTCGGTGAGGACCCGGTCGGCACGGCTCGCCGGGAACTCGTCGAGGAGGTCGGGCTGGCCGCTTCGGACTGGGTGACCCTGGTCGACGTCGCGGCGTCACCGGGCTTCACCGACGAGGTGGTGCGCGTCTTCCTGGCCCGCGGACTGTCCGATGTGGACCGTGAGGTGCTCGGGGACGAGGAGGCTGACCTCGTCATCCGCAAGTTCCCGCTCGCCGAGGCGGTCCGGATGGCCCTGGCGGGCGAGCTGCTGAACGGCGCCACGGTGTCCGGAGTGCTGGCCACGCACGCGGTGCTCACCGGGGTGGCCGGGCCGCGTCCGGCCGACGCCCCGTGGGAGGACCGCCCGACGGCGTTCGCCAAGCGCAAGCAAGGCTGATCCGCGTTCCGACGTCATGAACGACTCTTTCCTGTCATCCGACGACAGGAAAGAGTCGTTCACGGCGTTTCCGGCGGTCAGGGGCGCAGCGGGCGGCCTTGGGCGTCCTCGCCGCCGTTGGCCAGGAGCATGATGCCGTCGATCATCGGCCAGATCGCGCCGAAGCCGAAGGTGATCATGCAGACGAACAGCTGCAGCAGGCCGAGCCCGACCTGGCCGGTGTAGAACCGGCCGACGCCGAACGGCAGCACGATCTGCAGCACCCCGGCCACCGTCTTGGACCGGTACGAGTAGGGGACCGGCATCGGCGGCGCGTACGGCATCGGGGCCGGCGGCGGTGCATACGGATCCAGCACCGCCGGCGCGTACATCGGGAGCTGCGTGGTGGGCTGGACGTAGAGCGGCGGAATTCCGAAGTACCCCGGGTGCGGCTGCGGCAGGTCGCGGAACAGCGGCCGGAGGTCGCCGAGGGTCGTCGCCGCGTAGGCGTCCGTCACCCGCGTCTCGTACTCGTCCGGGGTGATGCGGCCCATGCCGAAGTGATCGGCGAGCAGTCTCGCCGCTTCCTCCCGCTCGGCCGTGCCGATGCGGAGCTCGTCGGACTCCATGAATCCAAGGTAACCGCGTGAAGCTGAGAACGGGGTTTCTGCCGGGTCACGAGCCCCGGGCGGCCTAAGGTGACCGGCGTGGCCTCCAGCCCGCACAGCACGGCCGACGTGATCGCCGCCTATCTCGACCACCTGGTCGTCGAACGCGGGACCGCACGCAACACCCTGGACAGCTACGCCCGCGACCTGCGCCGGTACCGCGCGCACCTGGACGGCGTGGGCGTCGCGAAGATCGCCGACGTCACCCCCGGGCACGTCACGGCCTTCGGCGCCGCCCTGCGCGAGGGGGACGACGAGCACCGGCCGCTCGCCGCGTCGTCGGCCGCCCGGGCCCTGGTCGCCGTGCGGGGACTGCACAAGTTCGCCCACGCCGAGGGGCTCACCGAGCACAACCCGGCCCGCGAGGTCCGGCCGCCGACGCCGGCGAAGCGGCTACCCAAGGCGTTGCCGGTCGACGACGTGCTGCGGCTGCTGGAGACCCCGCCGCCGGACGGCGAGCGCCCGCTGCGCGACCGGGCGCTGCTGGAGCTGCTCTACTCCACCGGGGCCCGGATCTCCGAGGCGGTCGGCCTGGACGTCGACGACGTCGACGACACCGAGCGCACCGTGCTGCTCGACGGCAAGGGCGGCAAGCAGCGGCTGGTCCCGATCGGCCGTCCGGCGCTCGCCGCGCTGCACGCCTACACCGTCCGCGCCCGGCCGGCGCTCGCCGCGCACGGACGCGGCACCGCGGCGCTGTTCCTCAACGCCCGCGGCAGCCGGCTCTCGCGGCAGAGCGCATGGCAGATCCTCAAGGACACCGCCGAACGGGCGGGGGTCAAAGCCGGGGTGTCGCCGCACACCCTCCGCCACTCCTTCGCCACGCACCTGCTCGAAGGCGGCGCCGACGTCCGCGTCGTCCAGGAACTGCTCGGCCACGCCTCGGTGACGACAACCCAGGTGTACACGCTGGTCACGGTCAACACGCTGCGCGAGGTATACGCGACGGCGCACCCGCGAGCGTTGGGCTAGACGGCCCTGTAAAGGGTCAAGGGCCTTCCCAGCCTGCACCGACGGTCGAGTGACATTGCCCCGTCGGGTCCGGCGCGTTGCTTTGCCGGGGCTCCGACTCCGGACATAGGCTGCGGCGACGCTGACGAACAAGGAGCTTTCGCGCCATGTCGACACCGAACCAGCCGGCCGTAACGGTCGAGTCCGCCGGGTCGGCGGCGGCGAACCTCAGCCAGGTCACCATCGCGACGCCCGCGGTCCACGACGGCGACGAGCCGCAGGAGCGCAACGGCAAGAAGGTCAAGCTCGAGGGCATCGGGCCGACCGGCCGCCCGATCCGCGAGCACCCCGATCCGGCGCCGCTGGACAAGCACGGCCCGGCCAAGATCATGGCGATGTGCAACCAGAAGGGCGGCGTCGGCAAGACGACGTCGACCATCAACCTGGGTGCCGCGCTCGCCGAGTACGGGCGCAAGGTGCTGCTGGTCGACTTCGACCCGCAGGGCGCGCTCGCCGTCGGCCTCGGCATCCAGCCGCACGAGCTCGACCAGACGGTCTACAACGCCATCATGGAGCGCTCGGTCAGCGCCACCGACGTGCTGATGAAGACCCGCGTCGACGGCGTTGACCTGCTGCCGAGCAACATCGACCTGTCCGCGGCGGAGGTCCAGCTCGTCGCCGAGGTAGGGCGCGAACACACGTTGTTACGGGTCCTGCGTCCGGTCATGAACGACTACGACTATGTTCTTGTCGACTGCCAGCCCTCGCTCGGCTTGCTCACGGTGAACGCGCTGACCGCCGCGGACGGCGTGATCATCCCGCTGGAGTGCGAGTTCTTCAGTCTGCGAGGCGTCGCCCTCCTGATCGACACCATCGAGAAGGTTCAGGAACGCCTCAACCCCAAACTGGACATAGTCGGGATTCTCGCCACCATGTACGACCCGAGAACCCTGCATTCGAAGGAGGTCATGGCTCGCGTGGTGGAGGCATTCGGCGAGACCGTGTTCGACACGGTCATCAACCGCACGGTGCGGTTCCCCGAGACGACGGTCGCGGGTGAGCCGATCACGACCTGGGCGCCCAAGTCGGCCGGCGCGGCGGCGTACCGTCAGCTGGCCCGCGAGGTGATCGCTCGGTGAGCAGGCGCGCTTCCCTGCCCGGAGCGTCGGAACTCTTCAGGATTACGACCAGCACCGCCAGCCCCGCTCTCGATCTCCCTCCCCAGGCACCCCCCGAGCCCGTCGAGAAGCCCCAGCCGAAGCCTTCGGGCAACGACCGGGCCGATCAGCTCGCCCGCAGTGCGGCCCCGCACGGCTCGGGCCGGACCAAGCACGACGCGAAGATCACCGTCTACGTCTCCGGCGACGAGCTCGTCGCCATGGAGCAGGCCCGGTTGACGCTGCGCGCGAAGCACGACCTGGTCGTCGACCGTGGCCGGCTGGTCCGCGAGGCCGTCGCGGTGCTGCTGGCCGACTTCGACGCCAACGGCGAGGAATCGGTGCTGGTGCAGCGGCTGCGGGTGGTCGGCTCAGACGGCGGCGAAACCGAGGACTGATGGACGAGCCGGCACCGGCTCCGGAGGAACAGGTACCCGAAGAGCACCAGACGGTGCACGGCGGGATGATCCCCGAAGGCGTCAACACCGAAGAACTGAGCACGTCGAAGTTCAAGGTGCGGCTGGCCAACTTCGAGGGGCCGTTCGACCTGCTGCTGCAGCTGATCTCGCAGCACCAGCTCGACGTCACCGAGGTGGCGCTGCACCGGGTCACCGACGACTTCATCGCGTACACGCGGGCGCTGGGCACCGACTGGAACCTCGACGAGACGACGGAGTTCCTGGTCATCGCGGCCACGCTCTTGGATTTGAAGGCGGCCCGGCTGCTGCCGTCGGCCGAGGTGGAGAGCGAAGACGACCTCGCGCTGCTCGAAGCCCGCGACCTGCTGTTCGCGCGGATCCTCCAGTACCGCGCGTACAAGCAGGTGGCGGCGCTGTTCGGCGAGCTGGAACAGAACGCGCTGCGGCGCTACCCGCGGTCGGTGGCGCTGGAGGAGCGGTTCATCGGGCTGCTGCCCGAGGTGATGCTGGGCGTGACACCGCAGAAGTTCGCCGACATCGCGGTGGCGGTGTTCCGGCCGAAGCCGCCGCCGACGGTGTCGATCGCGCACATCCACATGGGCCGTATCTCGGTGCGCGAGCACGCGGCGATCCTGCGGGTGATGCTGGCCGAACGGGGCCAGGCGACGTTCGGCGAGCTGGTGCACGACTGCGACCACACGGTCGAGATCGTGGCGCGCTTCCTGGCGCTGCTGGAGCTCTACCGCGAGGCGACGGTCCAGTTCGAGCAGAGCGAGGCACTGGCCGAGCTGCACGTCCGCTGGACGGGCGGCTCGAAGGAAGAAGCCTCCGCGGCGGCCGAGCTGGACCGCTCCGCCGGAGACGAAGAGGAGTACGGGTGATCCCCGAGAACAACGAGCCGGTGGAGACGCCGGCGGCCGAGATCGAGACACCGGAACCGCCCGTGGGTGAGGAACCGGGCGAAGCTGCGGCCGAGTTGGCGCTCGACGAGGCTTTGTCCGGCGAGCCGGTGACCGAGGAACCGGAGGAAGCCGCGGCGGAGCTGGCGCTGGACGAGGCGCTGGCCGGCGAGCCGGTGACCGAGGACGGCGAGCCGGTGGAGCCCCTGGGCGCGCCCGAGGTCGAGGCCGAAGCGGCACTTTCACGTGAAAGTGCCGCCCTTGCCGAGCCCGAGCCCGAGCCCGAGCCCGAGCCCGAAGCCGCCGCCGAGCCAGGCGCGGCCGAGCCCGGCCCCGCCGACCCCGAGTCCGACCTGGTCGCCGCCGGGGACGCCGACTTCATGCCGGACCTCACCTCCGACGAGGCTCTCGAGGCCGCGCTCGAAGCGCTTCTCCTCATCGTCGACTCGCCCGCCGGCGAAGAACTTCTCGCCGGCACCCTCGGCCAGCCGAAGTCGCGGATCGTCGTCGCGCTGCGGACCATGGCGCAGAAGTTCACCGACCGGACCTCCGGGATCGACCTGCGGCGCGTCGGCGAAGGGTGGCGGTTCTACACTAGAGACGTCTATGCCCCGTTCGTGGAGAAGCTCCTGCTGGACGGCCAGCGGTCGAAGCTGACCCGGGCCGCGCTGGAGAGCCTCGCCGTGATCGCGTACCGGCAGCCGGTGACCCGGGCCAGGGTCGCCGCGGTGCGCGGCGTGAACGTGGACGGCGTGATCCGGACGCTGCTCGCGCGCGGCCTCATCGAAGAGATGGGGACCGATCCCGAGACGACCGGCACGCTGTACGTGACGACCGAGCTGTTCCTGGAGCGACTGGGGCTGTCGTCACTGAACGACTTGCCTGCCATCGCTCCGTTGCTACCCGAAGTGGACACCATCGATGACATCCAGTGAACACCCCGACGGCATCCGGCTGCAGAAGGTGCTGTCGCAGGCCGGGGTCGCCTCCCGGCGCGCGGCGGAGGACCTGATCGTCGCCGGCCGGGTCGAGGTGGACGGCCAGATCGTCACCGAGCTGGGCCGCCGCGTCGACCCGGACGCCGCGGTCATCCACGTCGACGGCACCCGGGTGAACCTGCGCGACGACCTGATCTACCTCGCCCTGAACAAGCCCAAGGGCGTGCACTCGACGATGTCGGACGACCGCGGCCGCCCGTGCGTCGGCGAGTACCTGCTGGGCCGCTACGAGGAGACCCCCGGTGTCGTGCACGTCGGCCGGCTCGACGAGAACACCGAGGGCCTGCTGCTGCTGACCAACGACGGTGACCTCGGGCACCGGCTGATGCACCCGTCCTACCAGGTGCTCAAGACCTACCTCGCCGAGGTCGACGGCCTCGTGCCGCGCGGGCTCGGCAAGGAGCTGCGCAAGGGCTGGGAGCTGCCGGACGGCATCGTCAAGGTCGACCAGTTCCGGGTCAAGGACATGCACTCCGGCAAGTCGCTGGTGGAGCTGGTCATCCACGAGGGCAAGAAGCACATCGTGCGCCGCCTGCTCAAGGACACCGGGCACCCGGTGCTCAAGCTGGTCCGCACCGCGATCGGCGACGTCCAGCTCGGCAACCAGCGCGTCGGCTCGATCCGCCGGCTGACCAAGGGCGAGGTCGGCTCGCTCTACCGCGCCGTCGAGCTCTGACACGCTT